>DATGLE010000190.1:0-47495 GCA_035294325.1 Ktedonobacteraceae bacterium | reverse complement strand
CGGATGCGCGAGAAGGCCAGCCAGGCAGCCAGTTGCGCCAGGCGCACATGTGTCGCGCTCTGCTCGTCGCCGCGATGTACGGCCTGCGTGGCGCGGGCCAGTGCGCTATCGACGGCATAGAGGTCGATGAGCAGATTCGCCAGGTACTCCATGAACTCTTCTTCATTCTCAAGCGCCTGCATGTACTTCATGGCAACCTTTACGCCAGCATAGATCGTGGCATCTTTGGCACGCTCCAGCACATTGACGGCCTCACGCAGCTCGGCGGGAATGGTTTCTCCGGCGCGATCAGGCGACTGGCCGGTCTTGACACGGGCCTCAACCTGGGGATAGATCCCCATCAGATTGACTTTGCCGGCGAGTGCGCGGCGGAAAAGCGTACCGGAGGCGACGAGCCGGTTGATCTCGTTGGTGCCCTCGAAAATGCGCTGGATGCGGGCGTCGCGGTAGGCTTTTTCGATAGGATATTCCTGCATGAAGCCGTAGCCGCCAAAGATCTGCACGCCCTCATCGACGGCGAGCGCCAGCACTTCGCTGCCATGAATCTTGGCAATCGAGTTCTCGACTGCGTACTCTTCGAGCGATTTGAAGACCGTCTCGGTATCGCTGCCCGCGCCCTGCTGCGCCTGCGTCATGTTCGCGGCGGTGCGGAAGACCTCGCTCTCGGCGGCATAGATCTCGGCGGCTACGCGCGCCAGCTTCTTCTGGATCATGCCAAACTGGTGCAAAAATTTGCCGAAGGCTTTGCGCTCGCATGTATACGCGGCGGCGAGGCCCAGAGCCGTGCGCGCTCCGCCAACTGCGCCCGCGCCCAGCTTCAAGCGCCCGATGTTGAGGATATTAAAGGCGATTTTGTAGCCCTTGTGCAGTTCGCCCAGCAAATTCTCGGCGGGCACCCACGCATTCTCGAAGTAGACCTGGCGCGTCGAGGATCCCTTGATACCCATCTTGCGCTCCTCGGCCCCGGTCGAGATGCCCGGCCAGTGCGTCTCTACGATAAAGGCCGATGGCCGCTCATTGCCCACGCGCGCGAAAACGACCATCACATCGGCGAAGCCAGCGTTGGAGATCCACTGCTTGGTGCCGTTGAGGACGTAGTACTTGCCATCGGACGAGAGTTCGGCCCGCGTGCTGATGTTCATAGCGTCGGAGCCAACGCCCGGCTCGGTCAGCGCATAGGCCGCAATCCACTCGCCGGAGGCCAGCTTCGGCAGATACTTTTTCTTCTGCTCCTCGCTGCCATAGTAGACTATAGGAAGGGTGCCGATGGTGGTGTGCGCGCCATAGGCAACGGCGAAGGAGCCTTCGTTGAGCGACGAGCCTACCAGGACGCTCGTGAGCAGGCCGAGTTCCGCGCCTCCATACTCCTCTGGCACTTCGATGGAGAGCAGGCCCTGCTCTCCGGCTTTTTTAACGAGTTCGGGCAGGACACCCGGCTCTTGATGTTCGATGGCATCAAGCCTGGGCAGCACCTCGCGCTCGACAAAGGTGGCGCTTGACTCCATGATCCAGCGCTGCTCCTCGTTGCACTGCTCCAGGGTGAATATTTTGTCGGCGCTCTCGCTCACCGGGCTGGTGAGGAAGGCGGTTCCCTGCTCGGTAGGTTGCATGGTTGTGGACATTTTTCCCTCCAGATACGCTTTAACCGGTTCCCCCAAATGGGGAAGAGAATCTCTGGGGACACCCCAGAACCCCGCCAGGAGGGCTACTGCCCTCCTGAACCTCCCACTTTCAGTTCTCGGCGCAGGACTTTGCCAATCAACGATCTGGGCAGGCTCTTGCGAAACTCCAGAATCTTAGGTACTTTGTAGGCCGCCAGTTCCTGCTTGCAGAAGGCCAGAATATCCTGCTTTGTCTGCTCGGATGGCTCGATCCCCGGCTTGAGCACAATAAAGGCGGCGACGGTCTCACCGCGATACTCGTCGGGCGCCCCGGCCACGGCGGCATCGGCAACCGCCGGATGGCGGAAGAGCACCTCCTCAACTTCGCGCGGATAAACGTTGAAGCCGCTGGCGATAATCAGGTCCTTCTTGCGCTCAACGACGTAGAAGTAGCCATCTTCATCCATCCTGCCGATATCGCCGGTACGCATCCAGCCGTCGATGAAGACATCCTTTGTCTCCTGCTCACGGTTCCAGTAGCCCTTCATGATGTTGGGGCCTTTCACTACGATTTCGCCGACCTCACCAGGCGGCAGCGGCTTGCCGGTCTCAGAATCGATAATCGCCGCTTCGACGTTGGGAATGGGCAGGCCGATGCTGCCGTTGCGGCACTCCTCGGTCAGCGGATTGCAATGCGTCACCGGAGAAGCCTCGCTCAACCCGTAGCCTTCGACGACCTTGCCATGCGACATGGCCTCGAAGTCGGATTGCACCTTCGCCGGCAGCGGGGCCGCGCCGCTGATACAGTACTTGACCGAACTGAGGTATTCGGCATGCTGGCCCGCTTCGCGCATGATGGCAATGTACATGGTGGGGATGCCGGGAAAGATCGACGGACGATAGCGCCTGATGGCCCTCACTACGTCTTTTGCTTTGAAACGCGGCAGCAGGACCATAGTAGCCGCGGCCAGGATTGAGAGATTCATGCCAACGGTCAGGCCGTAGGAATGGAAGAAAGGGGCCACACACAGCGTCGTCTCCGCGCCATCGCGCGCGCGTGGCGTCCAGTAACGCGTCTGGAAGGCGTTGGCGAGCAGATTGCGGTGCGTCAACATCGCCCCCTTAGATATCCCTGTCGTGCCGCCCGTATATTGCAGCACCGCCAGGTCATCGCCGCGAGCCGGTTCCGGCAGATTAAATAGCTCCACGCCACGGCTATGCGCATCGATCATCTCGTGCATGCTATGCAGCATGGGATCGCTCTGTAGCTCTTTATGGGTGAGCGGCGGCTGCGGTAATTTCTCCCCGCGCTGGCTCAGCGGATAGAGGGTGCGCAGCAGGGGAGGCAAGAAGTCGGCAGGGCTGGTAATGATGATATGCTCCAGGGCCGTTTCCTTGCGTATCTCGCGTACAATCGGGTAGAATGAGTCCAGCATTACTATGACGCGCGCCCCGGCATCACTCAACTGGTGCTGCATCTCATGGCCGGTATAGAGCGGATTCGTGGGCACGACCACCGCGCCGGCTTTGAGCGCGCCAAAGAAGGCGATGGGATACTGCGGAACGTTGGGGAGAGCGATAGCGACGCGATCCCCCTTGCGAATGCCGAGCCGCTGCAAGGCTGCCGCAAAGCGATTCGCCAGGGTGGCAAAACGGGCGTAGGTCAGCTTCGTGCCATAATAGATAAAGGCTGTGTGGCCGGGGTAGCGGCTCGCCGCGTTATCGAGCAGCCAGGTCAGGGGATGATCGGGAATATCGAGAAAAGCAGGAACCCCCGGCTCATAATGACGCAGCCAGGGCCGGGTTTGATCCGCGGCAGAGATTTGCTTTTCGCGCTCAGCGCTATGCTGAGCGGATGAATGCCGGTCCGCTGGAGTGTTGTTGATGAGCGATGAGTCAGACATGTGGCAATTTCCTCTCCATTGGGGCACCTCTTCTGGATGCCCGGGGATGACAACGCTGTCATCCAGACAAACAACAACAGCCCATTTCCTTTTAATTATATGGCACCTTGAGGATTATGAACACGTTGCCAGCTAACAGATCTTATGGCATGATGAAACAGGGCGACCCTGGAGGTCGCCCTTACATGCAGGGGTGGAATTTGCCTCCACCCTGTCTAACGCGAAAAGGATACGAAGAGCATGACGCAAAGCGCTTCTGATTTCGCGCAACTTATAGCACACTATCGACAGCAACGCGGTATGTCACAGGGACAGCTCGCGCAGGCCACGCGGCTCTCGCGCACGTATGTCTATCACCTGGAAACCGGACAACGTGTTCACCCTTCAACGCACGTTGTACAGAATATTGCCCGCGCTCTGGAACTACCGGGCGCCGAGCGCGAACGTCTCTACGCCGCCTACACGACGCTCACCGGCCAGCTTATCGATCCCGACCAGTTCGAAAATACGCTGCTCGATCTGGGAGAACTGGCCCGCCTGCTCGTACAGAATACCGCCTACCCGGCACATTCGCTGGACAGGCTCTGGTTCCTGCATTCCTGGAACGAGGCGGCGATGACGCTGTTCGAGGTCCGGCAGGAGGTGGAGCGCGCCGAGAAAACCCACCTGCTGGAACTGGTCTTCGAGCCGCGATTACGCAAGCACTTTCGCGGCTGGGAGGAGCTGGCGCGGCGCCTGGTCAGCGATTTCCAGTACAACAGTCGCACGCTAACGCACCTGCCGGAGTATAAAGCCCTCTGGAAGAGGCTGCGCGAGATGCCCGAGTTCCGGCGCATCGCCTCCACGACCTATCCCGCTGGCCGGCCCGCGCCATCCTTCGTGTTCCAGGTGCAGCATAGTGAACTGGGCTGCCTGACACTGCGCACGGCGACAACGGTTTTCACGGGCATCTCTAGCTATTCGATGGTCAGCTACGTGCCGGGCAACCAGCAAACGCTGGCGATCTACCGTCAACATGGCTGGCAGCCGCACTGAGCGCATTCCTATTTCCAGCGCCGCTTAACATCATCGGCAAACTTTTCGTAGGGTCGCACGGGCAAGATCTCCTCGAACTCCAGGTAATGCGACATTGGCAGACCGGCCATGAAGATCTGATCCAGTTCATCGTGGGATTCGGCATCGATAATGCCGACGACGCGCCGCTGCCCCGAAATCTTGTAGAGCGCGACGAGCTTCCCCGCCTCCATCGCGGGCAGGGCCGCCCCGGCCTCTTTCTCCCACAGATCCCATAGCTCATCCAACGTCATGCCCTGGTGATCGACACGTACTTTGAAATAGTAAAGCATGGTGTAAAGCTCCTTTCGTGCTGATCTACAGCGATCTAAAGACGACGCTACCAAAAAATAGGAGAAAGATGTAACCGTTCAGGCCCCCTCGCCGTCTCTGGCGGGCTATCCGTCAGCGCCGGCGGTGTGAGGGACAGGCTGCGTCCGCTCCCCCTGTCGCCAACACTGCGCTTGCGAAGTACCGCAGGCGCCAGACTGCCCGGGAAAGTGCGGACTCGCAGTGTTACAGAAAAATCGATCCAAAACATACTGTAATCTAAAATATGAAGAAACACAATAGGACGGGATGATAAAAACGGCGCGCCGCGCCCGGATAACATAAGGCTGGCTCCAGATGATATACTTCAGGCTGTACTGATGCGATAAGCTATCGTCTAGAAGCGGGAGATTTCATGAGCGATCTGTTAGTGGCCTTACAGTTATACACAGTGCGCGATCTGACGGCGCGGGACTTCAAAGGAACCGTGCGTCAGGTAGCGCAGATGGGTTATCCGGCTGTCGAGTTCGCCGGGTACGGCAATCTTCATGCGAGCGAGATGGCAGCGCTGCTCAAGGAAACAGGGCTGCGGGCCATCGCTACCCATGTTGCGTTGAGCAGGCTGGATCAGGACCTGGAGGGCGAGATCGACTACTGCCTGACTATCGGCTGTCCTTACCTCATCGTGCCGTGGCTCCCACCAGAACTGCGTGGAGCTGATAGCCTGAGCAAGCTGGCGGATCGCTTCAATGCTATTGGACGCCGCTGCCAGGAGCGCGGCCTTACCTTCGCTTACCACAACCATAATTTCGAGTTCGAGCAGCTTGATGGGCGCTATCTTCTCGACAGACTGCGCGATCTGACGAACCCTGCGCTGGTCAAGTTTGAACTGGATACATACTGGGCAGCCTATGCTGGCGTCGATCCCATCACCTATTTACGCAGCAGCGCCGGACGCGTCCCACTCATCCATGTTAAAGATATGACACCGGATCGCCATTACACCGAGGTTGGCGATGGTATTCTCGATGAGATGGGCATCTGCAAGGCAGCGCGCGACGCCGGCGCCCAGATCTACGTTGTGGAGCACGATCAGCCAACCATTCCCTCTCTTGAGAGCGCGCGACGCTCACTGGAGAATCTACGCAAGATTTTGAGCGCACTCGACAGCTAGAGCGGGAGGTCCAGGAGGGCGGTACCCTCCTGTTGGGGCCCGGGGCGTCCCCCAGAAAATTCTTTTATACCTGGATCAAGGGGTAATACATGGAGATCGACGAGGAACGACAACAGAAAGCACGCGAGTACTCGCGCAAACGCCTGCGGCTCTCCTTCATAGGAATGGGAGTAGCCGCCGCCTGCCTGCTCATCGTTCTGGGCGCGGGCCTCGACAAATGGCTGCGCAACCTGCTTCAGAGCGCGGCAGGCCGGGCGCCGCTGCTCGCCTGGCAGCCGCTGCCGGGATGGTACCCTCTACAGATCCTGGTCTACTTTCTGATAATCATTCTCGCCTACCAGATTATCAGCGCCCCGCAGGCTTATTACGGCGGCTACGTCCTCCCGCACCGTTACGGGATCTCGGTTATGAGCTTCAAGGCATGGCTGGCCGATCTCGGCAAAGAGTTCGTGCTTGGCCTCGTGCTGGAGGCCGCCGTAATCTCGCTGATCTACGCCCTGCTGGCCTTCCAGCCGGCATGGTGGTGGCTCTGGGTTGGCCTGGTGCTATTCTTCTTCTCAGTCGTAATGGCGAACCTCGCGCCGGTATTGATCTTCCCTCTCTTCTACAAGTTCACGCCGCTGCCCGATGGCGAATTGAAGCAGCGGTTGCTGGCGCTGGCCGAGCGCGCCAACACAAGGGTGCGCGGCGTCTTCACGATGCAGATGAGCCGGAGGACGACGGCGGCCAACGCCGCGCTGATGGGACTGGGCAACACGCGGCGTATCGTAATCGGCGATACGATGGTGGATCGCTACACGCCCGACGAGATCGAGGTGGTGCTGGCACACGAACTGGGGCATCACGTACATCACGATATCTGGAAGCTGATTATCAGCCAGGCAGTATTGACATTCGGCGGGCTGTATGTTGCGAATTTGCTGCTGCATCTGGTTGTGGCGCAGCGCTACTATCTATCGCTGACCGACCCGGCCAACATGCCATTCCTCTTCTTGCTGATGGGCCTCTTCGGCCTGGTGGTGATGCCACTTGGCAACAGCTACAGCCGCGCCATCGAATACCAGGCCGACGAATACGCCCTGCAAGCGACGCACAAAGTCGAGGCGTTCAAAAGTGCGATGACGCGCCTTGCTAACCAGAACCTGGCCGAAGTCGAGCCGCCGGCCATTGTCGAGCTGCTCTTTCACTCGCATCCCTCGATCCGCAAGCGCCTGAAACACGCCGACGCGTTCGCGGCCCGGGATAATCACGGCTCCGCTTTCAACGCGTCCATCAGCGCGCCCAATTGAGTGCCGGCTTCATCAACCGGGCCTTCGGGCATGCTCAATAGCGGCTCATCCACACCAGCAGCGGCCCATTGATCGAGCCTGGCGACCATTTCTCGCGGCGTCCCGATGATGGAGGTGGCATCGAGCATGCGCTGGCTGACGGCGGCGATAGCGCTCTTCATGCCCTGCTGCCAGCCGGCGATGACGGCCTGGACATCCTCCTCGAAGCCGTTGCGGCTGAGCATCTGAGCATAGTAGACGCCCATCCGGCCGATATAGTACGCGAGCGGCGCGGCTGCATGCTCGCGCGCGACCTGGCGCACCTGCTCGCCGGCATTCTCCGGCAGGATGACGCTGGTAATGTAGGGGGCAATGGCCGCGCTGTGCGGTGGGCGCCCGGCGATACGCGCGCCTTCATCAAGCTGTTCGCGCAGTTCGCCCCACTTGCTGGCGGGCCAGTAGACCGGCAAAACGCCATCGGCAATCTCGCCCGTCTGCACGACGTTTTTTGGCCCCATCGCGGCGATATAGATAGGCAGATCGGCCCGCAGCGGCTTGAAGCGCAGCTTGAAACCGCGTTCAAGGTTAAAGAATTCGCCGTGATAGACGAGCTTTTCGCCGCGCAGGATCATCCTGATGATCTCGACATATTCGCGTGTGCGCCGGACGGGCTTTTCGAATTTGACACCGTGCCAGTGCTCGATGACGTTGGCGCCCGATGGGCCGAGGCCGAGAATGATGCGGCCTCCCGAACGCTCGTCGAGCGTGGCAACAGTGCTGGCGATCAGAGCCGGGGTGCGCGAATAAATATTGGCGATGCCGGCGCCGATTTTGATGCGCTTCGTCGCGCGCACCAGGTCGGCCATCGAGGTAAATAGTTCGTAGCCCCACGATTCGCCCAGCCATACGGAGTCGTAGCCCAGTTCGTCAGCGATTCTGACCTTCTCGACGACCTGATCCCACGCCCCCGGAAACTGGGGCGAGTCAGCAATCAGGCCAATGCGTGAGCGATAGGTTTTTTGCGCGGCGGCGCCGCCGGGTTTGGATTCTGTTGTCATAAACTAATCCATCCTTGCCGCCTCCGGCGGCTTATCCGTTGGTGGTGGCTGCGGCGGCCTGCGTCCGCCGCAGCCACCACCAACACCTGTGAAGTGCCGCAGGCGCTGAGAAGTCAAGTAAAGAGAGGACCTGAATAGTTACGCCATTTATTCTACCTCAGTGAAGCGTCACAAGCCAGTACCCGACGAGAATGCCATCAGGATGTTTCCCCGGATAGAGAAGGCAGGCGTTTCAAAATCAGGCCGAGGCTGACGCCCTGGACCAGCAGAGTAAAGAGGACCACGGCATAGGTCGAGAAGACCAGCGCATCACGCTCCGGGATGTTCAGGGGCAGGGCAAGCACCAGTGCAAGGGAGAGCGCGCCGCGCAGGCCGCTCCAGAAGATCACAAAGCGCCAGGCATGCAGGCGCGTGCCGGGCATCGGTGACAGGGCACGCGGCAGCAGCGCGACCATGATGAAACGCGCGAGCAGCACCGAAATGATGACCAGCGCGGCGATCAGCAGCAGCGGCCTGGCCTGCACGGAGGCCAGAATTGCGGTAGGGTTGAGCTGCGCGCCCACCAGCAGGAAGAGCAGCGCATTGGCAAGAAAGGCGATCATGCCCCAGAAGTCATCAACCGCCTCGCTTGTACGCTCGGACATGCCGGTGTTGCGTCCGTAGCTGCCCAGGATCAAACCGGCCAGGATGACGGCCAGAATACCGGAGACGTGTAAGAAGTCGGCGAGCAGATAGACACCATAGGCGACGACAATGGTAATCGTCGTCTCGATCAGATGATCGTCGATAAACTTGACAAAGCGACTCACCAGGTAGCCACAGATGCCGCCGACGAGAATGCCGCCGCCGGCCTCCAGCAGAAACGTGCCCGCGCCATGCAGCAGCGCCGCGCCTATGGGTAGTTGCTGTCCCTGCATGGAGAGCAGCACCAGCGCCAGGAAGGTCTGGTAGAGCGCGCCGGCCACGCCATCATTGAAGAGGCTCTCGCCTTCGATGATCGTTGAAAGGTTGGCATCGACCTTCAACTGGCGAAATAGCCCCAGCACGGCGACGGGATCGGTAGGCGAAAGAATCGCCGCCAGCAGTAGAGCAATATTCCAGGCGAAGCCAGCGAGAAAGTGTAAGGGGAGGGCGATGAGAACGAGTTCCATCAGCAGCCCGGGCACCGCCAGCAAGAAGATACTCAGCCAGTTTGCGCGCAGGCGCCAGAGCGATATCGACCACGCTCCCTCAAAGAGCAGCCCCGGCAGAAAGACGAAGAGCACGAGATCAGGTGTCAGGCGAAATTCTGGAATGATGCCGAAGAGGCTGATGATAAAGCCGACAATGACGAGGCCGAGCGTGTAGGGAAATGCCAGGCGTCTTGTCACGAGGATGACAACAAGCGCGATCAATAAGAGAGCCAGCAGGATACGCTCAACGTCGGCCACGCCGGTCATGAAAAAAATCCTCTCCAGCAGTGTAACAGAATCATAAACATAACCGGCCCGCTATAAGCCAGCCTGAAGTCTATATCTATTATGACACAGAAAAATGGCGCATGGAGGAAGGGCAGGGAAGAAGAGGGCGCAGGTGCCTGCTCCCCCTTCCTGACGATACAGCGGTTACGCGAGCGCTGCCCGCGCCACCAGCGCCGTAATATTAGCCGTAATATTATCAGTCCCGCCCTGCTCGTTGGCTCGCTCGATGAGACGCGTTACGCCCGCTTCGATGAAGGTACATTCATTACGCTCCTCCTGTCGCGCCGGGCAGCAGGCGTTTGCGCTGCGCAATGCTGACCAGGTGCGCGAGACGCTCGGCCTCTGCCCTGGCTACGCGCTGCCCGAAATCAGTGAGCCGGTAGTAGCGGCGGCGTTCGTCATCCAGAGCAGGATCGGGACGCTCGCCAGCCTCCTCGATCAGACCCTCGGCCAGCATACGCTTAATCGAGCCATAGAGCGTGCCCGGCCCCATGCGCACTCTATTCTCGGTGCGCGCGGCAACTTCCTGCATAATGCCGTAACCGTGGCGCTCGCCATCAACGAGGACCAGCAGGATATGGAATACAGCCGGCGTCAGCGGAAGCAGGCTTTGCGGATCCCGCGCGGGATTTTTCATCAGCATCCTTCCTTCAGTCGCATCTTTCTATATCCGCAATAGATATATCCGTTGACGTAATAGTACACCGGAATTGCGCGGCTGTCAAGGGGGAAAACCAATGATAATGTGAGTGAGGCGGCGCTGCCGCCTCACTCACATTATCATTGGTTTTCCGTTAAAAACAAGAGTCTCTGCTTACTTCACGTTGATGGTGAATGGGACCAGCATCACATACATCGGGCACATCGTCCCTTTCTTGCAGAGCGCCTGGCCCTGAAACTGGAGATGGACCGTGCCAGTATCACGAGCAACAAAGTTCCATACGCAGGCATTATTAGCCTTCGAGGCATAGCCATAGGGGGATTGAAGTTCCAACACCCCTTGCGAACTGGTCGGCCCCGTCCATTTATTGCCAAAGGGCATCAGTATCGTAATCGTCTCGCCGGGGTGTACTGTAATTGCTGTATGGGAACTGGAAGGCTTCAGTATCACGCCTGCCTGAGGTTGATTGTTCACGACCATATCGCTGGGGCAGCCGTTGGAGGTGCCATAGCCTGGCACAACGGTTGGCGCCGGCTTCGGGGGCGCGCCAGAACCGCCCGTCCCGCCGGTAGAGCCGCCACAGGCCGCGAGCACAAGCATCAATAGGATACCGACCAGGCCAGCAGCCAGGAGCGATTGCCGCCGCATCACTGTACGCATTCTATAATTCTCCTTTCACAGCGCCAGCGCCACGCCTGCGGGCGCCATGTCTCTCAGGACTTCCTTTCATATTCATGAATAAGCACGGTGGATCGAATTCGTCCATTATCAAGACGTGGCAAAGCGAGAAAAAGTTCCCTGCCCCAATCATACTACACCGACACTAAATGCCAATAGCATGCAAAACGGGCCAGGGAGCGTGGCGATGCCAGCGCTCCCACTATGCAGGCGTCGCCAGCATTACAAGGAGTTCTTCGGTATCGAGGAGGAAACGGGACGCCGGCAGCACCTGGTGTGCCAGTCCCAGGTGCATCGCTTCTCGCGCGCTGAGGGTAGCGCCACTCTGCATCAGGCGCGTGGTGGCTTCCTGGCCGATCAGAGCCGGCAGATAAGTAGAGACGGCTTTGGAGAAAACTCTGCCGTTCACCGGCGGCAGGCGGAACTCGGCATCCTCGCGCGCGATAACGGTATCGCAGAGCGCCACCAGTTCACAGCCGGCGCCAAATGCACAACCTTTGACAATCGCGACGGTGGGAATCCTGTGAGCGCGGAGCTCTTCTATAGCCTGGCAGGTCATATCAGCGGCACGCACGAGCGCGGCCCTCTGGTCCTCAGAGTCGTCGGGAAGGTCGATACCGGCGCAAAAGGCGCGCTCGCCCATACCGGTAATGACGACGAGGCGCGGCGGCTGTTGCACGGCCTTGCGCATAGCGGTCGTCAACTGGTTGAGCGCGGCTGCGGTGAGCGTGTTGAGGGGCGGCCTATCAATAATCAGCCAGAGGATGTTCTGGCGCTGGCGGACGTGAATATCTGGCATATCTCACCACGCATCTTTATGACTGCCAGGCGCAAGCGGCGCACCCACGGTCTCAAGCGTGAGATCCGCAAGGTTGCCCTCATGGTCGAAGGCGACTGGCCCGGGTCCGGCGACAACTTGCAGCATGGGATTAAGTGCGACCTCATCCAGCAGGCCCGCCGAAACCCAGAACTCGTCGAGGCGCAGCGTATTTTTGATACGCACCAGGCGCGGCTCCCGCCCCACGGCATTACAGGTGAGCAGCGCCGCCGCGATGGCGAGTTGATCGGATGGCAGCACCATCGGCAGCTTCACCGGACCCGGCACCGTCGAGGTGAGCGCGTTGGGATAGGTGCGGCCCAGGTCCATCTTGCGCGCCAGGCGTACCGTCGTGAAATCGGCCGTGCCGACACCATTGGCATTGCCGCCCGACGCGTCACAGAGATCGAGCACAACCTGCTTGCTGACCTCCGGCCCGCCGCTGGCGTAAGGCGTGGGATAGCGACCGGTGATATTGGGATCGGCGCCATCTCCGCTGATATTTTTGCCGATCTCGTCGATGACCAGCACATCCAACTGCTCAAAGGGGATGCGCGGCATAGCCTGCTTCGCCTCTTCGAGCAGGGCAGGTTCGCGCTGCATGATCTCGTTATTGGGCACAACGAGGATCTTGTAGGGCTGGTCGTTGGCGTTCTCTATGACAGCGAGGCCGAAGCGAATGGGAGCGCGTGCCAGCGCAACCTCGGCCAGCATCGGCACCATCCGCGCCATCTCAGCGAAGCCGCGCGCATGACAGGCCGCCGCGCCCGCCTGTTTGCCCAGGCCGATAGCGATCATCTTGGCAAGGCCGCTCTCGTAACGTCCTCGAAAGGCCGTATGCGGCTTCACGCGTCCGACAAAGACGATGCCATCGGCCTCGTGCGCCAGGCGATCCAGGCGCACCTGGGTACCATCGGGGGCGCGCCCGATCTCAACCGTCTCCATCTGCGATATGATAGGCGCGCCTACACGTTCGGGCGTCACGCCCAGATGCGTCAATACCTCGCGCTGTCCCTCGGCAGTTGCGCCGCCATGGCTGCCCATCGCCGGAAAAATGAACGGCTCGGTGCCCAGCGCGCGCAGTTCCGCGACGAGTGCGGCCACGATCTCGGGCAAGCGTCCAAGCCCACGGCTCCCCACGCCAATAGCGATACGCTGTCCTTTCTTAAACAGAGTATCGCAGCGAGCACGCTGCATCTCTTCTCGCACAACCGCGTGAATATCCTCAATCGGCGGCGGTACAGGCGTGAGATTGCGCACCCGCGCCAGTTGCGGTATAGCTACCGGGTCGAGTAACTGATGTAAGATAGCCTCTGGAACCTCAAATGTAATTTGCATGCTAGCTTGCTCCCTTCTCGCTGTTCTGCCTGCTACAATTCAAGTGTATCTCGCAAGCACGATTCGCGCAACGTTTGAGAAAGTATCTGATCCTCAGCGCCCTCACTCGCCGGACCTGCGCACGGCTGCACCGGCAGGGCAGACCCACTTTTACTGAAATGTGTACAGTAAGCTCATACATCTCATCGAGCCTGTCTCTATTAAAGAGGTATTAAAAATTGAGACTCACTTATTTTCCAGATATTTCTCCTATTGACCATAACTTATCCTTATGCTATACTCAATGAGTGCTAAATGTAGATGACCACATTCTGGAATTATGCTCTCTGGTGGCGAAGGGTCTGTGACTGCGTGTCATTGATGTGGCGAACGCGGGCAAGGGTATGTTATTACCAGGACAGGGACGCCAGGACTCTTCTATTATCAGGGGAGGGATCTCGCCCATGGTCTCTATTTTCGTTTCTCACGCGAAAGAAGATGAAGCATGCGCAGAACGTATTCGCCGCGACCTGGAAGCCCGGGGCTACCACGCCTGGCGTGAACCGCCCTCGCTGAGCCTCAATGAATTTCTCTACCCGCGCACTGTGGAAAATGTTATCCTGGGCAGCGCCGCCGTGGTGCTCGTGTGGAGCAGCCATGCCGCGCGGTCAGCATGGATGGAACGCTATACGCTCTTCGCGCAGAGCTTGCAAAAGCCGCTGCTTCCCGTCATGATCGATGCCACGGCTCTGCCTGCTACACTCGCCGGCGTCTCACCTGTTGCTGGTCAGCCCTCCTGCACTCACGTGGTTGAGCAGCTGGCCGCTCACCTTCCGGCGCCGGATCGCTCTGATGCACTGATTGCCCTCTCAGAGCAGGCTTCCAGCGGACTCATCCACCAGCGCAAAGAGGCCATCGATCATGCTGCTGTCATGCTCCAGCACGATGAGTTTCCTTCGTATCGAGAAAGCATCCTGGCGCTGCTGGAATATCTCGCGCGTAACGATCTGATGCCGGATGTGCGCACAAGGGCGCAGCATGCCATCGATGTAGAAAAGGGAAAAGAGCAGGCGGGAGCGAGCAGTGCATCGCGCCATAGCATCGCCATGCGCTGCCACAACGGACACATCAACTATTTCGACAAACGCATTATCTGCCACCCGGAAGCGAAGATAGCGCGCACCGTTCTGCAAAGCGCGGGGATCATGCTGGACGAACTGGTTCTGGCATGCCCGCAGTGTGGGGCGAAAACGACGGTGCACGTAGATTGCCGGGGCTATCGTTGATTCTCGGGCAGCGGCTGGATAATGATATGTAACGACTAAAAACAGAAAAGTCTCTCCAGGCGTAGCCCTGCGACAGGCTGGACAAAGCGTGATCAATCGCGCCGCTACGCCCGGGGAGAGATTATTGATTTTGCTGGTTAAATTCCATAAATCCAGCCCCTACCACCCTGCTGCATTAGCCAGGAACACCGGCGCTGACCTGCTTCTCGAAGTTCTTAAAGAACTGATCGAGGGCAATCTTGAGCGTGCCCTTGAGGACTACTTCCGGTGTAGCGGCGATCTTGCCCTCCAACTGCGCATGCGCGCTGTAGGCCAGATTGGTCCCGTCGGCATCGTCGCTCAGATCAACCGCGCACCTGGCCTTGATGGAGCCAATCGCGCTGCTCGGCTCAGCGAGCAATACGACGTGCGATGGAGGAACGACCTCGGCCGTCTGCAAAAATACCATATATGGCCCTTTCAAACCGGGAATGTTCGGCGAGACCGTCAATTTGAGCTGTCGTCCGCTCGGAAAATCTACGAACTCGGCGGACTCGCAACCTGGGATAGAGTTTTTGAGAACTTCTGGATTCAAGAGTGCCTGGAACACCTGCGAGCGTGGAGCTTTAACTTTCTGGCTGCCTGTAACATCCATCGATGCATATACTCTTTCTAATACTATTTTGCACTCATATCATTTGGCGTGCGCAATAAACACTGTCTTTGATATGAGTAAAAGCGACCTTACCTTCAAAGAGCGTCTGATTCTCAGCGCCTTTGCTCTCAGCGGATGATCGTGCGGCTTCGCCGAACCAGAGTTGGAGTGTGGATGTGGGAAAATGCGCTGCGCGCATTTTCCCACATCCACACTCCAGGGCGAGCGCCGCAGGCGCGAGCGCATGATAGCGCCGGAAAACAGTCGCGCTTCGAAAGGATGACGCTACAGCTTTAACAGAGGCTAGTATAATTGGGAGAAGCGAATGCCTCAATAGAGCGGGTAAAGAAGTACTAATCAAGAAGTACTAATGCTCTATGCTTCCGGGCCGGACGAGAGTGCTATACCTTCCAGATAATAATCGTGGTATCGGCGGAGCCGGTGGTCAGCGCGCCGGGGCGCCACGCGAGCGCCGTGACCGCGGCGGTATGGCCTGCATATGCCGTATGCGCGCCGCTCGTCGTGTTCCAGACACGCAGCAGACCATCGGAGCAGGCGGTAGCGAGCCGGTAGCCCCTGGAGGGATCCCAGGCGATGCCATTTACGGCACCATTATGCGACAAACTCTGTAGAACTTCGCCGGTCCTGGTATCGAGCACCACGGCACGCCTGTCGGCCCCGCCCGATGCCAGCCTGGCGCCATCAAGCGACCATGCCAGCGCCAGCACCGCCGCAGCATGGCCGCGACGATAGAAGACGCGACGCCCCGTTTGCATCTCAAGAACAGTAATCCCCCCATTTTGTGATCCCATAGCGAGATAGCGTGCATCGGGAGAGAGCGCGAGCGCACGAACAACACCTTTACTTTTCCAGGGAACAGCCGCGTTCCTGCCTACAGCGAACTGGTGCAGTCCCGCCCCCAATGTGGCGACGAGGAGTTGACTGCTATCGGCATCCCACAGCACAGCGCTTACGGGAGCATGCAGGTCGGGGGATCGATAGCGCATCAGGCCCCCGGGATTCCATACCTGCACCACATCATCTCGTCCGCCGGAGGCCAGCAATGTTCCATCGAAGTTCCAGGCGACAGCCAGCACTGGAGCCGGATACCTGTAAACCAGAGTAGTCGCCTGGCTACGAGCGGACCACAGGCGCACGGTCTGATCGTTGGAGGCAGAGGCCAGTTGCATGTCGTCTGGCGACCAGGAGATAGCCGTAACCGCCGCCGTATGCCCACGCAGGACGTATTTTGCCAGCGAGGGCGTTCGATGCAGGTAGAAATACGCTCCGGCAGCGCCACCAGCGCCGATCATTGCTATGCCGCCGATGATCCAGCCGAGCGCGCTGCGCCGCCCCACACGCGGTTGCTGTGCAGACTGCACCGGGACGGCTGGTGGCGTATCCATGATGGGAGTATCCGGTACAGAAGAGGCAGGATAGGTCCGCGTGGACATCGCCTGGACCATCGTGGAAGATAAGAACTGCTCCCCAGGAGTTGCGAAGGCCGCCGGCGCGTTATGGGTGGCGGGTTGATCGATGCTGTTGTGGAGGACGCGAGTTTGCATCGGCGATAGCCCCTGGCTGCCAGGGCTGAAGGCGGGCAGAGAGAACTGCGGCGAGAGACCGCGCGACGCCTCATACACAGCGCGGCTGAAAGCCTCGGCAAAGGCCGCGATAGAGGGATAGCGTTCGCCCGATCTTTTAGCAAGCGCGCGGGCCAGCACGCTTTCCACGCTGGCCGGGACCGTCGGTGCAAAGGTTCGCACGGGCGGCGCCTCGACGTTGATATGCTGGTGCATGAGATGGATAGGATCACCCTCAAATGGCGGGCGCCCCGCGAGAAAATAGTAGATCATCACGGCGAGGGCATACTGATCGCTCTCCGGCCCCGCTGCCCCCTCGAATTGCTCCGGCGCCATATAGACCGGCGTGCCAAAGACACGACTGCCGGCGGAGAGCGCGGAGAAGAATTTGGCAAGCCCGAAATCGGAGAGCAGCAGGAAGACGCCGCCCGCCAGATTGCCAGTTGCATGCGCATCGAAGCGCAGCAGGAAATTGGCCGGCTTCACATCACGATGCACGATGCCTCGATCATGCGCATACTGGAGCGCGGAGGCTGCCTGGCGCAGATACTCGTCGGCCTCGGCCAGACTCAAGGGCCAGGTGGCGGGCAGCCCCGCCGGATGGTTGAGTGGTGTCGCAGCCGATTCGCCGGAGGCCAGTCCTGCGCGCCGGCGCAGCCAGTCCCCCAGCGAACCCTCCGGGCGATACTGCATGACCATATAGGCGCGGCGACCTCCGCTCACCTCCTCCTCGCCATAGCGATAGAGCGGCAGGATATGCAGGTGGTCGAGACCGGCTACGGCACGCGCCTCCTGCCTGAAACGTTCGGCGGCCTGCTCCTGGCCCGGCGTATCAAGATAATCTCCTTCGTCGGTGCGCACGACTTTGATGGCTACCTGCTGACCAATAGCCCGGTCTTCCGCGAGGTAAACTGTGCCCATGCCGCCGCTGCCTATCGGGCGTACCAGGGTATATCCTCCAAGAGTTGTGCCGACAAGGATATCCATGACGCTACTGCCTCTCGCTCTTGAGACTGTCCGATTCCCAACATGTCCGCTTGCTCGCGCCTGCGGCGCTCACCTTTTGTATAGTGTTGTATGGGAAAATGCGCTTCGCGCATTTTCCCATACAACACTATACATATACTGCGCGGCTCCGCCGCGCAAAGACTTCTGGACTCATCATAGCATGAGGAGTTATCGCTGTCTATCTCACAAAGAGGGATAATGGGGCATTTCTCTCAATCTTGAAGAACTCTTGAGAATTTCATCTCGGGGTACAGGAGGGTGGGGACAACCCCCACCCCTACCATAATGACTATTGCGCGCCTGGCAGGGAGAGAGCGCAGGCCATAAACAGCATGATGACGACTACCGGGATCAGTACCACCAGCGCCGCCTTCCCTCTGCCCAGGCCGTGTACCGCCATAATCGAGCAGCCATAGAGCACGAGGCGATAGACGAGCAGCACAAAAAAGAGGAACGTGCCCAGGCTGGCAACAGGGATGAAGAATAGAAGACTATTGATGATGCCCAGCGGGATATCGAACAGCGCCGTCGTGTAGCTCTGCCGCAAGAAGGTCCCCCGCCCGCCAAAGGCTCTGGCAATCAGGTAAAAGATGCCAACACCTATGAAGAAGCCGATAGGAACAACAAAGATCGATGCGATAGAGGTGCCCAGCGTCAACGCCTGGCGGCTGGCCGGGGAGAGGGTAATGCCGGGAAGAGTCAACAGGTCGGGCGAGGCTTGCAGCGTCAGATAGTTCAAAATGGCCGTAATGATCGCGTAGCCGATCAACTGTATCCACACAATATCCCAGTTTGCCTTGCTCATCTCCCCGGCCAGCGTCGCCGAAGATGGCCTGGTTAAAACTCGCAAGTACTGGCGGGGCAGTTCCCGGATGGCCTGAGAGAGAGGCAAAGGGGCCGGCGGCGTGGAAACATAACCGTGCTGCTGCCCGTTGGCATAGCCCGGCAAAGGACCATACGGACTGCGGAGCAGATCATCGGGGTGCTTCCGGGCGGGCGCGCCGGCAAAGCTGTTCGCGGGTGGCTCGTAAGGTTTCCGCTCCGGCAAATTCTCATAGGTAGCCGGATCATCATAGGGGCCGGGTACTTCATATGCAGGCGGACCGTCGTATGCAGGCGGCCCCTCATAAGATTCTGGCGGAGGTGGATCTTCATAAGGGTTCTGCGTATAGGGATCCTGGGACATAGCAAAAGGCTCCTTATTCTGTCCTGATAACACAAATGATGATTCCGTTGGAACTGAACTTCTCGCTGCATCATAACACGATGCACGCCACTTGTCTAACCCGCACAGCAGGATTACAGAGTTTTCTCACGCTCCCACTTCTCCGCGACCCACAAGCGGATAGCTCGCTCGAAACGCGTGTGACCCTGCCCCGAATCGCTCGCCCAAAACAAGTGTGACCCTGCCCCGAATCGCTCGAAAAGGGTGAATGCGCAGGCGGGGCCGCACGCGGCCCCGCCTGCGCATTCACCCTTTTCGAGCAGGGCGAAGCCTGCTGCTGGATGCAGGAAGGCTTGCAGGTGTTCATGCAGGTCCCATATAATGATTATGGAATAGCCTGTTTCTTTTTTCGCCTTCGCTGCCAGGCGCGGCTTCGCAGCACAAGGGATCATAGGGTGTGGTGTAAGACAGGCGCGAAGCGCCTGTCTTACACCACACCCTGAACAGGGCGAGCGCCGCAGGTGCAAGCAAGCGATTGTGTGGGAAATCAGACGCACGCTTATCACAAAGGAGTGATTTCGCAAATGGCAACAGAACCACGCATTATCAAGATTTACGAGACAACGTTACGTGACGGCGAACAGACGCCGGGGGTGAACTATTTCCCGGAGGAGAAGCTGGCGATTGCCCAGGCGCTGGCCGCTATGGGCTGCGACACGCTTGACTGCGGCTTTCCTATCTCTTCGCCGGGCGAATTTGAAGCCGTGCGCCTCATCGCCTCGAAGGTCGAGAACGCCGAGATCCTGGCAATCGGGCGCGCCAATATTGCCGACATTGATCGCGCCTGGGAAGCCGTGAAGGTTGCCGCGCATCCCGCTATCGAGCCGTTCATCAGCGTCTCGCCGCTGCATCGCCAGGTGAAGCTGGGCAAGACGCGCGATGAGGTGCGCGAGATGGCGCGCGTCGCCGTAGCGCACGCTCGCACCTATACCGAGAACGTTGATTTCGCGCTGGAGGATACCACGCGCACCGAGCATGATTTCATTCTGGAGGTGTGCGAGGCCATCGTTAAAGAAGGGGTGCGTTTCGTCACCCTCTGCGATACCGTTGGCTACGCGCTGCCCTGGGAATTCGGAAAGCTCGTCGCCGATGTGCGGCGCGAATTTCCCGGTATTCGTATCTCCGCCCACTGCCACAACGACCTGGGCCTGGCCGTCGCGAACGCGCTGGAGGGGCTGCGCAACGGCGCCGAGCGCGTCGATACCTGCATGAACGGCCTGGGCGAGCGCGCCGGTAATGCCGCTACCGAAGAGGTCGTCATGGCGATCAAGACGCGCAGCGCTGACCTGGGCATGGATGTCAACATCGATACGACCAGGATTGCCGCGACCAGCCGGCTGATCGCGCAATACTCAGGTATGCAGCCGCAATGGACGAAGCCCATCGTGGGGGCCAACATCTTCGCACATGGCGGCGGCATTCACCAGGATGGCGTCCTCAAAGATGCGCGTACCTACGAGATCATGACGCCCGAATCCGTTGGCCTGACCGCTGCCGCCCGGCGTATGCACATGGGCAAGCTCTCGGGCCGCGCCGCGCTGGCCGCTCAGATGCGTGAACTGGGCTACGACCTGGAGCAAGAGCAGTTAAACAAAGCCTTCGAGATGGCGAAGCTGCTGCTGGGCAAGAAGAAGACACTGGAAGAGATGGATATGCGCTACATCGCCGAGACGGTCACAACTTCTGCGGCGCCGCGATGATTTTTAGTAGAGACTGACCAGGATATGTAGAGGCGATGGCCGTGCCATCGCCTCTACATATCCTGGTCATCTGGCTCAACAGGTTCCTCTTCGGATACTCCTTCATCTTCGGTCAGCAAGGACATTTGCCCCACTTCTGCCGGATTCTCTATGGGTATACTGCTAATAAAGCTCTCCAGAGGAACATGCTCCAACCTTTCCCTCAGGTAGTCCTCGATCCGATTCTGCTCCATGTCTATTAACTCGTGCTCAAAGCCGAAGCGCTCGTGAAGAAGACGGGCTACTTCCCGAGGCCAGTAACTTGCGCTCATCTGAACAATCCGTCCCCCTACTTTACGCGCCAATTCTCTGATATTGCTTCTCTCACCGATGCGATCAACAATAATAATGGTTGCCATGAAAAATGGCTTGTCTTGCAATACCTGCTCTTGTTGATAGCGTGTTACTTTATCCAATGATATCTCTGTATTGCCTCTGCCGATAAATCCTATATCGAACCTGACACCTTTCCCGATCTCATAAAGCAGCGTCGCATCGCTTTCCCTATGGGTGTCCCGCGAAGATAACCAGAAGATTCTGTCACCAATCTGACGCGAGCTTTCATATTTGAAGCCGAGTATACTCAGGAGAGAGCCTAAAATTAATTTCTCAAACAGCTTGCCTATAGCAGATTTGTTAGAGCCACGAATGGTTAAGGTCTGGGCACCGGTGGCATTTAACATCAAAGCCAATTTGCTGAATGAGGCCGGCACCGCTACCTGGGAGTAACTGAAGCGCAGCAGGGGTCATCAGTCCACTAAACAAACCATTCTCATTTGTTTCGGGCATATCTTCCCACCTCCTTCAAGATGCTGGCCCCCTGTGCCTGGGCAAATTCATCTCCTGTACGTTAAAAGAGCCTGTCCCCTGTTGTAATTGGAGCGCAATTTATCGTAAAGACGCTTTTCGCATTTACGCCCAGCCAATCTTTCACTTTACTGCGCATGATCGCGACATATTGCGGATTTTGTTCGATGAGCACGAAACGCCGTCCCAACTTTACAGCGGCCTCGCCCACCGTCCCTATGCCAGCAAAAGGATCCAGGACGACATCTTCTTTGAAAGAATAGTAACTGATGACTTTTTCCGCCAATTCCACCGGGAAAATAGCGGGATGCTGCTTATCGTGCGCCGGCTTAATACGCCAGATATTAGTTCGTTCGTATCCGTCATCGATACGAGAAGCTTGCACAAGCTCCTGTTTTGGATGAGCGCGAATATTCCAATCTATAAGTTTATTCGTCCGTTTTCGATACACCAGAATGTATTCTGTTACAGGCACAGGCTTGTACTGCAAAGGATTGCGGTCCGCAGCAAAGCGGCGACCTCGCCCTGTGGCCCATCCGGCTCCTTCTGGCTTCTCCCAGATAATATCATCCATAAAGTCGTAGCCTTCTTCTATAAAAAGGCGATGCACATCGAAAGGAACAGCGATCCTCTTCGATGACTCGTTACGGCTGGAGCGCCTGATGAGCACCGGAGAAACATTGATGACAAAGAAGCGCCCTTCCGCTAACACTCTATGAACGTTATGAATGACCTTACGCAGCTTTAACAAATATTCCTCATAAGTGATGTAATCAGTATATTCCGGGCGAGCATTATAATAGGGAGGAGAAGTGAAAACCAGATCGATGCTCTCGGCTGGCAACTCTTGCAGCACTTCCTCGCTATCACCTGCTGCAATGGTGTTACGTAATGCTGAGAGTTGATACGTATTTTGGTGATTGCGTGCCTCGGCATCTACGCTGACAACCTCCGCTCTCCCCAACAGGCGGGCTTCCAAACTCTCTATAGAGGTTGATTTATCCTGGAGAATTAATGAAGTGCGAGCGTCGATGACGACCTCGCCGATACGTTCTTTGCCGACCTTGCTAACCAGAGGCACGCGCCAGATATGGTAACGATCATCCACTTCGGGCAGGCCGAAATCTACCGAATTTTCAAGCCGGGCAGATTGTAGCCATACGAGAGCTATGCGTTTTGCCGCGCTGACATCCAGAACCATATACTTCCGCTTTTCCGCTACTGTGGGCGAACCTACGTTTTTCTTCATACAACCACCTTCACCTTAGATATATAGCCAGACCAACGCTGAGCCTTCGAGGAGATTGTAACATGGAATGGCCTGTATGGCTACGGTCAGCCATACGGGGGAATATACTATAGACGGCGCATGTTACAATAGGTGTATGACATCGAAAGACGTTGGATCGCTCCTGTGGGAAGTGGTTTCTCCGAGCGTCAATGGATGAAGAGATGTTCACACAGGAGTTGATACACATGAGACTATATGTAGGTGGCCTTCCTTATCAGACTACCGAGCAAGATCTTCTCGACCTCTTTGGACAGGTAGGGCAGGTCACTCAGGCCACGGTTATCACTGATCGCGAGACGGGGCGCAGCAAAGGGTTTGGCTTTGTGGAGTTGAGCAACGATCAGGAGGCGCAGGCCGCCATCGACCAGTTGAATGGAACGCAGCTGGGAAATCGCACGATTACTGTTAATGAGGCGCGCGAGCGTCCGAGATCCGAGGGCAGAGGATACGGCCGGGAGCGGCGTTCCTCAGGTTATCGCAGCGAGCGTTACTAACTTCCATGCCAGTTAGTACGGCACGTTAAGATCGCCCCACAGATGAACAGAAGGTCAGCTTTCAGGCTGACCTTCTTTTTTTATTGGAGAACGAAAGGCAATCATTCTGCCATCATAAGGCAGCACCGCTCAGAAGATAGCGCCGTTCATGATGTAGTATAATGAGCATACAGCCACGCTTTGCAGCGTATATTCTTTGCCTGAAATCGACACTTTATTAGAAGGTGTCCGATTGTGAGCGTCTGGCCTGCTCTCGCCGGGTATTTGTGCAGCAAAGCGGCCCTCTGAGAGCGGGTTGTGTGGGAAAATGCGCGCTGCGCATTTTCCCACACAACCCGCTCTCAGGCAAGCGCCGCAGGCGCGAGCAAGCGATTGTGCCGGAAATTAGAGGCATTCATAGAAGTTGTGCAAAAACGGAGGAAAGAGGCTCTATGCCAAAGACTATGTTTGATAAGATCTGGGACGCGCATGTCGTGCGCGATGTACCGGGTGAATCGACGATCCTCTACATTGATCGTCACCTGGTGCATGAGGCTACTTCTCCCCAGGCTTTCGCCGGCCTGAAAGCCGCTGGTCGGCCCGTGCATCGCCCCGATGCAACCGTTGCCGTGCTTGACCACAACGTTCCCACCGTGGTTGGCCGGCGCATGCTCGATGTCGTGGACAACGAAAGCGCGCTCTGCATCACCACAATGGAGCAGAACGCCCGCGACTTCGGCATCACGCTCTTCGACATGAACGATGAGTACCAGGGCATCGTGCATATCATTGGACCAGACCTCGGCCTGACGCTGCCCGGTATGACCATCGTCTGCGGTGATTCGCATACTTCCACACACGGCGCGCTGGGCGTCTTCGCCATCGGCATCGGCACCAGCGAGGTTGAGCACGTACTGGCGACGCAATGCCTCTTGCAGAAGAAGCCCAAAACGATGAATATTCGCATCGAGGGCACACCAGGCCCCGGCGTGACGGCCAAAGACATCGCGCTCTACACCATCGGCCAGCTTGGCACCGGCGTTGGCACCGGCCATGTCATCGAGTTCAGCGGCTCAGCCGTGCGTAACCTCTCGATGGAGGGCCGCATGACGCTCTGCAATATGGCTATCGAGGCAGGCGCACGCGCCGGCATGGTCGCCCCCGACGAAACCACCTTCGCTTACATCAAGGGCCGCCCCTTCGCGCCCAAAGGCGCTCTCTTCGATCAGGCAGTCGCCGCCTGGAAGCAGCTTGCCAGCGACCCCGATGCGCACTTCGATGCCGTGCACGAGATCAACGTCGATGGCCTGGCCCCCCAGGTGACGTGGGGAATCAATCCTGGCATGGTCACTGATATCAACGGCGTTGTGCCTGATCCCGCCGCACAGAGCGACGAGGCAAAACGTAAGAGCTACGAACGCGCCTTACAGTATATGGGCCTGACGCCCGGCCAGAGGATCAAGGATATCAAGCTTGATAAGGTCTTCATTGGCTCCTGCACGAATTCGCGCCTGGAAGATCTGCGCATGGCCGCGCAATATGTCAAAGGCAAGCATGTCGCTCCCCATGTGCAGGCGCTGGTCGTGCCTGGCTCGATGCGCGTGCGCCGCATGGCCGAAGAAGAGGGCCTGGCCGATATCTTCCGCGAGGCTGGCTTTGAGTGGCGCGAGGCCGGCTGTAGCATGTGCATCGCTATGAATGGTGATCGCCTGCTGGAAGGCGAGCGCTGCGCGAGCACGTCGAACCGCAATTTTGAGGGACGCCAGGGCAAGGGTGGCCGTACACACCTGGTAAGTCCCGCGATGGCCGCCGCCGCCGCTATCGCCGGCCACTTCGTGGATATTCGAGAACTATAAGAAAGGGAATTTTAAACATGGCAGACCAATACGAGCAGTGGGAGCATTACATCGAGCTGATTGAGGCCAATGCTGAATATGCTATGTCTTTCGTGCAGCAATTTTATCCGCAGGGGCCGGTTCCCATCTATGCTGTGCAGTCAATCCTGCCGCGCCTCAATGCGCTGGGTGAGCAGGGATGGGAACTGGTACATATAGAGCCAGTGCGACTTGGCAACAATGGTGATATCCTGCTTGGCAACGATCAGACTCAGGGTACCCGGCAATGGGCGCACCATTATCTCTGCTCGTTCAAGAGACGCAGGCGTATATAAGGAGAATAGCAGGTATGGAACCTTTTACGACAATGACGGGCCTGGTGGCACCGCTTGACCGCACCAACGTCAATACCGATGAGATCACCCCGGCCCGCTTCCTTAAAACGATCAAGCGCACGGGCTTCGCACACGCCCTCTTCGCGAACTGGCGCTATCTCCCGGACGGCTCGCCCGATCCAAACTTCGTGTTGAATCAGCCGCGCTACCAGGGGGCCAGCATCCTGCTTGCCGGCGATAATTTCGGCTGCGGCTCCTCGCGCGAGCATGCGCCCTGGGCCATTCGCGAGTACGGATTCCGCTGTCTGATCGCGCCCAGCTTCGCCGATATCTTCTACAATAACTGCTTCAATAATAGCATTCTGCCCGTGACGCTGGACGAAGCCACGGTACGCGAGTTGTTCAAGGAGGTCGAGGCTGCGCCGGGCTACACGCTCAACGTGGACCTGGCGGCGCAGACGGTAACAAAGCCCGATGGCAGCGTGCTGACCTTCGAGATCGATCAGTTCAGGAAGAATGCGCTGCTCAAAGGTCTCGATAATATCGGCTGGACGCTCTCGCACAGCGATGAGATTGCCGCCTACGAGCAGCGCCGGCGGCAAGAGGCGCCCTGGCTCTTTACTACCGCATAAAGGGATGGTTAAGGGCAGGCGCCCTTAACCTGGAGATCGGGGCTGCGCCCCGGCCTCCCTTTATCCCATGCGCCGCCTTCGGCACACAAAAAAGATTTTCGGGGGACACCCCTGTGCCCCCGGCAGATAAGGAGCACGCCGTGACAACCCAACAGATTGATCCCGGTATGGTTGCCTACCAGATCCTCGATGAGGAGGGAAAGCTGGTAGGGAAAATGCCAGACATCAGCGCCGAGCGCCTGCTCACGCTCTATCGCATGATGCATCTGGGGCGAGCATTCTCCAATAAAATCATCGCATTGCAGCGACAGGGACGCGCCACTACCTTTGGATCGCTCGTGGGACAGGAGGCGGCAGCGGTTGGCCTGGCCGCTCCCTTGCAGCCGCAGGACTGGCTGGCTACTTCCTACCGCGAGATTGCCTCGCTTATCGTCAAGGGAGTCCCGCTTTCCACATTGATCTACTCGTTCCGTGGCTTCACCCCCGCCTATCCGCCGGAGACGCATTGCCTGCCCATTCAAATCGTGATCGGGACGCAGATGCTGCATGCGGTTGGCCTCGGCATGGCGGCCAAGATCGCCGGGGATCCCGCCGTGGCGGTGGGAGTGTGCGGCGACGGGGGAACCTCCGAGGGCGATTTCAATGAGGCGCTGAACTTCGCGGGCGTCTTTCAGGCTCCGGTGGTGCTGGTGGTGCAGAATAACGGATGGGCGATCAGCGTGCCGCGCCGCCGCCAGTCCGCCGCGCCGACCTTCGCCGCGCGCGGTCCGGGCTTCGGTGTGCCCTCGTTCTTTGTGGATGGCAACGACCTGCTCGCCGTTTACGATGTCATGAGCCAGACCGTTGAGCGCGCCCGCTCCGGCCAGGGACCGGCGCTCGTCGAGTTGCTGACCTATCGCATCGGCGCGCATACCACCGCCGACGATCCCACACGCTATCGCGATGCCGCCGAGGTCGAGGCATGGAAGGCAAAGGATCCCATCAAGCGCATGCGGCGTTTCCTCATCGAGCGCGACCTGCTGAGTGAGGAGAGCGATCAGCAGCTCGTCGCCGAGGTTGAAGAGGAGATCAACATCGCGACCAGCGAGGCGCTTTCAATGCCGGCGCCATCGCCCGACGCCTTCTTCGACTACACTACTGGCGATCCCTCACCGCGCCAGCAGGCCCAGCGCGAAGAGGTTCTCCGCTTCGCCAATCAGCAGAAAGACGGAAGGGGATAAGCGCGTATGCAGATGACGATGATTGAGGCGCTGAACCAGGCCCTCGCCCTGGAACTGGAGCGCGATCCGCGCGTCGTGCTGCTTGGCGAAGATATCGGCCCCAACGGCGGCGTCTTCCGCGTGACCGAGCGCCTTCAGGAGAAGTTCGGCGAGCGGCGCGTCTTCGATACACCCCTGGCCGAGTCGGCGATTATCGGCACATCGATTGGTATGGCCGTCTATGGACTGCGCCCCATCGCTGAAATACAATTCGGCGGCTTCCTGTTTGTATGCATGAACCAGCTCGCCAGCCAGGCGGCGCGCATCCGCTTCCGCAGCGCCGGCGTCTATACATGTCCGCTGGTCGTGCGCGCCCCCTATGGCGGCGGCGTGCGCACGCCCGAACTGCATTCGGATAGCATGGAAGGACTCTTCTTGCAGGCACCGGGCTTCAAGATCGTTATGCCCTCGAATCCCTACGATGCCAAAGGGCTGCTCGCCTCCGCCGTCGCCGATCCCGATCCTGTGCTCTTCCTGGAACATATCAAGCTCTATCGCTCATTCCGCCAGGAGACGCCGGAGGATCATTACATGATTCCGCTGGGCAAAGCCAATGTCGTACAGGAGGGCAGCGACGCGAGCGTTTTCGCCTACGGCGCGATGGTACAGACCGCGCTGGAGGCAGCGAAGAGCGCGCAAAAAGAGATGGGCACGAGCGTTGAGGTGATCGACCTGCGCACGGTCTGGCCCCTTGACGAAGATGCCATCGCCGCCTCTGTTGAAAAGACGGGACGCGCCATAGTCGTTCACGAGGCGCCCCGTGCTGGCGGCGTGGGCGCGGAGGTCACGGCCGTGATCAACGAGCGCTGCCTCTATTCGCTGCTGAAACCTGTGGAGCGCGTGACTGGCTATGATACACCCTATCCTGCGCCAGGCCAGGAGGATTATTACGTTCCCTCGCCCGCCAGGGTGTTAGCTGCACTCAAACGCGTGATGGAGCCTTGAAATGCGCGAAGTAGATGAAAGCGGGAGGTCCAGGAGGGCAGCCGCCCTCCTGGCGGGGCATGGGGTGCCCCCACTTTCAATACTCTCACCCTTTAAACGGATGAGGAAATAAAGATGAACGAATTTAGACTACCCGACCTGGGCGAAGGCATGCAGGAGGCCGAGGTGCGCCGCTGGCTCATCAAGCCGGGCGATAGCGTGAAGCTGGATCAGCCGATGGTCGAGGTGGAAACGGACAAGGCCGTTGTGGAAATCCCCTCGCCCATCGCCGGGCGCGTGGCTGACATTCGCGTCGCGGAAGGGCAGGTAGCGAAGCTGGGCGAGGTGCTGGTTATTTTCGAGTCGGCTGATAGCAGCGCGACCACGGCATCCAGGCCATCCAATGGCGCGACGCGCCAGGACGGTGCAGCGGATCCGACAAAAGCGGCTCCGGCCCAGAGCGCGAGCGCTCCGGTGGCGAGCACGATGACAAAACAGCGCGTGCTGGCGGCGCCCGCCGTGCGCAAACGCGCCTTCGAACTGGGTATCGACCTGGCCGACGTTCCAGCATCGCAGCCCAACGGACGCGTGACGCTCGATGATGTACTCGCCTATGCCGAGCGCGCTAAACAGGCAGCCGCCTCCCCGGCGCCGCGGGAGAAAGCAGCCGGGCCGGCAGCGCCACCTGAACCCGCTCCTGCACAACCAGCAGCGCCCGCACCAGCCGCTCAGCCGGAGCGCCAGCCGCTCACCGGGCTGCGCCGCCGCATCGCGGAGCATATGGAGCGCTCGTGGCGTACCGTGCCGCACGCTACCGCCTTCGATGAGCTTGACGGCAGCGAACTGGTGGCGCTGCGCCAGGCATTGAGGGCTACGGCACAGCAGCGCGGCGCCCGTCTCACCTACATGCCCCTGCTGGTCAAGCTGCTCATTCCGGCGCTCAAGGAGTTCCCGGTCTTCAACGCCAGCTTCGACGAGGAGCAGCGCGCGATTGTCTACAAGAAAGACTATCACATCGGCATCGCTACTGATTCGCCAGAGGGACTGATGGTGACGGTGCTGCGCAACGCGGATCAACTCACGCTGCTGCAAATCGCTGCACAGCTTGAGCATCTGATCGAGGGCGCGCAGAAGCGCTCGCTCTCCTTGCAGGAGGTGAGCGGCAGCACGTTTACGCTGAACAACGTCGGCAGCTTCGGCGGCAGCAGCGGCACGCCAATCATTAATTATCCCGAGGTGGCGATCCTGGCGGTGGGCAGATTGCAGGAGAAGGCCGTGGTACGCAACGGAGCGATTGTCGCTCGCACGATGATGCCGCTGGCGCTCTCCTTCGACCATCGCGTCATCGATGGTGCGCTGGCCGGGCGCTTCCTTGCGCGCTTCAAAGAACTGGTAGAGCATCCACAACAATTAATGTTGGATATGATATAAGGAAATGAGGCGTAACCTATGGTTGTTGGCGATGTGACTACGGCGGTAGATGTGCTCGTGCTGGGCGCGGGACCCGGCGGCTACGTGGCGGCGATCCGCGCGGCGCAGCTTGGCCGGCATGTGACTATCGTTGATCCCGGTCCCGCCGGTGGCACCTGCCTCAACCGGGGCTGCATCCCGCTCAAGGCGCTCGTCTCCGCGAGCGAGCGCTACCAGCAGACGCGCCAGGAAGATCTGGCGCCGCTGGGCATCCAGGCCGAATCCGTCTCCTTCGATTGGAGCAAAATGCAGGCATGGAAGCAGAGTGTGGTGGAACGCCTCTCCGATGGTGTGCGCCGGCTCATTTCTGGCAATCGCATCGAGTTCGTGAAGGGCAGCGGCTGGTTCATGAACGCGCAGGAGGTGCGCGTCGAGGGCGAGCATGGCTCCCACCGTTTCAAATTCGAGCATTGCATCATTGCCACCGGCGCCGGGGCCGCTCCCTTGCCAGATCTGCCCTTCGATGGCACACAGGTATTGTCGCCGGAGCAAGCCCTGCAATTACAGGAACTGCCGGAAACGTTGTGTATCTTTGGCAATGACTATATCGCGCTGGAGATGGCAACGCTCTTTGCGCGGCTCGGCGTCAGGGTCCGGCTCTGCTCACCCGGCGAGCAGATACTCGATGGCGTTGAGCCGGCGGCGCTGCGCTTCGTGCAGGCTGGCCTGCGCAAGCTGGGCGTGCAGGTGGCGACGAAGGTCAGCCCCGGGAGCCTCGATGATCGGCCCCTGATCGTCTCGAACGGTGTGCGAGCGTGTACGGCGGGCCTGCACCTGGATGCAGCGGGCGTACAGGCGGATGCGAGCGGGGCGATTACCGTGAACACGATGCTGCAAAGCAACATGGAGCATATCTATGCCGTTGGCGACTGTAACGGCGGGCGGGCGCTGGCGAGCGTCGCGATCAAGCAGGGCAAGGTCGCGGCGGAGGCGAGCGCGGGACAGCGCGTGCAGTTCGCGCCGCTCGTCATCCCCCTGATCGCGCTCACAACGCCAGAGATCGCGGCGGTTGGCTACACGGCGGAGGAGGCGACGCGCGCGGGCTACCGGGTCGTGACGGGACGTTTTCCGCTGGCCGCCAACGGGCGCGCGCTCACGCTGGGTGCCGATAACGGTGTGGCGCTGGTCGTCGCGAGCGCCGATGACGGCGTGCTATTGGGCGCGACGCTGGTCGGGCCACGCGCTGGAGATCTCATCGGACAGGTTGCGCTGGGCATCGAGATGGGTGCGACACTGACCGATCTCTCCGAGATCCTCTACGCCCACCCCAATCTGAGCGAGATAGTACAGGAGAGCGCCGAGAATGCCCTGGGCCGCGCGATCCACATTCTGTCGAAAAATTAGAAAATCGGGTGGAGGGGAGCGTGTTTACTCCTCTCCTCTTCTCCCTGTAACTGTGAGTGGAAGCATCAGGCCCCGGAAATCGTCCCTCAGCATATCCACTACCATACGATCATAATTCTGGTCAAGCTCCTCCTGCGTGGCAATGCCCATACTGACCATACGCGGCTGGAACAACTTGAAGGCAACCATCGCATCCTGGCGAAAAGTTTCATGGGCTACGGTCCCGGCGGAGAAATCAATCACATGCGCCTTGTGCCGAATATCTACGCAACCAATATCGAGCAGGAAACGGCCCAACAGGGGCAGTACGCCGGTGAACATCCCGCTTTCAGAGAAGCTCCCGCGCATCTTGATGGAGCGGATAATCATTGAATTAAACTTCTCCAGGGCTGGACTATTGGTAAAGTACCACCACTCGCTCTCCGTGAGTGTAATGAAGCCTCCAGGGCGCGTGATTCTGCGATACTCCTGGAGTAAAGGAGACCAGGAGGCAGCGGGCAAGAAATTGACGAAACGGGCATTGACCAGATCGAAATAGTTATCGGGAAAGTTCAGCGGCAGCTTCTGTATATCCATTACGTGGAATGTGACGTTATCCAGGCCCTGCACACGCGCCTGCGCCTTTGCGTAATCGATCATTACCTCGCTGATATCAAAACCCGCGACCTCGATATCAGGATAGGTAAAGGCCACCTCCTGCGCCCAGCCACCCGGCCCACACGATACATCCAGCACGCGATGCAGGCCGCCGATTTCAGAATCAGACAGGTTGGGGAACAGGCCCATGGCCTTTGTGAATACTTGATCCAGATTGATTAAGCATCCCATTTCCGCCACGTTCTCAGTATCCAGGTAATAAACGTTTTCCCCCTGGGATGGGCCAGCAGGTGTTGTCATACCTACCTCCTTTGCTGCTCCTATTTGTGCGCCTGCAACGCACCTTCTCGCTGCTCCTATTTGTGCGCCTGCACCTTCTCTCCACTCCTATTTCGCGTCCCTGCAACATATCCTCTCTCCACTCCTATTTCGCGCCCCTGCAACATATCCTCTCTCCACCCCTATTTCGCGCCCCTGCACCTTCTCTCCACTCCTATTTCGCGCCCCTGCAACGCACCTTCTCGCAGAGAGTCTGCGGGCTGAGTGCCTGCGGCACTCAGCCCGCAGACTCTCCTCACCGGCGAACCGCGCAGCGGTGAGCTGTCAGGAATACCTGCACAACGGATTTATTAAACTTCATCAGCAGGATAACAGCGAATCGGGCCGTTGTCAATGAATCTCAATGATTGGATGGTTAACTGCTATCTCTGCCTTGTAGTCTCGCAGCAAACCCGTCTATAATAAAACTACATACATCCCTTCTTACAAAAGTGCACCTGTCTCATGGCTAAAAAGGAGTTATTATTCTACGATGGTTCAGGAACAACACAGCGGTCCCGTGCGTGTAGGTGTTATTGGCGTGGGTTGGGGAGGTGAGAAGCATCTTGAAAGCTATAAAGTATTACCCAATGTTCAGATCATGGCGCTGGCAGGTCTTGAGGAGGATAAGCTGGCATCTCTGGGCAAAACCTTTGACGTACCCCACCTGTATCGCTATCATGAAGAACTGCTTGCCGATAAAGATCTCGATGCTGTCAGCATCTGCGTCCCCAACTACCTGCACGCTCCCATAGCTATCGCGGCGCTGGATCGGGGATTACATGTCCTCTGCGAAAAGCCGCTCGCGCGCTCGGGGGCGGAGGCGGAAGAGATCGTCAATGCCGCCATTAAGGCCGGGCGCGTGCTGGAAGTTGTCTTCAACCATCGCCGGCGCGGCGATATCGAGGTGCTGAAACGCTACATCGATGAAGGGAAACTGGGCTACATCTATTATGCAAAGGCGTACTGGATGCGCCGCCAGGGCATTCCCGGCGCAGGCACCTGGTTCGGCAACAAGGAGATGGCCGGCGGCGGCCCGCTGATCGACCTGGGCGTGCATATGCTCGATATGGCGCTCTACCTGCTGGGCGAACCGGAGGTCGTGACCGTCAGCGCATCAACGTATAACGAGATTGGCAGGCGCGGGCGCGGCGTCAATCCACGCTCGCGGAAATTCGGCACGGGCTACGCCTACGATGTCGAGGACCTGGCGAGCGCCTTTATGCGCCTGTCAAATGGAGCGACGCTCACGCTGGAAACGAGCTGGGCGACGTACAGCAACTTCGGAGACGACTACGGCCTGATCCTCTACGGCACCGAGGGGGGCGCGGAGATCAAAGTTAAAAACTATTCGTGGGAGGACACACTGCGCATCTACACGGATATCGCGGGCGTTCCGGCGGAGATCGCCCCGACTGTCTATCGCGGCGAGTATCACTATGCGGTGGTGCGCGAGTTCATCGAGACGATTACCAGTGGCAACTGGTCGCTGCACCACGGGAGCGAGGGGCTGCGCCGCGCGCGCGTCGTCGACGCCTGCTACACCTCCGCGCAGCAGGGCCGCGAGGTTGTTGTTAATGCATAGGAGGAGAGAACGTCGAGAGGCTTAGCCCCTCGACGTTCTCTCCTCCTATGCATTAACAACAATAATGGATTTTTGTCGCGCTCCTACGTCTTACTAGAATAAGAAGGAAAGTTGCCAGATGGTCACATAAATTCAAAAAGGGAAACAGGGAAATGGAGTTCCTCGCACATTTTCTGAGCAGCGCAGGTTCCACGCTGATTACACTCTGCTGGATCCTGATGCTGATTGACTGCATAACCAACAAATCAATACAGGGTTCGCGCAAAGTCTGGTGGATACTGCTCATCTTCTTCACGCAGATTATAGGCGCAATCATCTATTTCGCACTCGGCAATTCCTATCTGCCAGCTTTGATCTTTAAGCGAGCGAGACAGTGGTTCCAATCACAGAGCACCCTGCCGTTCTATACTCCAAAGCCCTATCAACCTCAGCCCTACCAGAGCCTCCAGCAGGACGATCAATATTATCACGGCTATCAACAGGGCTACCAGGCTCAGACTACCGCACAATCATCGCCGCCCGCTACCTACACTCCCTACGACGTGGAGTATGAGCAGCCGCAGGCGACCTATCCAGAGTTACCTCCACAACAGCAATAGTTGTGACTCTTCAGGTCCTCTTTTTCCCTTACTGCTCAGTGCCTGCGGCACTTCGCAATCATAAGTGGTGATGTCTGCGGCGGCGGACTGCGTCCGCCGCCGCAGACATCACCACTTACACCAGGCCGCCTCCGGCGGAAAAAGGCAGAGCTATGCGTTTACGCCCTGCGCTCGCCACCGCCTCTTACACCAGGCCGTCTCCGGCGGAAAAGGCAGAGCTATGCGTTTACGCCCTGCGCTCGCCACCACCTCTTACACCAGGCCGCCTCCGGCGGAAAAGGCAGAGCTATGCGTTTACGCCCTGCGCTCGCCACCGCCTCTTACACCAGGCCACCTCCGGCGGAAGGGGGCTTGACAACGCCATCTTATTCGATATACTTCTAATTAGATATCGATCTACATACCTGTACGTAAAAGGAGGAGCCGATGTCACAGGAAGAGTTTGAAGCACTGCTACAATTTTTCAAAGTCCTGGCCGATGAGACCAGGCTCAGGCTACTGGGAATCCTTGCCAGCGGGGAGCGCAGCGTAGAAGAACTGGCCGCGCTCCTCCAGTTGAGGGCGCCCACCGTCTCGCATCATCTCGCCAGGCTGAAAGAACTGGACCTGGTAGGTATGCGCTCGGATGGAAACACCCATTACTACTGGCTCAACGCCGAGGCGCTGCGCCAGGCCAATAAGCAACTGCTCACGCCTGAGAAGATGGCCTCGCTGGTTGACGACGTTGAGGCCGATGCGTGGGAGCGCAAAGTGCTCAAGGATTTCTTTGAGGGTACGCGCCTCAAGGAGATTCCGGCCAGCCCTAAGAAGCGCATGGTCATCCTCAAGTGGCTGGCGAACCAGTTCGAATACGGTGTTGTCTACACAGAGGCCGAGGTGAACGAGATCCTCCAGCGCTACCATCCCGATTCAGCCTCGCTGCGCCGCGAGTTGATCGGTCCGCATGCGCGGCTGTTGCAGCGCGAGAATGGCCGCTACTGGCGCACAGCGCCGGACGTACACCGGGAGTTGGATTAGCATGGGAAACACTCGCACCCGGCCTTCTCAACAAACCATCACTACCGCCGAGAGGCTGCTGACTCAGACTTTCGGCGGTGATGTACGGCTCGACGAAGGCGTGGACCTGGGAGGGAGCGGGCGCAGCGGCGTCTACCGCTTCAAAGTGCTCAGTGGCCCTGCTGCCGCGCCGGCAAGCGTTATCGTCAAGCAGCCGCGCTCTACAATAGAGTCGCCAGATGGTCCCGATAGCGCACGCGTTCCCGCCTGGACTCTCAATGAGTGGGCCAGCTTGCAATTTCTGGACCAGATAGCTCCTGATGCCGCGTTCGGTCCGCGCTTTTATGGCGGCGAGCGTGTGACAGGCTTGATAGCGTTTGAAGATCTAGCGCAGTCCCCTCAAAACGGGGAAAAGAAAGCGGAGCAGAGCCTGTCCCTTCCGCCAGCCTCGCAGCCAGAAGCAGTCTACCAGCAAAACTCGAAGAGGTCAAGTGATTTTGCACCAGAGACAGGGAAGCGCCTGGACCATTTCTTGCTGGATACTGATCCCACGGCAGCAGAGCATGCTCTGATCGAATTTGCGGCTGCGCATGGCCGCATGCAGGCGCTCTCTATAGGTAGGGATGCAGAGTTCGCCCGCATACGCGAGTCGTTGGGACTACGTACCGAGAACAGCGGCTATTACGATTATGAGAAATACGAATGGCTGGCGCCGGCTCTACATAAAACTGCGGAACTGCTTGCCATCACCCCGGCTTCAAGGATCGACGGCGAACTAACAGCGCTGCGAACTGCAATATTGCATCCTGATCCTTTTCTGGCCTTTATCCAGAGAGATTCCTGTCCTGATAACTGTCTGTATACGCCCTCCGGCATACGGCTGCTGGACTTCGAGGGTGGTATGATAGTAGAAGGTGGTTTATCTGACACTGGAGGACTTGCCCATGCTCAATATCGACACGATCCGCTCCCACTTTCCCGCCCTGGCGACTGACGCCATATTTTTTGATAATCCCGGCGGAACGCAGGTGGCACGAGAAACGCTGGAACGCATGCAGCGCTATCTGCTATCCACAAATGCCAATCACGGCGGCGCCTTCCGCACCAGCCGCGAATCCGACGCGGTTGTGTACGAGGCGCGGCAGGCCGTGGCCGATTTTCTCAACGCCGCGAGGCCGGAAGAAATCATCTTCGGCCAGAATATGACCAGCCTGACGCTGCATATGAGCCGCAGCCTGGCGCGCACGCTCAACGCGGGCGATGAGATCGTGGTGACGCGTCTGGATCACGATGCCAACATCGCACCCTGGCTGCTGATCGCGGAGGATCGTGGCTGCACCGTGCGCTGGGTGGACATTCACCCCGAGGACTGCACGCTGGATATGGAGGAGATGGAGCGGCAGATCACGCCGCGCACCAGGATCGTCGCCGTCGGCTATGCCTCGAATGCCGTGGGCACGATCAACGACGTGCAGCGCGTTGTGCAGCTTGCCCACCGGGCCGGCGCGCTCTGCTATATCGATGCCGTTCAATTCGCGCCCCACAAAGCCATCGATGTGCAGGCGCTCGGCTGCGACTTTCTGGCCTGCTCGGCCTACAAGTTTTTTGGCCCGCACACGGGGATCCTTTACGGCAAGTACGATCTGCTGAACCGCCTGACGGCCTACAAGGTCCGCCCCGCCAGCAATCTGCCGCCCGACAAGTTTGAGACGGGGACGCAGAGCTTCGAGTCTATCGCGGGCGTGCTGGGGGCAATGGAGTATTTCGCATGGGTGGGAACGACCTTCGGAGGCCAGTTTGCCGCGCGCTATCCCGATCTGAGCGGGCGCCGCCTGGCACTCAAGCAGGGCATGGCCGCTATCGAGGAGTACGAGCTTGGCATCAACTATGCGCTGCTCGACGGCCTGAGTTCCGTGCCCGGGCTGCGCCTGCTGGGCATCACCGATGCGCAGCGCATGGACCAGCGCGTGCCCACCTTCTCGTTTACGCTGGAGGGCTGGCATCCGCGAGCCGTCGCGGAGGTGCTGGATCGCGCTGGCATCTACGTCTGGGATGGCAATTTCTACGCCCTGGCAGTGACGGAGCGCCTGGGGTTGGAGGACAAGGGGGGAATTGTGCGCGTCGGCCTGACACACTACAATACACGCGCGGAGATCGATAAACTGGTTGATACCCTTCTTTCTATAAAACGTTAATACAAAAGATACAGAACGGCAAAGCCGTTCTGTATCTTTTGTATTAACTAACCGCCAAGCGCCTCTAACAACATGTCGCCTTCTTCGGGAGTAATGCGCCCCTCGGCAATCATACGCAGGATGGCCTCGCGTTCCTCTTCTGGCCCAACCGCGCTGCCGCCACCGGGAACGTCAACGGGAACATCCAGGGGAACATCCATATCGACATCGCCTGGCGCCTTCCGGCGTTCATCGTGCCCGGCTTCTTCCCCGGCGCCAGTCGTCTGCCGGGTCGTCGTTCCTGAAGCCGGAGGGGGCGGTGGTGGTGGAGTCGGCGGCCGCATGCCTCCCGCTCCCGGTGGAGGTGGTGGCGGAGGAGTTCCCGGCCTGGCGTACTCGGGCGGTACAGGGATATGCAGATTGTTCAATGCCTGTTCGACAGCCTCCAGCGCCCCGTGTATACCCTCGGCGGTAGCGCGGCGCGCCTGCTCCAGAATGCGCTCCAGGCGCTCAGAGTCCATGCGCCACTCACGATCATTGACGCGCACATTGACGCGAGCTGCGCGCTCACCGGCGCGGCGCGCTCGTTCCTGAGCGCGCCTTGCTCGCTCCTCGGCGCGGCGTCTCTGCTCCTCGGCAAAGCGCTGCGCCCGGCGCGCCTGCTCTTCCGCTTTGCGCGCGATATCGCCAGCGATATCGGAGCCAAGCGAGGCCGTGGCCTCACTCAGAGCGGCGGCCAGGTCCCGTCCGAACTCGTCCATCTCGCGTCCAAATTCGGACCACTCGCGGCCAAAGTCCTCCCAGTTCCAGTTCCATCCCCATGAAGGGCCGCTGCCGCTGCTGACGCTGCTGCTGCGCGGCGCCTCATCGCCGACCAGCTCAAGATCGCCGCCGACTTTCAGATCGAGAAGGGCCGCCCCATCCCCATAAACCAGTTCCACGCGCCCGCCGCCTCCGCCGGTAGCGACCGAGCGACCGCTGACGCTGCCACCAACGGTAGCGCGAATGCGCAGGTTCGCCCGCTCCGGCAGAATGATGCGCGCGTCGCTGCCAACGCGCAGCAGCGAGGAGCTATTGGCTGGAAACGCCGCCTGCAATTCCAGGTCGGAGCCAATGTTGCTAATGGAGGCGCTGCCAGCCAGTCCAGAAACATGCACGTCAGAGCCGACGGCCCCGGCCTTGAGATTGCCGCCGATGCCTGCGAAATCCGCGTCGCTGCCGATATGGCCGATTTCAACATCACCCTGCACGTCGCGCAGGTTGCAATCGCTGCCCACGTTGCCGAGTTTCACGCTCTGCGCGCCAACAATCTCCAACGTACTACCAATATGCCCGATGGTGATTTCAGCATTCGCGCTATCCCGCACCTTGCAATCGCTGCCTACATTGCTCAGGCTCAGGCGCGCCACACCGCCGATCTCGCAATCGCTGCCAACGTTGCCGAGCGTGACATCCGCATTGCCGCCGCCATCGATATGGCAATCGCTGCCCACATTGCCACAGCGCAGGCTGGCGATACTTTTAACCTTGAGATCGCTGCCGGCGTGTCCAACCGTGGCTTCCTGGACCTCGTTAAGTTCCAGGTCGCCATGGATCCTCTCAAGCTCCAACTGCGCCACGCCCAGCAGCGCCGCGTCACCTTCAAGCCTGCCGCGCATGCGTACTACCGCTGCGTTCTTGACGATCAGATCATCGTAGATGTCGGTGAGCGTTGCCTGGCCGCTAATGCTATCCAGCGTCACGTTATCATTGATATTGTGCAATGTTACATCGCCGCTGATATATTTCAGTTCTACAGCGCCGTAGCTATCGTATAACTCAACCTGTCTTACGTTCTCGATATGTACATCACCCCCTGCTTTGCCGGCGCTGATGCTGGTCTCACGCGGCGTCCATAGTTCAAGGGCTTCGTCGCAGTTGCTAATCAGCAGCGCATCTCCCTCCTGTTGAAGTACGGCGATTTCACCACCGGTTGCAAGCTTGATCTCCTGCTGGTCCCATCCCTGCACGCTGAGCCTGTCTCCAAGATTGGTTATCACTATGCGCTGCGCCGTCCCGGCGGGAAATGTTCTCTCCATGATCTATCGCTCCTTTTTTCTTGCTTACCTGACTCACCTCTTAACGACGGCCTCGCTCGGCTCGCCGCCGCCTGTCATCCTGAGCGGCAGCGAAGGAGCTTATGATCCAGGCCGCAGATCCTTCGCTATCGCTCAGAATGACATATTTGGACAGGATGACATGGGCAGATTCCCCTGCCCCTCCTGCTTACTCAACGAAAATCTCTAAACGCTCACCCTGCTCCAGATCTTGCAGATCGAGCACGCGCCCGCTGGCTCCGCTCTCGATGGCCCGCAGCAGATCCAGGATCTGCGCATGGTTAAGCTGTGGCAGCAGTTGCGCGCTCAGATGGAGACCGATTTTGAGCAGGCTGACCGGCAAGGCCGCGCTGATGTTCATTTTCTGGGACCTGTTTTTCAGGCTTGTCGCTCGAATGCGCAGTGTGCGCTCTCGCCTGCGCTGCACCGGCGACTGGCCGGAATAGTCCCGTTCCAGATCCAGAGCATCGAGCAGTTGCGCGGCCTGCGCTGCCGTCACGTCGCCCGACTCGACCATCCGCAAGATATGATCTCGCTCACCCTTTGATGCCGACATGGCTCTAGCCTTTCAGTAGCTTCATAGCCTCTTCGACGCTAATTTCTTTGGAGGCAAGGCGGTCAAGAACAGCGCGCCGGTCCACGCGGCTATCGTTCTCCGGCGCGCCACCCAGGGCGGCCACAATTTCATCGAGTCGGCTGCGAGCCGTGTTATAGGCAACGTTCATTTCCGCCGCCAGTCGCTGGATATTGCCCCTGTACTTCACGAGCATCTCAACGAAGTCGAGCTGTTCGCGCGACAGACGGCCAATCCAGCCCAGGCTAAATCGTCCTTCGATCACTACACCGCTTTCGGGACATTCCAGGCGCGTGACGATCAGTTCTTCTCCACTCACCGGGTCCCTCGTTATCAATGGATACAACATCGACACTCTCCTTGTTCGCGACTAAAAGCCAGCTTCACGACACAATATTTATTCTGGTTGAATGTTTTCGTTAACGACATGGTAATAGTAACATATCGTCAAAAAATTTGTCAATAGATATGGCAAATAAAGCCATGTTATTGCCAATATTTTTTATTACCTTTGACTCAGCAGCGCCTGCGGCGCCTCTCATAGTCAGTGTAGTGGTCGGGGGCAGGCTGCGGCGCAGCCTGCCCCCGACCACTACATTGACTATGAGAGGTTTAACGGCCTGGGAGTGACGATGTTGCGATGGGTGAGGCTGAGTTGTGTGAAAAATGTGCTATTATTGACGTAGTATACGCAGATAGGCTGTGGCTTCATATTTCCTGTGCTACCTTTCCCGGTCCCATGTCATCCTTCGCTGCGCTCAGGATGACATAGGCGAGATTACTTTATACGAGGTACCAGATGGCAAATACGACGAAGATGCTGACGGTTGCGGCCAGCCGGAGCCTGATGCCGCCGCTCGTCACGCTGGCGCTCTGGCGCTTGCGCCAGACATGGGGTATGCTCCTGGTAACGGGTGCAGGCATTCTCATCGCTATTACCCTGGTCTGCGCGGTCCCGCTCTATGCCCGTGTGGTGATGAGCGCCGGGCTGCGGCAGGCCCTCGCCTCGGACCCGCAAAACACCGCCATTGCCGTAACCAGCTCCTCCAAAAAGATCGCGCCCGCGATCATCAGCAGCGTCACGCAGCAGCTTGATCGGGAGTTCGCAGCGAACCTGGGGCCATATATCGGGCAGCCACAATTCACCATCCAGACGCCTTATTTTCCCCTCAGCGCGATCACCTCTCCCGGCGGCGGCATAACCCACCCGGGATCGAGTGCTATGGTACTCGACGGCGCGCCAATAGAGCAGGTTCCCGCGCACCTCAAACTGATCGAGGGGCGGCTGCCGCAGGCCACGAACACGCCTGATAGCGTCGAGGTCGCGCTCATTCCCGAAGGCGCGAACCACCTGCACATCCAGCCTGGCGCCGTACTCACCGTCTGGGCGCGCTTCATCGATGGCTATTTAAACGTGAGACTGCGCCCGATAACGCTGCACGTTGTTGGCATCTTCGCTCCTGTGGAGAACGACACCTTCTGGCATGGCGCCGACTTCCAGTCTTTCACCCCGGACCGGGGCGGACCAACCATCTACTACGCGCTCGCGCCCGATACAACCATCCTCTCCACCCTATCACACCTCGCCAGCGATCCCGCGCTAAAGAACTCGGTGTTGCAGCAGCCGGCAAGTATTACCTGGTACTATGATCTTGCACCCTCACATATCGCCGTCGATGAGGTCCCCGCTATCGTCAACGGCGTCGCCCATGTGAAGATCGACAATGCCAACAATCAGGACCTTGAGCAGTCACCCTATCTTGAGCAGTCACAGACTTATCTCCCCTCCGATACGTTCGAGCGCTACCGTGACCGGCTCGCCGTGGCACAGCTTGCCGTGATCTGTCTCTCGCTGTTGATCGCTGGCATGGTCCTGCTCTTCGTCAGCATCATGGCCGACGTTCTGATCGATCAGCAGACGAGCGCGATTGCCATTCTGCGCAGTCGCGGAGCCAGCCGGCGCCAGATCTTCGGCTCGCTGGTAACACAGAGCATCGGACTGGTCATCCTCGCGCTCATCATCGGCCCGTTCCTGGCTATCGCATTGACACACTACATGGTGCATGCCAGCCTGCCTTCCGGGGATCAGGGCGCGCTCAATCTTATTGGCGGCAACCCGCTACCGGTAATTTTGGGGGTGAGCACCTACGCGCTCGTTACCGCCGCAGCAGCGATCATCGCCATGATTATCGCCACGGCGCGCACCCTGCAATTTGACGTGCTCACGGTGCGGCGCGAATTTGCCCGTTCCACCCACCGTCCACTCTGGCAGCGCCTGAATCTCGATGTCGTGATCGCCATTATCGCGCTCACCGGCTATGGCGTCTCCCTCTACGTCACCAGTGCCAACGTTCTCGATCCACACGCAGCGCTGCTGCTGCTCTCGCCACTGACCGTGCTGGGAACCGTCTGCCTGCTGCTGGCGGCGATCCTGCTTTTCCTGCGCTTCTTCCCGCGCCTGCTGCAAGCGAGTGTCACGTTCAGTGGGCGTGGCCGCAGCGCGGGGCCGCTGCTGGCAATCGCGCAGATGGCCCGCGTACCGCGCCAGGGCATACGCATGATCCTGCAACTCTCGCTCGCCACAGCCTTCGCCTTCTTCACGCTGACCTGCATCGCCTCGCAAACGCAGCGCATCTCCGACGTTACTTCGTACCAGAGCGGCGCGGATTTCAGCGGCACCATCCCCGTCGGGCTGATTACGCCCGCGAATTTGCAGGCGGCAACGGCGAGGTACGCTCATATCCCCGGCGTGCTCTCAGCCTCGCTGGGCTTCGTAAAGGCCACCACAGCCGGGACCGCCGCCAATCAGTACGCCATCGACTTCAGGACCGTCGATGCCGCGACCTTCGCCCGGACGGCGATCTGGCCGCAGCAATATCTGCCGCAGCCGCTCGACACGCTTATGAAGCAACTCGTCGCGCAGCGTAAGGAGGCCATTGCGCACCAGCAGGTGCCCGCTATCGTCGATGCCGCGACGTGGAATAACCTGCATCTCTCGCAGGGGGCGAACTTCAGGCTGAATTTCTCGCTTTCAGACTATAACAATCTCATCGATTTCAAGGTCGTTGGCGAGGTAGCGCATATACCTACGCCCGATAGCAGCCTCGGCTCCGGCGTTCTGGCCGACTATCCTACCTTCGCCAGCGTCTACCAGGCCAGATACCAGACCACTCTCGCGGTTGCCGCCAATACCGTCTGGCTGCGCACGAAAAGCGATCCCGCCTCCCTGGCGAGCGTGCGCAGGGCGCTTACCCGGGGGAATCTGCAACTTACCCCATTGTATGACCGCCGCGCCATGCTTGCAGCGCTGTATCAAGATCCCCTCTACCTGACGCTGATCGGCGTCCTGGTGCTGGGGGCTATCGTGACGCTGCTCTTCGCCCTGGTCGGCAACCTGATCGCTTCCTGGCTGAGCGTGCGCAGCCGGCTCACCAGCTTTACCGTGCTGCGCGCCCTGGGAGCCGAGCCGCGCCAGGTCGTGAGCACCCTGACGTGGGAGCAGTGTATCATCTATCTGACATCGATTGTGCTGGGCGCTATTCTGGGCGCCATCTTTTCGGCGCTGGTAGTGCCCGCACTGATCTTTACCAGCGTGGCCCCGCCAGAGGGTACGACGAGCGGGATCAGCAGCGGGGCCTTCTATCTGGCACAGACTATTCCGCCGATCCAGATTGTGGCCCCGCCAGCGCTGGGTATAGCGCTGGTCGTACTTGTCGCGCTCTGTATCATCGCCCTGATCATGATGACAGCGATTGTCCTGCGCTCATCGATGAGCCAGACGTTGAGAGTCAATGAAGATTAAGGCTATTATATAGAAGTGACTATTCAGACGCCCTCCCCGCTTTCAGCGGCCGGGACATTGATGGTAGTGTATGCTCATACACTACCATCAATGCATGCGCAGCGCCGCAGGCGCCGAGCTGTCTGGGAATGAGAGGACCTGAGTAGTTACCTCCAGAAGATTCTTTCAGAAGGAGTTCCCGATGCCGGAACCTATCGTCGTATGTGATAACCTGGTCAAGATCTATAAGGTGGCCGACCTGGAAGTGGTGGCGCTGCAAGGGCTGGACCTGGAGGTGATGCCGGGAGAAATGATCGCCATTGTTGGCGCCTCCGGCTCAGGCAAAAGTACGCTGTTGAACATCCTCAGCGGCCTGGATATGCCAAGCGCCGGCAACTGCACCGTCGACGGACACGACCTGACACGCCTGACGCCAGCGCAGCGCATCAACTACCGCCGCTACGTCGTCGGCCAGATCTGGCAGCAAAGCGGGCGCAACCTGCTGCCGGAGTTGAGCGCACTGGCAAACGTCGAACTGCCACAAATGCTCAGCGGCATCGGCTCGGCGCAGCGCTCGGAGCGTGCACACGAACTGCTGGAAATGGTTGGATTGCGCGGCATGGAGCACAAGAAGCCGGAGCAGCTCTCGGGCGGCGAGCAGCAGCGTGTTGCCATCGCCGTCGCGCTCGCCAACGGCCCGAAGGTCCTGCTCGCCGACGAGCCAACGGGAGAGCTGGATTCGGTTACGGCAGGTGAACTTTTCACGCTGCTGCGTAAGCTCAATGAGGAGCTTGGCCTGACCATTATCACCGTGACGCACGATGCCGCCATCGCCGCCACCGTGGATCGCACGATTGCCATTCGCGATGGGCGCACGAGCACCGAGACCGTGCGCCGCGAGGCCGAACTGGAGGAGCTGCACGAGCATATGCAGGAGGCCAGCGCCATCATCGGCCTCTCGGCGCGCACGCACCGCGAGTCGATCCTGATCGACAGAGCAGGGCGGCTGCAACTGCCCAAAGAGGCGCTTGAACGACTCCCCTTCAATGGCCGCGCCGAAGTGCGCATCACCGAGGATCACGTAGAACTCTGGCCGATCATGACCGATATAAATGGAAATGATACATCAGATATGAATACAACAAGGAGCAGCAATAGATGAATTCAGCAGTTGCAGTGACTACGATTGCGGAGGCACGCGGCGTGACGCGCGATTATCGCTCAGGGGGAGGCATCGTCCATGCGCTGCGCGGCATCGACCTGCGCATCCACCCGGGCGAATTCGTGGCATTGCGAGGCCGCTCTGGATCCGGCAAAACAACGCTGCTCAATATTTTGATCGGCCTGGACAACCCGACGACGGGGCAGGTCTTTATCCTGGAGCGCGACCTCTCGAAGATGAGCGAATCCGAGCGAGCGCGCCTGCGCCGCGAGAGCATCGGCATGATGTTCCAGAATGCTCATCTCTTCCCCTCGCTGACCGCGCAGGAGAACGTGGAAATTCCTCTGCGCCTGGCGCGAGTCTCTCCCGATCAGCGCACCCGGCAGGCGCGTGAGGCACTGGAGAAGGTCGGGCTGGGCAAGCGCGCCAACCATCGCGGTATGGAGCTTTCCGGCGGAGAGCAGCAGCGGGTGGCGCTGGCGCGCGCGCTGGTCCACCAGCCGCGTTTCCTCGTCGCCGACGAACCCACCGGCAATCTCGACTCGCTCACCAGCCGCGACATTGCCAGACTGCTGCGCGAGATCTCCCATAGCTCAAATATCGGCCTGCTGGTAGCGACTCACGACCTGTCGCTGGTCGAATTGACGGACCGCGTGCTTCAGATCCAGGATGGCCGCATCGTCGAAGAAAAATAAGGGCGTCAACGCTATACGTACTGTTGTATACTCCATATGAGGAAACACCTCTACCACAATCGGAGTCTTACGGTAGTATGTCGCATTTTGCCATCTATCCGCTCACAGAGCACGACGGCGACAAGGTAGCACAGCTCATTACAGAACGTTGGGGCAGCAATATCATTGTCTCGCGCGGCGTCATTCACAGGTCCGATAAGCTGCCGGGCTTCGCCGCCGTCGATGGGCAGGGAGCCTGGATAGGGCTGATTACTTACCATATCCAGGGGGAGGCGTGCGAGATCGTTACCCTCGACAGCCTGCGACCAGCATCCGGCATTGGCACAGCACTGATAGAAGCCGTTAAAGCAGCAGCGCGCCAGGCTGGCTGCAAGCGCGTATGGCTGGTTACTACCAATGATAACCTGTACGCCCTGAGATTCTACCAGAAACGAGGCTTTACGCTGGTGGCCCTTCATAGCAACGCGATTGAACAATCCCGCAAGCTTAAGCCGCAGATTCCTCTCACCGGCAACGATGGCATTCCTATTCGCGATGAAATCGAGTTAGCATTACCAGTAGCATACGGGCCATAGAGAGGATCACCACTATGCCTTTTCTTACCGCGCCATCTGCACAATACAAAGATCAGTTTATCGAGAGTGTGCGCGAATTTCAACGCGAAGGGAAACAACTCTACTACGATGTCGAGCGCATCAGCAACGATTTCGCTGGATTTTTGCAACAGTTGCGCGATCAGCAGAAAGGTGCGCATGATCGCGTACCGTCCACCGAATACTGGTTCATAGACGGCAATCAGTATATCGGGCGCCTCTTCGTGCGTCACGTATTGAATGATTTCCTGCTCAGAGTTGGCGGTAGTATTGGCTACGAGATCAGGCCATCGAAGCGCAAACAGGGCTACGGCACCGAGATGCTGCGGCTCGGCCTGGAGAAAGCCAGGGAGCTTGGCCTGCGCCGCGTGCTCGTGACGTGTGATGAGAACAACATCGGCTCCAGGAAAGTCATCGAACACAACGGCGGCAAATTTGAGAATGCCGTGGACGTTGAGGGCGCGGCAGTCAAGAAATTAAGATATTGGATTGAGCTTCAACCCTGATCATGTCATCCTGAGCGACAGCGAAGGGTCCGCGTGTGGCATCAGATCCTTCGCTGCCGCTCAGGATGACAGGCTCCGTATTGTTTGATGATTGTTTTTTTATTCTCTCAGAACGCGGGTTGGTAGCAGCGTCTCCCGCGTTTCGCCACAGAATGAAAAGAAGGCCAGGAGGGCGCCGGCTGGCGCCCTCCTGGCCTTCTTTTCATTCTACACGCGCCATCAGCGGTGGCGAGGAGTGCCAGAGCTGACGTGTACCCGGAGTCATCAGTTGCTTGACAGCATTAGCTCTATCAACTATGCTTGATACAGAAAAGCTTCACTTAGCGCATGAGAAGAAAGGACGCTGCCATGCAATCTTCCGATTCCCGCGATACCCGCAACAGCTACGTTATCGACATTGAAAACGTGGCAGAAACCGCGCGCCTGCTCGACCAGGACTATCTTTTCACGAAAGCAATGGGCGGCCTTTTCCCGGAGGAACCAGATCTCGAGAACGTCGGGCGCATCCTCGATATCGCCTGCGGTCCCGGCGGCTGGGCCTGTGAGGTCGCGTTTCGCTACCCGGATATCGAGGTCGTTGGTGTGGACATCAACCAGAACGTGATCAAGTACGCTCAGGCAATGGCAAAGGTCCAGCAGTTGAAAAACGTCAGCTTTGAGGTCATGGATGTCAAGCAGCCTCTCAAGTTCCCCGATGAGGCATTTGATATGGT
>DATGLE010000189.1:0-5813 GCA_035294325.1 Ktedonobacteraceae bacterium | reverse complement strand
CATGGATCTCTCCTATGCCTACTGGCTCTTCCTGGCGAATCGCGGCATCCTTTTCCCGCCGGGCTTCGACGACCAGTGGACGGTCTCGGTCCAGCACACGCAGGCCGATATCGATCATCACGCGCATGTCTTCCACCAGTTCGTATCAGAACTGAGCCGCTAACGCTGCTTTCTATTCGATGGGGATTGATGTTCGCGTGCCGATGCCGCACCAGAAATGGATGATGTGTTTGCGAAACATGCGCGCAGCGCATGTTTCGCAAACACATCATCCAGAAGGCAAGCGCCGCAGGCGCTTGCCAGTGAAAAAGCTCTGGCATATGCCCCTATCTTCTCATTGCTAGACCCGGGGGGCCAATTTTTGCTATAATTCGTATCCGGTAGCCATCCTTGCGAAATATTGTATGCCGTCTATATTTGCAGGCATGCTATGCGGAAAATGAATTATGAGCAGCAAAAATGATCCGTCGCCCCTACCCGGCGATGATGCGCGCCGAAGGGATGCTATTGCGACGATGCCCACTATGCCACACCCCGCGACGCCCCCTCCGCTGCATACCAGGGAAAATACAAAGCGGTCCGCATCCTTCTGGCCCGATCGCCTCTTTGAAGCCGGCCTGATTCTCTCGATGGGGTTATATTATATCGTCGGCAACCCCGATCTCAGCATGGGGCCGCTCTCGCGGCTCAATCCCTTACTCTCACTGCCCTTCCTGGTGATCTTCGCAGTATTGTGCTGGTTTCGCTTACCCTTCGCTCTCGCTCTGCTGCCGCTCTCGCTGCCCTATTACCTGCTCCAGAAAGTGGTGGTGAGCCATTATCGCTTCAGCCTGGTGGAGGTGGCGCTCTTTGTCTGCGTGGTCGTGGCTCTGCTGCAAATGCTGCTCAGGCGAAATAGCTGGCCTGCGTGGTCAGAGCTGCGGGATCGCTGGGGGCCGTTCCTGATCCCCATTGTGGTCTTCTTTGTGGCTGCCGCTATCTCGATAGTCATTGCCTATAATCGCACAGCCGCCGCGCGCGCGTTTCGCCAGGAGGTCTTCGATCCACTGCTCTACGTAATGCTGGCCTTCATTTACCTGCGCTCGCGACAGGATCTCACGCGCCTGCTCGGAGGACTGTTCGGGGCGGGCCTGGTCATTGCTCTGCTGGGCCTGGCGCAGTACTTCCTCTTCAAGAATACGCTCGTCCTGGAGGATGGCGTCAGGCGCGTTCATACCGTCTACGGCAGCGCCAACAGCATCGGCCTGCTCTTTGATTACACCCTGCCGCCTTTCCTGGCGCTGGCGTTGGCAAGAGCATCCTGGAAGAAGCGCGGCCTCGCCCTTGTGCTGTGCGTGCCGGTGGTGCTGACACTCTATCTCACCCAGTCGCTGGGAGCCTGGATCGCCATTGCGCTTGCCGCGCTCTTTATCGTGATCTTCTCCATGCGCAGCCGCAAGGCTCTGCTGATTGGTAGCTGTGTGGTGGTGGTCGCGCTCGCCGTCGTGCTGGGCGTCTTTCACAGCTCCGTTGTCACGCGCATCTCCGACTGGCATGCCAACCCGCAGGGCTACAGCACGACCACCAAGCGGCTCTACCTGTGGGAGACCGCGCTGCATATGATCCATGATCGCCCGCTGCTGGGCTATGGCCTGGACAACTGGCTCTGTTACTACAGCAAGAATACGCTCTGCAATGGTCATGGCAAGCTCCCCCACTACTGGATCCTCAAGGATCCGGTGACGCACGCACCCACGGGATTAAGCGAGGAGCCGACACTATCGCATCCTCACAACATCTTTCTGCAAATCTGGGTAAGTATGGGCATTTTTGGCCTGCTGGCCTTCGTCGCCGTGCTGGTCCTCTTCTACTGGCTCTTTGCACGTATCCTGGCGCGCCTGCGTTCACCAGGTATTGAAAACGCGGAGCAGTTGCGCTGGATGACCGTCGGCGTTGGGGCCGCAATGCTGGCAGCGCTCGTACAGGGGATGGTGGATAGCTCTTTGCTGGAGCAGGATCTCGCCTTTTGCTTCTGGACGCTGATCCTGGCCCTGCTGCTGCTGCGCGTCTTCGCCCATGTCTCCTGGCGCCGGGATATTACACATGCGTAGCGGCGCGATGATGCTCTTTAACCTTTTAATGCGAGAATGATGGCGCTCACAGTTATCGGATTAAAAAGTTAAACCGCATCATCGCGCCGCTACGTACAAAAAGAGTTACCGATTTTGATTGTTAACCTGATGGGCACGGTCTGGAAAGGCGCTGGCTTCCCGTAGGGCCCTGCGATAATGAGATTGCGCACCTGACTGAATCAGATGACAGGTTTGGAAAGGCGCTGGCTTCCCGTAGGGGCGCTGCGAGCGGCGGCGAGCAAGCCCGCGCACAGATGGTGCGACATGGGGAAAAGCGCACATCGCGCAGCTATGCACGAGCAGGTGTCCTGGTTACATTGTGTACACGCCGTGTGCTGCTTCACAGTCCCGGTGAGAGGTAGATCATAGCCGCCAGTTCCATTTCCCTCTACACTTGAAGTAGTAGAGTACAATCAGGGGGAAAAAGCGCATGCTGCTCGACATCTCCATTGCGACGCTGCTCATCTGGCTGGCCTGCCATTTTGTAGGAGATTTTGCCTTTCAAAGTACCTGGATGAGTGTCGAGAAGGGGAAAAGCTGGGAGGTAAATTTCTATCACTGCGCGACCTATACGGCTGTCTTTGTGCTCTTTGCTCATCCCTCGTATCTTGCCATCGCTATTCTCCTGGTGACGCACTTTATCATCGACTCCTTGAAGGCCCGCTACAAGCTCATCGGACCGATCTGGGTGGATCAATGTTTACACGTTGTGACCATCGTCCTAATTCTGGGACTCAAACTCTGATGGGAAGGTTCAGGGAGGGCGAGGGCAAGCCTCGCCCCTACATGTTGGGGGGGCGAGGCTTGCCCTCGCCCTTTGTGGCACCCTTTGCCGGTGCCCTTAACAATCCTCCTAAAGGCATTAATCTTGTTGCGGCGCGCCGGGTGTGGATTCTCCGCCGGAGGGAGGATTCGGCGCGCCCGCGCCGTAGATCATGTCCGACAGTTCCTTGCGTGTGCGTTCGAGGATATCGTGCAGGCGATTGAGCTGCGCCTGGTCGCGGAAGGACATGCGCCCGGCAATCGTGAAGAGGCGGGCAACCTCCATTGCCTCGCTCCTCAGCGCCTGCATTTCCGGCGCCCGCCAGCGGCGGCCAAATTCCCGCGCCCAGGGTGGCCCGCCGAACTCCTCATCCTCTTCCCGTTGCCGCTCGCCCAGGAACGCGCGCCCGGCATCGGTGATGGTGTACACCTTCTTGCCCTCGCTTTCGGCAACCGTCACGAGGCCGCGATCCTCCAGCAACTGAAGCGTGGGATAGATCGAGCCTGCGCTGGGAGAGTAGAAGCCGCCGGAACGGTCCTCCAACGCCTTCATCATCTCGTAGCCGTGCATTGGCCGCTCTTGAAGCAACTCCAGCAGGACATATTTGAGGTCGCCGCGCCCGAAGACGCGCCTGGTCTCACCAGGACCGGGAAAACCCGGACCGAAGGGACCACGCGGGCCGAAGAAGTGCCGCCTGAACTGCCTGAAGAGCATGCGCGGATGCGGTCCGTGCCATTCCTCCTGCATCCAGGGCGGCGTCCAGCCTTCCCAATCTCCGCCGTGGTGCTGGAAAGCATAGCGTCTACCAAATGGTGGCATATCAATGCCTCCTTTCTTTACTGGCTATCCGATATAATCCGATATATCGTTATCGATACTATAAACGATATATCGGTTTCTTGTCAAGTCCCTTTGACATGATTTTCGCGCTGTATGGAAACTTACCATTTATACGATTCAGCAGGGTGATTGTTTAATGGAGGAAACAATGAGTATTGCGAGGCGCTAAACTTGCAAGGAATAGGGAGTTCTTCTGTAACGTTTTCAAGATGAGAACGCTGATTTGTGCCCGTTGCACCGGGCCGAGTATAGTTGATAGCAGTGAGAAAGGGAAGGGTATCCTTTAAACGATGTCAACCATTCCAGAATCCCATCTCGATATCTTACAATCTCCGGCTCTGGCCTATATGGCGACGCTTGGGCCAAAGGGAGAGCCACAGGTAAGCGCGGTCTGGTTCCTGTGGGATGGAACCAACCTGCTTTTTGCATTTAACAAAAAACGTCAGAAATATCGCAACCTTTTGCGGGATCGACGTGTCGCGGTCGCTATCGCTGATCCCGCCAATCCCTACCGCGCTCTTGAGATTCGAGGCACAGTCGCACGCATTGACGAAGACCCCGGCTTCCGTTTTATCAATGCGGCCACGCGGAAGTACCTCAACCGCGATGCCACTCCCGAGGAGACGGGGCAAGCAGAGGAGCGGGTTGTGATCGTCGTCGAGCCGGAGCGTGTGATTGTCTTCCCGCCAGAAGACAAAAGATAACCACATGCTCCGATTCAGTTGGTGATTTTGCGGGTTGGAATCCTGGCCTCCAGCATTGCCTTGAGCGTCAGCAGGTCGTACTCAAGCTGGCGGTTGATGGTATCTATTACCATCGGCTCTGGCAGATCCAGGATTCCCCGGCTGAGATGAATCATTGAGTGCAGGGAGACCATGACTCCGCCGTTTGCGACTGGATCGAACTGGTAGTAAAAGAGGCAGGGCGTTCCCCCGGAGATGCTTTTGAGCGTCAGATAGCGCTGCGGCTCATACTCGACAAGCTCAAAGATCATATCCAGCCATTTGCCTAAAAACCTGACAGTGCTCTGTACCGTCGTTCCGGCCTGTATTGCCCCTGGAGAAGTTTTCTTGACATTGATGACGGCGCTCGACCAGACCGCCATGTTCTCAAGATTGCTGGTGTAAGCAAAGGTCTCCTCGGTGGGCAGATCGATGAAGATCCTTTGTTTAGCTTCCATCATAAAACAATGTTCCTCTCTGGCAGAATCCAACCATTCCTACGTGGAATGGTTACATGCAGCATGGGAGCGCCGGGTCATAACCGCTGGGGACCGGTTTCAACGTCACCCTGCCTACCGTCACCGAACCGAAGATTTCGCGCAACAGTATAGCGAGGCTGTTCTCTACCGCTATCTCCATATTCTCCCTTGTGCGTGGCAGCCGCTCGAAGCGCTGGCACGAGCATTGGGCATGGATCTGGATAGCGCAATGCTGGAGACCTTTGCGCCGGCGAGAGGCGAAGCGAACTTTTACATCATCGACTTTCCCTTCGCTAAAAAGATAGATCAAGACATGCCTTACCGCATCTTCTACTATGCTTACCGCGTTTCCCACCTCTTCGGAAGAGACTTCAAAGAACCTGTCATCGGATTGTGCAGAGATATGAAGCAGACACATAGAAATTCCCCCATTGTTATCTTCTCTTCGCGGACTATTGATTCCCAATTATTGGTCAAGTATACTGTTAACGTCTCTACAACTTCATGGCTCCCGGTAACTTAGAATCTATTCAATATCCACGCGACCAGAGGCTTTTTTGAGAGCATATCCAGTTCCCGGCAGCCTTGCCCGCTCTGGCCGGGCCTTCGCGCGGTGCAGCCGCGCGGGGGAATATATGGTGTTATCAGGAAATGCTCTTCGCGCATTTCCTGATAACACCATATATAAGGTGAGCGCTCCGGGCGCGAGCAAGCAGGGTGCTGGCAAGAGGATGATACACTCTGATATCGGTCTGGAGAAGATAGGGGTAGGAGGGTATGTTCACGCGGTGCGGCAGGCGAATGAAATTACAATGTAAAGTACAGTAGTGACTGGAAGGAGCCACATGTGAGTAGTGGTAATGTAAACATCGAGGCATTTCGTGAAGCGCTATGGGGC
>DATGLE010000188.1:0-11964 GCA_035294325.1 Ktedonobacteraceae bacterium | reverse complement strand
AAAAAGCCGCCTGTGTGGGCGGGTGAGCCGGCAACGTCCTATTTTCCCACGCGGTCCCCCACGCAGTATCATCGGGGCTGAAGAGCTTAACTTCCGTGTTCGGGATGGGAACGGGTGTTTCCTCTTCGCTACTGTCACCGGCTCACCTGCACATACAGGCGGCTCATTGAACGACATATATTTTATCGTCGATGCGTAAAATTGTCAAGGGCCTTTTGAGCGTTCTCGGCCTCAGCGATCCCCGGCGAACGCGGCCTCTTCGAGCTTGATGGAGAGCAGGCGCGAGACGCTATCCTTCATCGAGACGCCGTAGATGACCTGCGAGGCCGTCATGGTGACGCGATTATGCGTGATGACGATGAACTGTGTACGCTGCGCCAGGCGTTTCAGGATGTCGCAGAAGCGTGCCACATTCGACTCATCGAGAGCGGCATCAACCTCGTCCAGCAGGCAGAACGGCGGCGGATTGACCTCCAGCAGCGAGAAGAGCAGCGCCGCCGAGACGAGCGCGCGTTCGCCGCCGGAGAGCAGCGAGAGGTCCTGCACTTTCTTACCTGGCGGCTGCACAATCACCTCGACGCCGCCCGGCATGCCCGATGGCGCGGGTGCGTCGTCTTCGCCGTTTCTGGCCGCCGTCAGTTCCAGGCGCGCAGTGCCGCCGTTGAAGAGCGTCGTGAAGTGCTCACGGAAACGCGTATTTACCGCCTGAAACGTGATCTCGAACTGGCGCGCCATCGTGGCATCGAGCTGCGCGATGATCGAGCGCAGGTGCAGCGCGGCCTGCTCCATGTCGGTGATCTGTGCAGTGAGAAATTCGTAGCGCGTGCGCGTCTCCTCGTACTCCTGTGGCGCGTTGACATCGCAGCCGCCCATCGCTTTCAGACGACTGCGCAGGCTATCGACGCGCCGGCGCAGCCGCCGTAACTGCGTCTCCTCCTCTTCCGAAAGCTCTCCCTCGCCAGCGGGCACGGCAACGTAGCCATTTTTCTCGGCTATATCGGGCACGCTCTCGGTCTGAAGAGCGCGCAGAGCAAGCTCCTGCGGATCGCCAATGCCCATCTCTTCGTGCAATTGTTCGAGCAGCGTTTCGACGGCATCGCGCGCCTTCTGGCTCTCCAGCAGGGCACGGCGATAGTGCTCCTCCTGCTCGGTCATGCGCACGCGCAGATCCCCGCGCTGCTGTTCCAGAGTGCTGATCTGCTGCTCAAGTGCGGCAAGCTGGTCCTCAGCCGCGTGTAGTGCGCCGGTCAGAGCGTTTGCCTGTGCCTGTGCCTGCTCAAGTTCATGACGCTGGCGGGCGATAGATTCCTGAAGCGAGCGCTGGCGCTCGTCGGCCTCTTTGAGCCGCGTCACCTGGCGTTCGACCTGGGTTTTCAGGTCCTGCGCCTGCGCCTGCAAGGTTCCCAACTGCTGGCGCAGCGATCTGGCCTCCTGCCGCTTGACGGCCAGCGCGGTGCGTGCCCTGCCCAGTTCATCCTGCTGGCGGCGATACTCGGCGGCGCGCTCCTCCATCGCGTATTGCAGTTCTTCGAGCAGGCCCGCCTTCTCGCGCTGTGACTTCTCGTGCGCACGCACGCGATCCTGAGCGGCCTGCATCTCCTGCTCCAAACCCGCAACCTCGGCGGCCAGTTGCTGCTCGACGGAGGCCGCCAGTTGTATTTCGGTTTGCAGCCGCTCCTGCTCGCGCTGCGAGGCCATCACTACCCTGTTCAGTTCGTTGATGCGCGCCGTTATCTTTTGCAACTCTTTATCTACCGCTGCCTGCTCTATGCGCCGCCCTTCCTGGCCGCGCTGGGCTTCGCTGAGCATGGCATTCAGCCGGTCAATCAGTGCTTTGTGCTCCTCCATCTGCTGCGGCAGCTCGCGCAGTTCGCGTTCGTAAGCCAGCAACCCCTGCCGCGCGCTGTCTTTGCTGCCGCCGCCAGTGAGCCAGCCGTCCACATGCAGCACCTCGCCTTTGAGCGTGACGACTGACTGAAAGGGCAAATCGTTCGAGGATGAAAGGCTCAGAGAGAGGCCCCAGGAGAGCAGTTCGCGCGCGGCCTCCAGATCGCGCGCGATGACAACGCCGCGCAGCATTCTGCGGAAGAGCGGTCGGTAAGCCGGTTCGCACTGGATGTGTTGCCAGGCGAAGCCGGGGATGCGCTCCCGCAACGCGGGCGTCGCGCTCAGAAAGCGCTGCAAGACAGCGGCCTCAACCTGCTCCTGGATGGCGTCGACGCCCTCGGCTCCCTCATCCTCGCCCTCCCGTTCCATCCAGACGACCATTGCCTTGCCCGCTTGCGCCCGCTCAAGATAGTCGAGACAGTTGCGGGCATCGGCGAAGCTGCGCACAACGACGGCCTGCATATACGGGCCGAGTGCGGCTTCGAGGGCCTGCTCCATGCCGGCGGGTACGACGCCCAGTTGTGGGACCGGGCCAATAAGCCCGCTCAATTTTGTCGCGGAACGCAGCAGGGTGCGCACACCATCGCTGTAACCGCTCAGGTTCTGGCGCCAGTTTTTGAGCATGTTCAGGCGATCCGTGAGCGTGCGCCGCTGGCGTTCGGCCTCGGCCAGCGCCGCTTTGAGCCGCTCTATCTCCTGCTGCGCATCGGCAATGGCGCGCGCGATGGCCTGCCGGCGCTGTGTTACCTGCTGCTCCTCGTTGCGCACCGTGTCGAGACGCCCGCGCTCGTCAACCAGACGCGTTTCCACAGCGCGCAGCGATTGTTGCGCCTGGGCGATGGTCTCGCGGCGCGTCGCCAGTGTGCGATTTTTTTCGCCCAGCTGCTTCTGCAAACGGCCCAGTTCGCTCTGGCTGGAGCCGAGCCGCGCCTGAACCTGGATCAGATCGCTCTGGGCGTTGCGCACGCGGCGTTCATCCATTTCGTAGGCTTTCTGCGCCTGCGCGACCTGCCCTTCGAGCGCCGCCAGTTCGCTCGCGCCGGCATCTACGGCCTCATCGGCGAGGTCGCACTGCTCCTCAAGATCGATGGCCTGCTTCTGTGCGGCGATCAGGCGTTCGCGCAGGCGGCGCTCCTCCTGCTGCATATCGCCGCGCTGCCGCTCCAGACCGGTGACGCGTTCTTCGCTCACCGCCAGGTCGCGCTCGATGCTGCGCACACGATCATCGGCCCCGCTACAGGCGCGGCGCGCGCCAGCGATACGCGCCTGGGCCTGCTGCCTTGTTGTGCGTAGAGCGGAAATCCGGGCTTCGAGATCCTGTAGCGCCTGCTCCAATTGCTGCGCGTGCTGCGCCTGTTCGCGTTCGGCCTCTTCGGCGTGCTCTTTCGTGGCGCGCAGGCGGCGCCATTGCAGCGCGTACCAGGTCAGCAGCGCCTCTTGCAGTTCGCTGCTGAGTTGCAGATACTCTGCGGTGCGCCGCGCCTGCTCCGCCAGCGGGGCTAAACGCGGCTCGATCTCGCCCACGATGTCGCGCAGGCGCTCGACATTCTGCTCTGTCTGGCGCAGCCGATTTTCTGCGTCGGCGCGCTGCACCTGGTACGGGCGAATGCCAGCCGCGTCCTCGAAGAGTCCGCGCCGCTCCTCCGCGCGCAGGCTCAGCGCGGCATCGATCAACCCCTGACCGATCACCGTGTAGGAGTCGTGGCCGATGCGCGCCTGCGCCAGCAGCAGCACGACATCTTTCAGGCGCACCTTCTGCTTATTGATGAGGTATTCGTTCTCACCGGAACGATAGCTGCGCCGCGTGACCGTAATCTCGCTGTATTCTGAGGGCACCCAGCCGGTGCTGTTGTCAAGCGTCAGGGAGACCTCCGCCATGCCCAGCGCGGTTCTGCCCTGCGCGCCGGCGAAAATGATGTCTTCGCTCTTCTTGCCGCGCAACTGGCGCATGCTCTGCTCGCCGAGCACCCAGCGCATGGCGTCGGCGACGTTCGACTTGCCGGCCCCGTTTGGCCCGACAATGGCCGTGATCCCTGGACTGAACTCCAGCAGCGTGCGCGAGGCGAAGCTCTTGAATCCCAGCATTTCCAAACGTTTGAGATACACGGCCTGGTCTTATCCTCCATGACATGTTTCGAGATTGCTCCGATCATATCATAGCGCCGCGCTTACGTAAACGGGGCAGCCTGGTCCTATCTAGAGCCGCACAAAAGTTATCTTCAAGGAGTAGAGAGGTGATGAGGAGCGATATGGTCTCTAATCGTCTGGTGAATCTCCTTTTTCATGGATGAGCTAAGAGGCACTGTGAGCGCAAATATGCTCCCGTCAGTCAAACGCATGACGTTCCTGCTGCTAGAGAGTTCTTTTATCTCGTCCCAGCGCACCGCCCTGTACTTCTTTCTGACAGTCCCGAGACTTACCAGCAGCCCCTCGCTAAAAATATACAGGCGCTGCTTTTGTTGAAGATAGAAGATGAAAATATGCATTACACAAATGAATGCTGAGATACCAGTAATAACTATCTCCAACGGCATCTGACGCGTTAGAAAATATTGTTGCCATATCAGCTTGAGCTTCAAGTCCCCGTGCGCCAGAATTGCAAGCGCATCTAAAGTATTTTGAATGTACATAATAGAGGCCAGGATGAGGCCAGGAAACACCACCGTGCAACCATACATCAGCACCACATACAGGAGCTGTCTATACACTTTGATGAGTATACCAAGCTGGTGTTTTTCAGCCAGGGCTGAGATGTCCTGTGGTATCTTTTGCCAGGGATACTCCGTGTTCAAACTTTCTCACTCCTTATCGGTGCCGTCTCCAGGCATAGCCGCCGGGATTGTGAGCATAAGGCTCTGCTTATGCACATCTTAACTGGTTTCGGGCATCCTGACAAGATTTTAGCCTGATGGTTTTGAGCGCGCGGTATCGATGAAGAGAAGGGCGCCGATGGCTTTTGCCAGCAGGCGGGATTCGTACCGAATATTGTGTTTGAAGGCGACGAACCTGTCGCACTATTGCAGCTTGTCAAGGCTGGACTGGGTATTGCCTGTATTCCCGCCCTCGTATGGAAGAGCGTTCCTGAGATAACGGTTACGCGTATTCCCATTGCGGAACCGCGCTGCTATAGAGAGGTAGTGCTTCTCTGGTCGAAGGAACGCTACCTCTCTATAGCAGCGCGCGAACTGCGCGATTTTCTGATCGCGTACTTTGCGCAATTTGACCGAGCAGCGCCGGGGTAGAGGCCGCCAAAACTGGCTGGCGCCTCTTATACCGGCGCGGGTGCGGACTCCGTGCGCGCTAACAGGAAGATGGTGCTGAGCAGGAGCAGCGCGCCCAGGATGCCGAACGGGCCGAGCCGCTCGCCGAAGAGGAGCCAGGCAAGCAGCGCCGCCGTCAGCGGCTCGCACAGGGTGAGCATGCTCGTCACAGTGGCCGAGGTTGAGCGCATGCCGGCCTGAAACAGCACGTAGGCAAGCGCCGTCGGCACACAGCCCAGGTAGAGCAGCAGCAGCCAGCTTCGCGCCGGGTAGTTGAGCGTCAGGCTTGTGAATAGCGAACAGCCAAGCAGGAGCAGTGCGCCGGTTCCGATGGAGGCCGCGTTGACTTGCAGGGGATGGCAGCGGCTACTCAGCGAGCGCCCGACCAGCACCACCCCCGCGTATCCAACGGCGCAGACCAGCGAGAGCAGCGCGCCCAGCAGCAGGTTTGGATATACACTCTGCGCAGAGGGAGCGCCCAGCAGCAGTACCGTCCCGCCCAGCGCGCAGAGCAGGGCGATCAGTCGTTTGAACGTAAGTGGCTCATGCTGAAAGAGCGCCGCGTAGATCACGACCAGCACCGGAGCCACGCACAGCGCGATCAGCGTCGCGATAGTGACGCCGCAATAGGGGATGGCCGCGAGGTAGCTGAACTGGAAAATCGCTTGCATGGTGCCCAGAAAGCCGAGCAGCAAGGCGTCGCGTCTCTGGATACGCCACGCACGGCGTCCCAGGAGTCGCCAGCAGAGCAGGAGCAGCACCAGCGCTCCGATAGCCAGGCGAAAAAAGGCGACGGAGAGCGCATTCGTCGCACTTAAAGCATAGATTGCTCGTGTGGCAACACCGGTTGTGCCCCACAGCGTCGCCGCGCCGAGAATAGACCACGAACCACGACGTGCCGAGATTGTAGAAGCAGACATGAAAAATCCTTTCGCTGAAAACCTTCGATCTCACAGATTGCGTGGAGAGGCCAGGGAAAGGACGGAAAAACGAAGTAGCGCACGCGTCACCATCTCGACGTGCGTATTGTTGATAAGGTGGATTCTAAGGATACCCGCTCTATCCCTGGCAGAAAGCAGCGGGGGGAGGAGGAAGAATAGAGTAAGCGTGTAAGAGGTGGGGCATTAGTAAAATCCTTTCATAACCGTGACAATTGAAAGCACAGGCGCTTTCTTTGCCCTGTATTATAAACCCTATGCAATTATTAGACAACAACCAGAATTCGGCACTCCTCGCGCCCGTGGCGCTCAGAAAGATTCAGAGAAGGCGTGGTTTGCGGGCGCAGCCCGCAAACCACGCCTTCTCTGAATCTGAAAGGCCCGCGAAGCGGGCTGGAACTCCCTTGATTTTCACTTTGCCGTGTGATAGACTCTCTCTAGAGAAAATGAGAATAATTATCATTCTTAGGTGATACTAATATTATGAAGGAAAGACAGAGCATGCCGCAAGAGCCAGAGGTGAAGGCGCTCCTTTCTCCGTCGCCGGAAGAGCAGGATCGCAGTGTGGACGAGGCCAGAGAAGAGATCAAGACTGCGAACAAACTCAGAAAGAAAGTGCCGCTCATCACGCAAATTATGGCGCTGGCAGCAGGCAATACCAGTTCGCGTGAATTCGTATTACGCGTTGTGCAGCCGGGATTGGCCGGTCTGATGGATGGCTCGGTCTCTACCCTGGCGCCTATCTTTGCCGCCGCCTTCATCACAAAAAGACCGATGGACGCATTTCTTGTTGGCATTGCTTCGGCGATGGGCGCGGGGATCAGTATGGCCTTCTCGGAGGCGCTCTCGGATGATGGCGTACTGACCGGGCGTGGCAGCCCGGTGATTCGCGGCGCAATCACCGGCGGAATGACGTTTTTTGGCGGCTCGCTGCACACCCTGCCGTTCTTGATCCCTAACCTGCATGCCGCGCTGGTCGCGGCTTATATCGTTGTCGCCATCGAGCTACTCTTGATCGCAGCTATCCGCCATCGCTTCTTCGGCACGCGGTGGTGGGTTTCTATTCTACAGGTCGTCGGCGGAGGCGCGCTGGTTTTCGCGGCCGCGTACCTCTTTGGCAACGCATAAATTCTAATGTAGAGACGAGGCTTGCCCTCGTCTCACCTGCCATTTGAGATGTTCTTATTTTTTCACCTGCCCACGCTCACCAGAACGCTGCTGACGGCGCTGATCGGCATTCTCACGCTGGTCGGGATCATGACGCGGCCCTTCAAGTGGAACGAGGCTCTGATCGCGATGGCCGGAGCTGTTCTGCTGCTGATTCTGGGACTTATCAGCCCTGTCGATGCAGCGACCACACTCTACCAGGATTGGAATACCTTTCTCTTCTTCCTGGGTATGATGAGCCTGTCGGCGCTGGCGGAGGCGGCGGGTATTTTTGACTGGCTGGCTGTGCAGGCGGCGCGCTTTGCTGGTAATAGCGCCGCGCGCCTCTTCCTCAACACGTTTTTGCTTGGCAGTCTTATTTCGATGATCCTCTCGAACGATGCCACAGCGCTCATCCTGACGCCGATTGTCTATACGCTGGTAACGCGGCTGCGCTTGCCTGTGCTGCCCTTTCTCTTTGCCTGCACCTTCATCGCTGACACGGCCTCGTTCCTGCTGCCGGTCAGCAACCCCATCAATATTATCGTGCTCTCAAAGTTTCCGCTTGGCCTCTGGGTCTTTCTGCGCCTGCTCTTCTTACCGGCTCTGCTCGTCATCAGCATAAATATCGCCGCCTTCTTCCTGCTCTACCGGCGGCAACTGCGCGGCAGCTTCGATATCAAGCGTCTACCATCGGCGGAGGAGGCGGTGAAGCATCGCGGCTACTTTCGCTATACCTGCGTCGTCCTGATCGTAGTCGCCATCGCCTATATCATCGCCGCCGCGACACAGTTTCCGCTCTCACTCATAGCCGTTGGCGGCGCGCTTCTGCTCTGCGGTGGCGCATTTTTCTGGCATCAGGCGACGTTGCAATATATAGGGCGGCAGATCTCGTGGTCAATCTTCGGCTTTATCGGCGGCATGTTCATTGTGGTGCGCGCTGTTGAGGATACCGGGCTGACGACGCAATTTGGTCAACTGCTGCTGCACCTTTCCGGCGGCACCAGCTTCGGCGCGGTGATGGTCGGCACGCTGGGCGCGGCTATCGGCACCAACCTCATCAATAATGTGCCGATGGCGGTGGTGCTCACCTCCGCGCTGAAGGGCATCCAGCACAGCGCACCTGGAACTTCGCTCGGCTTCACCGTAGCCACGATGTTCGGCTGCGATCTGGGGCCGAACCTGACGACGGTTGGCTCGCTGGCGACGGTGCTCTGGCTCTTGATCCTGCGCCGCAGGAATCTCGATGTATCGGGGCTGGACTATTTCAAGGTTGGGGTCATGGTGACGCCGCTCATGCTACTGGCCGGCGCGCTGGTGATCTGGCTTTTATTGCTGTGAATATTATCAATCAAGATCGGCAATAGGAAGGGATGGTCGGGTGGTGTAGGGGCGCGGCGCTGGCCGGGTGGTCGGGTGGGGCGGTGGAGGCCAGAAGCAAGCCCGCTTACCTTTGCCAATATCGCGGAATGGGGGTGAGATCAATTTGAGGGGCGGGCTTGCGCTTCGGCCCCCCCGCCCCACCTCCCCTCCCTGCCGGCGCCGCGCCCCTACCACACCCGGCATTCCTGATTTGGGTGGTAGCATTCATAATCGCGTGGCTACGAACGGGGGACATTATCTATTTTGATTGGGAACTTTCACTTACAGGGGGAACAGCGATGCGTGTTCTGTGTTGTCTGGACGGCACAAATATCGAGCAGGTGAGCCAGGCCGTCTCGGCGTTTCTGCCAGGAGACGCGCTTGCCGTCGGCCTGCTCTACGTCACCGATAGCGGGCCGCACGCGGAGATGGAGCGGCAGCGCGAGCGTTTTTTGCGACCTCGCGGGCCAGATCCGCGCCTGCGCGAGAAAATGCGGGAGGCGGAACAATACGCTGCACAGGATATTCTGGAGGAGGGAAAGCGCTATTTTGCTACGGCAGAGAGCATCCATCGCGAGGGCCGGCCCGAACGCGAGATCGTCAACTGCGCGGCGGAATGGGGCGCCGACCTGATCGTGCTCTGCCCACGCTCGCCGCAGCATGGCGGGCCGGCGCTCGGGCCAAAATCAGTGGGGCATGTGGCGCGCTTCGTGCTCGATCACGCGCCCTGCCCCGTGCTGCTCGTGCGTCCCCTGGCGCGTGAGCAATTCCCCATCGATCCCCGGCCCCCGCATCCGCCGCACCCACCGCCCGGTCCTGGCAGAGGGCCGCGCCCCTAGCGAGAAGATGGAACACTCGAAGGCAACGGACGTACAAGGCTCCCTTCAAGAGTGCGACGCAGTCGCGATGTGTGCAAACAGGATCGCGTGTCAGACATGGGCGAGTTTTTCCGGGTTGGCAATGATGCGAATCGCCTGAATCTGCCCTTGCTCTACATCGATAGTCAGGACGGCGAACACGTGCTCACCTGAGGATATAAGCATTGCCGGCTGGCCGTTGACTACAACGTACTCCCTATGATAGCCCTGAGGCCAGAAGCGCCTCGTGCCCACGCTGAAACGTGCCACCGCGTCACGCCCGCGAATCGGACGCAGCGCAGCCTGTTTGACTTTCCCGCCCGCATCCGTCCACAGAACCACATCCTCGGAGAGCAGGCTTATCAAGGTCTTCATCTCGCCAGTCTCAACTGCCTGGGCATAGCCGTTGAGCAGTTGCTGATGCATTTCGCGCGAGGCCGAGAAGCGTGGCCGGTGCTGCCGGAGGTGCTCTTTCGCCCGGCTAAACGAGCGGCGGCAGGCGGCTTCGCTCTTCTCAAGCATGGTCGCGATCTCAGCAAACTCGTACTCGAAGACTTCGCGCAGCAGGAAGACCGCTCGCTCGAACGGTTGAAGCTCCTCCAGCAGGACCAGGAAGGCCAGCGAGATCGACTCCTGCGTGTTGACGCGCTGTTCCGGGTCGCCAGTTTCAGCAGTCTCCGGTGTGAGGATCGGCTCCGGCAGCCAGGGACCAACGTATTGTTCTCGCTTCCTGCGCGCGAGCTGAAGTTGATCCATGCATAGGCGCGTGATGATCGTAGTGAGATACGCTTTGAGCGAGTGAATAGCCTCCGGCTGTGCGGCCTGGTAACGCAGGTAGGTTTCCTGCACCATATCCTCGGCATCCATCGCGCTACCGAGCATGCGGTACGCGATGGCAAAGAGGTAGGCGCGGTAGGTCTCCAAAGATTCCACTTTGTTTCCTGCCTTATTTTCTTTCCAATAGTACTTGGTCATCATACGTTTGAGGAGAGAAGGGTGAGACGGGTCCAATTCGCTCTCGCGACGTACCCCGCGCCCCGTCAAGGGCTGCTGCCCCTGATACCTGTCTCCCAGACAGGGTTCCCCGCTTCACTCCTTACCCTATCTTTGACTGAGTAATAGAAAGACCGGATGGCTGACCGCAGTGCGCTCAAACTCCTCAAGCGAAGATCTGGCAGTGACGCCGTAGTATTTCCCGAAGGGAAGACCGGCCCTGATCTCTTCTCGCAGGAAGAGTGCGGCCTCTTTGGGAGGCAGCTCTATTGCGTTGACAGCCTCAGAACGGCCCCCGCGCGTGAGAATGGCTTCTTTTGCTGCACGCAGATTGCGCACCCAATCCACAAGTCCATATGGAGCAACCAGGTAGCGCCTCCCATCCCGCTCAAGAATTACTATCGGCGTGGTGCGCGGCTGCCCGCTTTTGCGTCCTCGCACGGTGAGCAGGCATATGGGGGTGTTCCCGGGTCCCACCATCTTGAAACCTGCGCGCAGCAAAGTCTTAATGAGAATATTCCCCAGATGCACAAACTGTGGAACTTGCGATGTTTTTGCCATATGTTCTATCTCCCTCTATTTTCAACTATGCGGGCTGGCTCTGGAATGCCTCTTTCCCAAAAAACTCAAGCAGGCTGGGCTGCACAGAAACTGTTGCTACTGCCACAGCCTTGTGCAGATATGTATCAGTAGTGAGTTGTTGAAGCATACAGTCCGCCAGATCTGCCCTGGAGGTATATTGTTTGTTGATATGCTCCTCGGCCATCTGGTAGTCAGTGACCGAAGGCGTCTCAAAGAGACCAGAGGGGCGAACGATAACCCAGTCAAGATCACTATTCTTCACCAGCGTTTCCATGCGCTCCATATCTGTATATGTCGTCCGGCCAATCGTGTTAATAACGATTGGTTTGAGGACTTTCTCAAAAATGAACCCTCCGCCGCTATCAAGGTAGCGAACCTGAGGATCAGTTGTACTCGAACTCACGCAGACGAGGCGACGAACGCCATAGCGATGCATAGCCTGCATAATATGCGCGACGCCCTCTGAATATACGGTTATCGGTTTGCGGCTAAAGGGGACACCGAGAGTAGAAAGCACGGCATCCTGTCCGGCCACTGCCTGTTCCACCGATGAAAGATCGAACACGTCTCCGCGCATCACCTGCAAACGTTCGTGCCGGAGAGGGAATGCCTCCGGGTGGCGGGTGACTGCCGTCACCTCATATCCTCTGGCAAGCGCCTGTTTCGTCAGAACTTGCCCTGTCGCGCCATTAGCTCCAAAAATGACTATTTTCATGATATGCCTCTTTTTAATAACTTTTTAACTAACCCTATTAACCACCTGTTTCTCAAGACGAGTAAGGTTGTTTACGTGATCACCTGTGATCGTCACAAAGTAAGAGGGCTAAACTATCCTTTTTGGGACAGGTTTTGGTCTGATTTTTGTGTGCCAGATATATTGTATGCCGGGAAGACGAGGGATCTGGTCAGCCCCGTTTACCGCTTTCGCCGGTCTCGATA
>DATGLE010000187.1:0-13884 GCA_035294325.1 Ktedonobacteraceae bacterium | reverse complement strand
GCGCACTGTGCGCAGCAATTGACGCTGCGGTGATTTCTTGCTATGCTAGCTGATGAGAAAAGACATGCCGCGCTATCAACCTGGTAAACAAGGCGAGTAAAGCATAAAGATCTTCCGGTAGAGCGCGAAGCTTGAGGAGCGTGCTATGACTTCACCATCAGAAGGGATACAGGGAAAAGATCCTTTTGTTGACGAAAAGCAACAAAAAAAGCGCTTCGTGATCGAGGATAGCAGTGCATCGATGGCCTGGCTCCTCGATACCGACATAACGATCACACAGAGTATGGGAGGACTGTTCTCTGAACGCTCGGAGGCGGAACTGGCCGATATTTACGATGTCCTCGATCTTGGCTGCGGCTGCGGCGGCTGGGTGATGGATGTAGCTCACACCTACCCGGAAATGGAGGTGACGGGGGTAGATATTAGCGAGCAGATGATCGCCTACGCTCGTGCCCATACCCAGGTGCGCGGGCTGACCAACGCCCATTTCCGCGTCATGGATATATTGGATCCGCTCGATTTTCCCGATAACTCCTTTGATCTGGTCAATTCCCGCATTATATTTGGCTTTATGTCTCCGGCTACCTGGCCGTTTGTGATCCAGGAGAGCAAGCGCGTCCTGCGGCCCGGGGGCACTTACCGCATGACGGAACTGGAAACTCCCATCACCAACAGCATGGCTTTTATGCGCCTGTGGAATGAGATCTATCTGAGCGCGCTGCACCGCGCCGGGCGCACATTTTTCTCGAAAGGACCGTTTATCGGGACGCTGGCGCATATGGGCCGCATGCTGCGAGAGGCGGGCTATCTCAACGTCAAGAATAAAGCCTACGCCGCCGAGTTCTCCGCCGGAACGCCCGGCTTTGAAGGCTGGTTTCAGAATATCAGATTTGTCCTCAAACTGGTTGAGCCGTTTTGCGTGCAGAGTGGCGTAATTGATGCCGAGGAATATGAGCGTATATACGACCAGGTGCTCTTAGATCTGGAGGCCGCGAATTTTTGCGGCATCGTGCCATTGCTGACCGTATGGGGCGAGAAACCGCAATCTTGACCTCATCCTTGCTGGCTACTCAATCGGGAAGCCTCATTCCGGCTGGCATCGCTGGCGCCAGGCTCCTATAGTATTAGCAGAGAGAAAAGAAGAGATAAATGGACATAACAATAAGGAGCATATGATGGTTTCCCAGATGACAGCCAGAGCAATGAAAACCATTCCTGTTTTGCGCGAGCCGCCGCTAATCGGCAGTATGTTCATCTATAACCGGGACCGCCTCGGCTTCTACCCGCGCATGGCGCGCGAGTGCGGCGCTATCGGTGTCTGTCACTATGGCCCCTTCCCTATGTATATGATTAGCTCCTCGGAGCTGGTTCATAAAGTGCTGGTGGAGCACGCAGACGACTTCGAAAAGGGAGAGGTCATGCGCAAAGCCTTCTGTCCAATAGTTGGCAACGGGCTGTTTATAAGCGAGGGCGAGTTTCATCGCCGGCAGCGCAAATTGATGGCCCCATCTTTTCAGCCACGCCATATCGTAAGTTATGCCGACACAATGGTGAAGTACGGCGAGCAGATCCAGCAGGGATGGCGCGATGGAGCGACGATTGACATTGGGCAGCAGATGACGCATACGACAATGAGCATCGTTGGGAAAGTGCTCTTCGATGCCGATGTCTTCACCGAAGCCGATGAGCTGGGCGCGGCGATGACCACGGTGCTCGAGCAGGTCAATTACACGCTCTCGCATCTTTTCCCTGTTCCTCTAAGCTGGCCGACGCCGCGCAACCGGCGTGTGAAGCGTGCACTGGCTGTGCTCGATAGCCGTATTCAGAAGATGATTGATGAGCGGCGTGCGAGCGCCGGGGAGAGAAACGATTTCCTCTCGGTGTTGCTCAATGCGCGGGAGGAGGATGGTGAGCGGATGAACGATAAGCAGGTGCGCGATGAAGCTCTGACACTTTTTGGGGCAGGTCACGAGACAACGGCAACGGCATTAACGTGGGCATGGTATCTGCTCGCAACTCACCCTGAGGTCTATGCGAAGGTCCAGCGGGAGGTTGACGATACGCTCAAGGGATGCCCCCCAACCTATGCCGACCTGGAGCACCTGCCCTACACGTTGCAGGTCTTCAAAGAAGCCATGCGCCTCTACCCTCCCGCCTATGCCATCGCGCGCGTGCCGCTGCATGATGTCGAGATCGACGGTTATCCGCTGCGCAAGAATACAGTCATCGTCATCGCGACCTACGCCATCCATCGCAGGCCGGACTACTTCCCCGATCCCGAAGAGTTCAGGCCGGAGCGCTTCACGCCGGAGCGAGAGAAACTGCTGCCGCGCTGCGCCTACATGCCGTTCGGAGCCGGGCCGCGTATCTGCATCGGCAACCACTTTGCCACGATGGAGGGGCATCTCCTGCTGGCAACGCTGGCGCAGCGCGTCACCTTTGAACTGGTGCCGGGACAGCATATCGAGCCGGAACCCAACCGGACGATCACGATACGCCCGAAATATCCCATGAAGATGATCGTCCACCGGAGAGAGACGGCTTGATAGCCGCCTCCAGTGCGTAGCTGTGCGATGATGAAGGTTGTCAATCAAAGGAGGGGATGTCTCTCCATGCGCAGCCGCGCGATTCATCATCGCGCGGATGCGCAAAGCACGTACTGGCGGATTATTTTCTGAACACGCTGTGGGCGTTTTCCCCATGTCGCACCATCTGTGCAGGGGCGCTGCGAGCGGTGGCGGGCTTGCTCGCGCATCCGGGCCAGAAATCCAACCGTTCGGGTTTGGTGAGCGGCGGCGGGCTTGCTCGCTGCCGCTCGCAGCGCCCCTACGGGAAGCCAACGTCTTCTTGAAAACGTGCATATCGCGTTTCTTAAACTCCATCAGGAGTTGCTACTGCTTAATAAGCCGGGCGAGTATCTCGGCTTTGACCAGATGCGCCGGGGCAAATGTCGGGTGGAACCGGAGAGCCTGTTCACAGGCAGCCAGTGCTTCCTTGTACCTGCCTAGCCCATAAAGCACATAACCTCTAAGCGCGTGAGCATGAACATACCTGGGATCGAGTCTGACAGACTCGTCAAGAGCCGCCAGCGCCTCTGGCAGCTTTCCCAGGGCGGTGAGCGCCTTACCTTTGACCATGTGAGCGCCGGCATATGCCGGGTCGAGCCGGAGAGCCTGCTCGCAGGCCGCCAGAGCTTCCCGAGGCTTTCGCAGATCACAGAGCACAAGCCCTTTGTTCCTGTAGGGGATGGGATCGCTTGAATCAAGCTGAATAGCCAGCTCATAGGCCGCCAGAGCTTCCTCATATCTTTCCAGGGCATGGAGCGCGGAGCCTTTGTCGCTGTGGGCAGGGGCATAGGTTGGGCTAAGCCTGATGGTTTGCTCAAGAGCCGTCAGCGCCTCCTCGTATCTTCCCAGTGCAGTGAGCGCCTGGGATTGATGATAATAGCCACCGGGGTAGGATGGATCACACCGCGCAGCCTGTTCACAGGCCGCCAGAGCCGCTTCATACTTCCCCTGCTGGAAGAGCAGGTTGCCCTTATTTGCGTGTGCCATACCGTTCATTGGATCAAGCTTGATGACTTGCTCATAGATTGCCAATGCTTCCTCATAGCGCCCCAATGCTGCAAATGAGTAGCCTTGTATAAGAAGCCTCATTATCGGTGTCCCGGCTGCCTCAGCAGGGGCAGCCCCCTCACGCGGATACGGCTTTCCCACGAACTGCTTGTAGAGCGCCTCCAGTTCCTTTGCAACCTCTGCCATTGTGGCCGGGCGGGCCTCCGGCTCGCTCTGCAAACAGCGGCGCAGCAGCCTTCCCACTTCCCCGGGCATCGGCACCGCCCATTGCACCTCTCCCGGCTCATGCTCCAACACCTCTGCTGCCGCCGGTCCCATTTTCCAGATGACTCTCCCGGTGAACATCTCCAGCACCGAAACGGCCCAGCTCCAGATGTCCGTCTTGCGTGTGACCCCACGGTGGGCGGCCTGTTCGGGCGAGCAGTAGGCCGGTGTCATCCCTCCTACGCTTGCCAGAATACTCTGCTGACCAGTCGCAGCCTGCCCCTGGTCTTCTTTGAGCATGGCCCGCGCCTTTGCCAGCCCGAAATCGCTGACTTTGACGATGCCCTCCTGTGTCAGGAGTACGTTGGCCGGCTTGATATCCTGGTGCACAAGGCCCTGTTCATGGGCGGCATGCAATCCCCATGCGAACTGAATGGCGATATCCAGGATACGCTCCAGAGCACGTTCTGGCCCCTCCTGGTACAGGCGACGCTCGCGGATGCACTGGGCCAGGCTTCCTCCATCAATATACTCGGCAAAAAGGCAGGGAACACCTTTTACCTGTTCAACAAAGTAGCAGCACAGGATATGAGGATGGTCATTCAGTTTCACCCAGGTCTCAGCCTCGCGAATGAAGTTTTCCCTGTCTCTTTGCCGGGTAAAGAGTTGCGGCCTGGGCCGCTTGACCGCCATGATGATATTTGTCAGGCGGTCATGAACTTTGTAGACCATGCCCATGCCGCCTTCGCCCAGCGTTCCCTGTACTTCATATTTGCCGAGGATAGTATCGCCGGTTTGCCAGAGAGCAGGCACAGGCTCGACGAATCTGGGAAAGGTGATTTGCGGGCGTGCCTGTGATGGCGTAGAGGACTGCGCTTCGGGCGATGACGAAGCGGATGGTGTGCCGGGCAGCCTGGCGGATTGGCGCTTGCTGCCGAAGAGGCGTTGAAGCCAGGTAGATTTCTCGTCCATAAATGCTCCTGATAGAGCTATTGATGTTCTTTGCTGGCAAGTGTAACATAGAAACGGTCAGAGCACCATGTAAAACATATGTAAGTTTGATGGAGATTACGTGTTTTTATCATTGCTCTGTATAACGAGGCAGCTATTCACTGCTTGCGCCTGGGGTGCTCTGCCGGCAGGCGCCGCAGGGGTGAGCAGGGCAGCATGGTAAGTGGGTGGCACGCATTACGATTACCGGGGGGCGGCGGGAAAAGAAGATGCTACGGGCACTCTCAGGGTGAATATGCTGCCCTTCCCTGGCGTGCTCTCTACTGTGATGCTGCCGTGATGAGCCTCGATGATGCTTTTTACAATAGCCAGGCCCAGCCCGCTGCCACCCCGGTCACGCGTGCGGGCGCGATCAGCGCGATAGAAACGCTCAAAGATATGCGGCAGATCGTCGGGAAAGATGCCGATGCCCGTATCGCTGACCTGCACAATCGCAAAATTATCGGCAACATCGAGCGATAGCGTAACATAACCCTCGCGCGGCGTATATTTGAGCGCGTTATCGACCAGGGCGACGAGCGCCTGTTTGAGCTGGTCGGCGCTGCCATAGACCTTTACCGGCGTCGTATGCTGAAGCGTCAATTGTGGCCCCAATCCGTCCTGCTCGCGCGTCTCAAGGGGGCGATACTGGCGAAAGACATCCAGCAAGAGGCTATCGAGGTCTACCTGCTGCAATGGGCGCATGGATTTCTTATAGTCATAAGGATCTGTTATTGTAGAATCACTGCCATGTTGCGTGTTATCGGCGTGGGCCAGCAGCAGCAGGTCATTGACCAGGCGGCCCATACGTTCCGCCTCGGCGCGTGCATCGGCCAGCGCTGCCTGCGCCTCGGCGGCGGGAAGGTCGGGGGCCTTCGCCAGCAGATCCAGGTTGCAGCGGATAGAGGTGATGGGCGCGCGCAGTTCGTGCGAGGCATCGGCTACAAAGCGCTGTTGCCGCTGGTAGGCTTCCTCCAGGCTGGCGAGCATCTGGTTGAAGGTCGCGGCGAGTTCCGCGAACTCGTCGCGGCCCGGTAGCGCCTTGCTGGCTACGCGTTTGCTGAAGTCGCGCGAGTCGCTGATGCTCTGTGCCGTGCGGGTGATGCGCCGTACTGTAGCAAGCACGCCCCAGCTTATCAGCCAGACACCGATCAGTGTCAGCGTCATCACGAGGACAGCGCCGCGCCAGAGCGCGAGACGGAGGTCGTTGAGCGACTGCTCGATATCCTGTTCCGAGCGTGCCGTTTGAATGAAGTGGATGGTGCCGGCACAGTTGCTAAGGAGGGTGTACACGCGTATGTGCTGGTTCTGATAGGTAATCGTGCTGTAGGTGGCAAACGGGCTATCAGGAGGATTGATAGCGCCATGATTCTCCTGCAAGAGCTTATTGATAGCCTGTGCGTCAAAGGGGACCGGCGCGGGGGTAAGTCCATCCACGCCTGGCGTCATGGGATCGTTCGTGTTGTTCGATGTTGAGGCGAGCAGGTTCAGGTGGCTGTCAAGAATCTCTATTGCGACTCCGCCGCCGCCCAGTCCATCGACACTGGGCAGCAGATAGGGCGTGCTCGGTGCTGCGCCAGACGCCGGAGAGCATGCCATCATCTTTCCCAGGCGCACACTCGCTGCTCGGCTGCTCAAGGTGTCGTCGAGGTAGCTGTACTGGTTCTGCACGGCCTGCGAGTAGACGCTATTGCCGAAGAACCAGAGCGCCAGTCCCAGTATGAGCGTGAACAGCAGCGCGAGCCGCAGCGGGAGGGGGAAATACAGCCGTCTCATAAGCCTGCCCCTTACTCTGCCATGCGCAGCACATAGCCCGCCCCGCGTACCGTCTGGATCAACCGTCGCTCGCCGCACTGCTCCAGTTTGCTGCGTAGATGGCCGATGTAGACCTCAAGCACATTAGGGCCGCCCTCGAAATCCTGTCCCCAGATGCGATCCATCAGCAATCCCCGCGTCAGCACGATGCGCGGATTGCGGAGAAAGAGCGCCAGCAGCTCGTATTCGGTGGTACTCAGTTCGATCACACGCTCGCCGCGCCGTGCCTGCCGTGTCGCCGTATCCAGTTCAAGATCGGCGAAAGAGAGCACCTCACGGCTGACCTCCGGCGGGTGATGGCGCCGCAGCAGCGCCTTGACGCGTGCCAGCAGTTCTTCAAGCGCGAAGGGTTTGACCAGGTAATCGTCGGCTCCTGTCTCCAGCCCTCTCACGCGATCCGCAACGCTATCGCGCGCCGTGAGCATCAGAATGGCAATGCTCTCATCCGCTGCCCTCAGGCGCCGGCAGACCTCCAGCCCATCCATTCCTGGCAGCATCAGATCGAGAATCACCAGGTCTGGCCGCCTGGTGCGCACGAGGGCCAGGGCACTCTCGCCGTTCGCGGCTGTAGAAACCTGGTAGCCTTCGTAGGCCAGGGCGCGGCGCAGCGCGCTTGTAACGCGGCCTTCATCATCGACGATAAGGATGTGTGTCTGCTGCACTACTCTATCCATGCGATGCTCCAGGGCGTATGGGCAAAACTTTGTGTAATCTGCTGGAATTTCCCCGAATTCACGCCAATCGCTATAATGCCGGGTGCAGGAGAGACGGCATACAAGGTTTGACCAGCAGGGGTCGGGGTGATTCCAGTAAATGATTTCCGCGTTAGATAGCTACGGTGCACCTGGAGGTCAGCAGTGTTAATCTGCCAGATACCGTGCCTGCCCGCAACGTAAAGCGATTTCTGGTCGAGAGCCAGTGCCGCTCCATTGTGCATAGCAGGCGCCGGCTCGCTACTGGCTACGCCGGCATTACCGGCATTGAAATGGACGGTTTTGATGATGCGAGCGTTGGTAACATCGACATCCAGGTGAACAGCCGTTACCACTCCTGATGCTCCGTTCGCTGCATACAGGGTAGAGCCATCGGCTGATAGTGCCAGCGTATAATAGCGTGGCAGCGCGGAGTATTCCGGCGCTATGTATCTTAGCATAAATCCTTAAAGATTTATATCCTATCTCCTTGAATTAGTATTAACTTGTTCCTGAATTACACCTGAAAGAGAGACACAGCTCCTTGCCTCTTGGATAGGCGCATGAGATCTGGTAGAATTGGTAGAGATTTAAAGCGGCGCCATGCGTTGGGGGACGGATGTGTGCTGCTGTACGATGTATGCTTTGTGCCGTTTCCTTCTCCCGTATATATATCTGGCAAGGATAGATCTCGCCGGTGACTTATGAATAGATAATATAGAAAAGAGGACTTCATGCCTGGAGAAACCTCACCCTTTATGCGAATTTCTGGAATCGTGGGCAGGAGAATATCGGGCGTGGTTGTGTGGTGCGTATGTATCGGCCTGCTGGTATTTCTACTGGCGCGGGTTGCGATGCAAATTGCTATGCCTCCACCACCGCCGAGGCTGCGGCTGGTCGAAGATATTCCGCTGCCGAGCGCCATGCCTGATAAATTTCGCACGCCCCAGAGACCGCTCGCGCCGGGCCTGGCCCTGGCCTTTGATCATTTCGATTTTCAGTCCCTCGATCCGCAGACACATTTGCTCTTCATTGCCCATACCGGTCCGAGTCCAGACCGCGAGCAGCAAGTCAACCCGAAGTTTGATCCTGATACCGATGCGAAGACCGATGGCAATATCATCGTCTTCGATACGGTGGAGAAGAGGGTAGTTGGCCTGGTGAATATTCCGCAGGTCGCGGGCATCGTCGTTGCTCCCGATCTCCATAAGGTCTATGCCGCCGATTCCAACGACAACATTATCTACGACATTAATGAGGCGACGCTGCAAGCCTCGCCGATCAAGCTACAGGACAATGATGGCCCCGACGGCGTGGAGTACGATCAGCGCGACCACCTGATCTTTGTTTCCAATCCAGGATCTCCATCGCATCCCGATCAATCGCAGATAATTGAGCGCAAAAATCAGAACGAGACGATCATCAATGCTCTGACCGACCGGGTGGTGGCGAGGATTGAACTGGGCATCGATGGCAAATGGGGCGATGATGTCGGGCATGTGCGCTTCGATCCTGGCCTGGACCGTGCCTACGTGCCCGTGCAGCAATTGCCATATCCAGATGATCCCAATCCCAATCTTCTGCCGCCGCCTGGCACAGCCTATCTTGTCGAGTTCGATCCCCTGACACATCGCGTCATCACGCGTATGAAGCTCCCCTATGACTGCCTCACGCCGCATGGGCTGGCGGTAGATCCCGTGCAGCATATTGGCTTTGTGGCATGCGTCGATGAAGATCCTCCGACTCTGTATAGGATCGACCTGCGCACGATGCGTGTCATTAACGAGCATCCCTGGGTGATCCCGGTCAATCCTGATCTTGTTGTGCTGGATTATTCTCTGCACCTGGTCTACGTCGGGTGTGGTGCGGGGATAGCTATTTTCCAGGAGAATGGACGCGGTTTCAAGTGGCTGGGAGATTACATCTTTGGCGCCAATACGCATACCCTCGCCGTCAATCAGGCCACCCATGAGGTCTATGTACCGCTGGTGCGTGTCGGTGGCAGGCCGGTGTTGCGCATCCTGCGATATATAGCATGATGCGCGGCGCGTGGGGGGGGCGCGTTACAGGCCCGCAGGATCGCCGGATCGAATTGCCTACAGCGGGCCTGTAACCCGCGCCCCTACTGCTTTCAGGCGGGGAATTCTTCGTATTCCAGCACTATCGAAGGATCGATGAAAACTCGATCCTTATTGACGAGTGCAAGCTGATCGATGCGCTGTCCCTCGTGACTCAGACCATTCAGGCTCTCAGCATCTTCGATGATCCAGGCTCCATAGCGCCAGCGGATAAGCGCATGGAAACGCGAGACGCGTGGGGAGGATATGCATATATCGCTGGTAGGGTAACGCCCGATTGTAAGTATAGGTTTATCAAGTGCATGCTCACCGATGATGGTTTCATCCATCTTGACGATGACACGCGCTTTCGTGAAGATCCCGGTGGGGATCGGCGTATCGGGCAACCTTACAGGCGCCTTATGACCATTGTTGTCGGCGCTGGATGTAGCGTCCTCACTGGCGCCGGCAAGTGTGGCTACAGACGGGGCGCTGGCTGCCTGTTTCCTCGACAGCAGGGCCGCGTAAGGGACCGCCGGGATGCGCCGCAGCGTGACATCGGGCAGCGCAGGCAGCACGGGTGAGGTCGGATCGAGATGCTCGTCGTCCTCGTCCAGATTATAACGATTCTGCTCTTTGAGCAGAGCCGCAAAGACGCCATCCTTCGCCTTGAGCTGGCGGTACGTGCCTCGTTCGACGATCTGGCCCTTCTGCATGACCAGGATCTCATCGACCTGGCCCAGCGTGCTGAGGCGATGAGAGATGGTCAGCACGGTACGCCCGATGATGAGATTGCTCAGCGCGTGCATAACCTCCGCCTCCGCCTCTACGTCCAGGTTTGCCGTCGGTTCGTCGAGGATGAGAATAGGCGTATCGCGCAGGATCGCGCGGGCGATGCCGAGCCGCTGCTTCTGTCCCGCGGAAAAATTGCTCCCCTGCTCGTACACAGGCGTATCGTAGCCAAGCGGCAGCCGCATGATCTGATCGTGGATGTTGGCCTTTCTGGCTGCGGCGATAATCTCTTCCATAGAGGCCCCTGGCCGCCCTATCTCCAGGTTTTCGCGCACGGTCCCTTCGAACAGCACAGCATCCTGGAGCACCAGGCTGATGTTGTGGCGCAAAACCTCCAGCGGATACATGCGAATGTCGAGGCCATCGATACGGATGGAACCCTGCTGAAACTCATAGAAACGCGGGATCAACTTCACGAGCGTCGTTTTTCCTCCGCCGGACATACCGACCAGGGCAACCTTGCGCCCGGCAGGGATGTGCAGGTTGATGCCTTTGAGTACCGGCTGATCTTTCAGATAGCCGAAGACCACATTCTCGAAGGTAATCTCGCCCTTGAGCCTCTGGGGACCGTGATAGGGAACGCTGGTCTCAACAACCTCCGGGGCCTGGTCGAATATCTCCTGGATACGCTCTGCTCCAGAAGCGGCGTTGCTCGCCAGCGTCGTCAGCTTCGAGAGATCGCGCATCGGCTGGTAGAGCATCTTGAGATAGGTGAGGAAGAGTACCAGTGTCCCAACGTCGATGACCGATGGGTTGATCGAGAGGATGCCCAGATTGATGCCATTGCCGGCGGCAACGTAGCCGCCGACGCCAAGCACAAGAATGGTTCCCACGGCACCCAGAATAGCGACAAGCGGAGTGAACTGAGCCTGCAAGCGCCCTGCCCGCAGGCCCGCCTCGCGGTGCGATCCTACGTAGCGCCCGAAGCGCACATTTTCACGCCTTTCCAATGTGAAGGCTCTGATCACCGTTAGCGCGTTGATATCCTCGGTGGCGACATCGGCGATCTTGCCCGCCGCCTTCGCCTTCTTTCTGGCGGCTGCCTTGATGCCGCCGGTATAGCTGGAGACGATCAAGAAGAGCAGCGGAGCGATAGAGAGGGAGAGCACGGTATATTGCAGGCTGATGAAGGCCATGACAACCGCAACACCTACCAGCGTCAATATGCCGGTGAGCAGGTCTACCAGGCCATCGGTGACGAGCTTCTCGATATCGGCGATGTTACCTGTGACACGTTGTACCAGGTCGCCCTTCTTTTGCTTATCGTGCCAGTCGAGCGAGAGACGTTGCAAGTGATCGAATAATTGTTCGCGCAGGCGGGCACTCAGATTCTGGGCAACGTAAGTTGCCAGGAAAAGCTCCAGGTAGACCAGGGCGGCGGAGAGCAGGCTGAATACGGCCAGCAAGATCAGGGAGAAAACGATCACGCCAATAACACTATGCTCAGTGATCCTGGGATGCAGTACAGCATTCACATCCGCAGGCGAAGCCGGACAGGGAGCCGGCGGCGGGGTATTGGGCACTGTGCTGGGCGGGAGCGGGCGCAGGGATGGATCCAGCGCGGGCGTGTCAAAGAGCGAAAGCACCGGATCCAGGAAAGGGAAGGTACAGGCCGGGTCCGAACCGGGGTTGCTGATCTTGCTGGGAATAAACTTCAACGGCATGGCAGCGATGAGATCAGAGCCAACCTGGGCAACCGAGACCAGCATGGCGCAGATAACCAGAAGATGATAGCCCTTGAGGTTACGATTTAGAAACTTCCATAGGAACAGCATACTTATCTCCTCGCCTGGTCATTACCTGAAAGGCTGCATCTCTTCCTGAAGGATAGGTGCTCTCGCGGCAGTGAGCCGGGCCGTGGATGCATGAGTTATCCTGTTATGATTACGCTGCACAGTTACAGCGATGGAAGGCGCGGACGCACGCTGCACCTCGGCGCGCTTTGCCAGGCGAATAATATGGTTGGCAATGCGCGCCACCGCGCGCGGCACCAGCCCGAAGCTGGGGAAGTCGTTGATGTCGACGATGGAGAGGCCATCCGCTGTTTCCACGATATCCAATCCATAGATATCCAGACCGAAGACTGTTCCGACGCGGAGGGCCAGGTTGCGCAGCTCCAGGGTGATCGGGATAATATGTTTATCGACACTGATCTCAGGATGGAGCGGCGAGCTTTTTGCCACTGGATAGACTTCCTTGCCCGCGACGTAGAGCTTGATGTCAAAGCCTGTATTCTCGATGTAGTGCTGCGCCAGCAAGAAGCTGCCCCTGGCTTCTGTAAACTCTATCGTTTGTAGCTCGGCCTGGTTGTTCACGCGGTAAATGCCGCGCCCCGAGCTGCCGTTGGCAGGCTTCACAACCAGGGGATAATCCTCCGCCGGTACCTGCTCAAGAAGGTGTTCATGGGCGGCAAAGTATGTGAGCGGGACGGGCAGGCCGCGTGCCTGAGCATAGGCAGCGGCTACGGCCTTGTCGCGTACCAGGCGGATAGAGCGCGAATGATTGATCGTCGGAACACCGATAGCTTCGGCGGCCTCCAGTATACTGAGTCCAGGACCATCCGAGACTGTTTTCAAGACGTAGGCGTCATACTGCTGCTTTGCGAGGTCCCCCAGGCGCACGATAGTCGCGCCCGGCTCCAGGAGATCAACGCTGTGTCCCCATTGCCTTAGCTGATCCACAATGCCCATTGGCATAGTTTCATCTCTATACTGCTCCTCAATAATAAAGCAGAAATGCATAGTAACGTTCCCCCGGTAATTAAGAGAAAGATGGTTTCTCGATTTTTTATGCGCCTATACTTTGCTGTACTTGTCCCTCAAGATAGGTCTTCACAGCGTGAAAAAAGAAAAGCGGGCCAGCACCCATATACTTGCAAAGAGCAGCAGGGAACGCTGGAAGGAAGCCTGCTGCTCTTTGTACGATTGCTATTGACATAAGCTTGCAAGATAGCTGGCAGAATGTTTTCTGGTGTCAGAGCATATCGTATTGGAAATGGTCGAGTCAATAGGCAAATGTCTCGAATTCGCGGCATTCTGGGGGGCAAATGCTCATTTGAAAGGCAATATCTGTAGGAACCTGTAATTTCACAGGTTCCTACAAGGTCTGAGGCTACTGGTCTTTGCCTTTAGAGAAAAGGCGGCGCCGGAGAGTAAACGTCGTGGCGACCAGCACTACCAGTGCAGAAATAGCGAGCCAGGTGATGACTCCCTTTCGTTTGATGACAGCGTCGGCCTTGTCTGCGCTATTGCTCCTTTTCGCGGCGCTCTCTTTGACAGTTTTTCCCATGAAAAACTCGTCCTTTCACTCATGATGATAAAGCAGGGAACCGGTCCCTACATCTATTGGTATCGACATGGTTTCCATCTACCAGTACTGGTATTATATTCTCGATGACCAATAGCATAAAGTATTTATTTTTTGAATGGCTCTACTTTTAACCTGCATATAGCAGATTCTCAGCATACTTGCCCTCTCTACGGGTACACGCGCGGCTCCGCCGCGCCCTGGGATTTGCTTTGCTATACGAGAAAATGCGCGAAGCTCATTTTCTCGTATAGCAAAGCAAATAAAGCGAGCGCCGCAGGCGCTCTCTTAATGAGAGCGATAGGAAATGAGGGGAAGCAGGACCGGCGCGGTATGTTATATGCGGCGCTGATCCGAAATGCCCTGCTTCTCCTGCTGACCAGTATATGCAGGCAATGCGTGAATAGTGCGCATAACCTTTGCTAATGAATCATCGAGCGGGTTAGAGGTATC
>DATGLE010000186.1:0-8569 GCA_035294325.1 Ktedonobacteraceae bacterium | reverse complement strand
GTAGTCGGCGATACCGCCATATTCTCTTGCCAGTGCGATCTTCTCCTCAAGTGTCGTCAAATACTGGACATAGATATCCGGCTTGACGACCATCAGCGTGTGGGGCGAAAAAGTGATCATTACGGGTTTGCAGCCCAGAGCCTCGGCCAGCGCACGTAGTTCGTGCATCAGGCGCTGATGTCCCCTGTGAATGCCATCAAAATTCCCAATGGTGATTGCGATAGGCTCGCCGGGCGATAAAGTTGTTATTAATTCCATGCCTTTATATATAAGGTACTCCTCACTGTTCTGGGAGAACCGACCCTTGATTTTCTAGCTTATACTACCACAGCTTATTGAATAATGGTAGTATGGATGCGAGGTAGCTCGTCGGATCCCCTTTGCCCGGCTGCTCAGCGCCTGTGGCGCTTCGCGAGCGTAAGAGATGGCTGCTGCGGCGGCGGACGCAGCAGCCATCTCTTACATAATGAATATTAACGAACAAGGTTGGCAAGGGGAAGGGATGATGGGACAACGTAGGGGCGCGGCTTCGGCCCCCACCGCTCCCCACCCCACCCAGCCGGCGCCGTGCCCCTACCACACCCCGGCATTCCCGATCTTGATCGTTAACATTCATAATGGGAGGCAATGGAGGCGAGCCTCTGAGCCTGAGAGCGACGCAGGCGCGATGAGTATTATGCTAGAACTTTTTTGGGCTGCCAGATATGGTGCTTGCCATCCCAGGCGGCGATGGCGAGAAACTGGCCGTTGGGAGCGTAGACGCGTGCGAGATCCGTGCCGGACTGCACTGACGTGGAGGGCTGCGCCTGGTGATGGAATGGGTTGCCATGTAGAACGCCCTCGACGGTGGCGGCGTCGAGGTGGAGCGAGGGAAGGTGCTGCAAGGCGTAATCGATGGGGAGGAGGTAATCGCTGACGGTGCCCTGCTCGCTCGCGGCGGCAAGCTGCTCCAGGGTAATGCTGCCCTCTAATGTGAATGGGCCGCTGCGTGTGCGCAGCAGCGCGGCGAGATGGGCGCCATAGCCCAGCCGTTCCCCAAGATCGTGAGTGAGGGAGCGGATGTAGGTCCCCTTGCTGCACTCGATAGCCAGGGTGAGTCGCGGCGGCTGCTCGTGCCAGGCGATGACGTGCAGGCTGTAGATTTCAATCGGGCGCGGCTCAAGCGTGATCTCTTCACCCGCGCGTGCGCGCTTATAGGCCGCCTGCCCCTGGATTTTGATCGCGGAGTAGCGCGGCGGCACCTGCATCTGCGGCCCGAGAAAAGCGGGCAGCGCCTGCTCGATCATCTCCAGGGTGAGGCCAGTAGTGTCACTCTGGCGTATGATAGCGCCCTCTGCATCATAGGTATCGGTGACGATGCCAAAGACGATTTCGGCCTGATACGCCTTGCCGCTCTCGCTGAGATATTCGGCGACGCGCGTTCCCTGACCGATGCAGATGGGCAGGACGCCGCCGGCGGCGGGATCGAGCGTCCCGGCGTGCCCCACACGTTTCTGTTTGAGCAGCCTGCGCACTCTGCCCACAACATCGTGCGAGGTCATGCCCACCTCTTTGTTGATGTTGAGAATACCATCCATAAATGTTCTCAAAAGAGCAGTGGAAGCAATGGAGAGTAAACGTATCTAATATTCACTCGTTGCTACCCGTGTTATTCTTGATCTCCTGTTCCAGGGCGGCCAGGACCAGAGGTATCGCCTCCTGCATGGGCAGAGGGATGGTGGCTCCGGCGGCGCGTTCGTGGCCGCCGCCGCCAAAACGCTGGCAGATCGCGGCAGCGTTATAGGGAGCGGCGCAGCGCAGGCTGAGCCGCGTCACGCCCGGCTCGCCATAGTTTTTGAAGAAGGCCGCGATCTGCACGCCCTCGATGTCGCGCAGCATGCCGGAGAAATTATCGTCCATCTCTGGCTTTGCCCCCGTGTCTGCCAGCGTCTCCTCAGTGGCATAGGACCAGATGAGGCGCCCATCACAGGAAGTGCGCGCATTGCTAATCACCGCCGCCTGAAAACGCGCCTGGGCCAGCGGGCGCGTGCGATAGATCGGTTTGACGATGGTCTCCGCGACTGCACCGGCGCGCAGCAGGATGGCGCCGACCTCCATTGTGCGCGGCGTCGTGCTGGTGAACTGGAACGAAGATGTATCGGTGATGACACCCGTGAGCAGGCAGAGCGCGGCGTCCTGGCTGAGCGGGAGCTGTGCCTGCTGCTGAAAGAGCGTCACGATCTCGGCGGTGGCGGCGGCAGCAGGATCGATAATATTGACCTGGCCGCAGCCCTCGCTGCTGATATGGTGGTCGATATTGATGATCGTTGCCCGGTCGAGAAAAGCGCGGTGCCGCTCGTAAAGGGGGCCGAAGCGCTTGAGTTCGCCCGCGTCCAGCGCGATCACCAGGTCGAAGTTCTCGTCGCCCAGCGTCTGTTGCAACCGCTCCACGCCCGGCAAAAAGGCCAGTGTTTTTGGCGCCGGGTCCGCGCAGGCGGGAACGCATACCTTCCCCGCCTGCTCCAGCATCAACGCCAGGCCGAGCGCGGAGCCGATGCAATCGCCGTCCGGGTGCTCGTGCGCGATGAGCGCGATACGTCTGGTCGGCGCGATCAGGTCCATCGCCTGCTGTACCAGCGCCGGATCCAGCCACGGCGTCAGCGCTGTACAGGCTGTATTTTCACTCATTCCTGCCCCGCATCCTGAAGTTTGCCCTGCTCTTCCTGCTCGATGTGTTGAATCAGTTCGAGTATGCGTGCTCCTTCTTCTATCGATCGGTCGAGCTTAAAGACGAGTTCCGGCATGTAGCGCAGGGTAATGCGCCCGGCGAGTTCGTGGCGCAGGAAGCCAGTCGCGTTTTTCAGGCCCCGCATCGTCGCCTCGCGCTCCTCCGGGCTGCCCATGACGCTGACAAAGACCTTCGCGTGGCGCAGATCGCCGCTGACTTCGACACGCGTGATGCTGGCGAAGCCGACGCGCGGATCTTTGACGCGGGTGCGCAGCAGGCTGCTGAGTTCCGCCGCAATCAGTTCGCCGAGTTTCTCCTGTCTGTAGAGATTTGGCATGGCTCTGTTTACACTCCCGGTTTCACACGTTCCTGGGCATATGCTTCGATGATATCCTCAAGCTCGATAGCGCTAAAATCTTCAAGAACGATGCCGCACTCATAGCCGCTGGCAACCTCGCGCACGTCGTCTTTGCCACGACGCAGCGAGGCAATCTTGCCATCGTATACTTTTTCGCCCTTGCGCAGCACGCGCGCCTGCGAACTGCGCGTAATCTTGCCATCGGTAACGCGACAGCCGGCGATGATCGTGTTCTTACCGGCCTTAAAGATCTGGATCACTTCGGCATGCCCTTCGACGACCTCGCGGTACGTTGGTTCGAGCATGCCTGTAAGGGCGGCCTCGATGTCCTCGATCAGCTTATAGATGACCTCATAGTAGCGGATCTCCACGCCCTCTCTTTGCGCCTCGCGCAGCGCGGCGCCATCGGCCTTGACGTTGAAGCCGATGATGAGAGCGTTTGAGGCCCCGGCCAGGTGTACGTCGGTTTCGCTGATGTTGCCGATGCCCTCGTGGATCAGCCGGACCTTCAGGTTCTCTTCGCCCACCTTCGAGAGGGCGTTTTTGATCGCCTCGGCGGATCCCTGGACATCGCACTTGAGCACGATGTTCAGTTCCTTGACCTGCCCCTGCTGCATCTGCATGTAGAGGGTGTCGAGGCTGACCTGGCCGAGCGGCATAGTCTCGTTGCGACGCCGCTCCGCTTCCTGCTGCGCGAGTTGCCTGGCGGTGCGCTCGTCGGGCACGACCTCCAGGCGATCACCGGGCTGCGGCACCTCCGGCAGACCGATGATGCTCACGGGCGTACTGGGCGGAGCCTTCTGGATACGTTTGCCGCGATCATTGAACATGGCGCGAACCTTGCCGGCGAGGGGGCCAACGACGATGCTATCGCCCATCTTGAGCGTGCCCTGCTGCACAAGCACGGTTGCCATCGGGCCGGTGTTCTTTTCCAGTTTGGCCTCGATAATGACGCCGGTTGCGGGCCGGTTCGGGTTGGCCCTGATATCCTGCATTTCCGCGACCAGCAGGATATACTCCAGCAGTTCATCGATGCCGATACCCTTGCGCGCCGAGACTTCGACGCTCACGACATCTCCGCCGTATTCCTCGACAACCACACCGATCTCCGCGAGCTGCTGCTTGACGCGATCAGGGTTGGCGTTGGCCTTATCGATTTTATTGATGGCAATGATGATCGGCACTTTGGCGGCCTTCGCGTGATCGATGGCCTCGCGCGTCTGCGGCATCACGCCATCATCGGCGGCGACGACGATAACAGCGATGTGCGTCACCTGTGCGCCGCGCGAGCGCATGGCGGTAAACGCCTCGTGGCCCGGCGTGTCCAGGAAGGTGATTTTCTTGCCGTTCACCTCAACCTGGTAGGCGCCGATGTGCTGGGTAATGCCGCCTGCCTCGCTGGCGGCTACCTTTGTCTTGCGAATCACGTCGAGCAGCGAGGTTTTGCCGTGGTCGACGTGGCCCATGATCGTCACAACCGGCGGAATAACAACGGTCTGATTGTCGCGACGCGTGGCAACCATAGCTTCGCTGGCCGATAACTGGCGCTCGCCCTGTACAGTTGGGGAAGCGCTGATGGCACTTTGCGTCGGCTCGAAGCCGAGATCCTGCGCTACAAGGGCGGCCTTCTCATAGTCTACGACCTGATTGATGCTGGCGAAGATGCTATGCTTGATCAGGCCGCGAATGACCTCGTTGGGCGTCGCGTGCAGCAATTCGGCCAGGTCCTTTACCACGATCTGCGGTGGGATGGAGACCGGGCCGGTTGGCTTCTCCCTGACAGCCGCCGCACGCCGCTCCTGTGTGCGCTGCGCTGGTGTTCTGCCTCCGGTGGTGCTATGACGAGCGCCGGCGGGGTGATGAACAGCCGGGCGAGCGCCGCCGGATGAGGGCGAACGCGTTCCTGGCCGCTGAGCCGTTGCCGGGTGATGGTTTCCCTGGTGCGTGGCCGCACCGCCGGAGCCTTGACGCGGCTGGTGTGGGGCATGCGCAGGAGCGGTTGTGCCCGTGCGATGCTGAGCCGGCGCGCGCGTCCCCCCACTCGAAGGCGCGGTTGCACCATTCCCGGCCACGCGCTGGGAAGGATGGCTGCCGCGTTGTGGCGAGCCGCCTGTACGCTGGCCCGGCGTTGTCGTTGGCGCGGCTGTGCGATTCTGCTGAGCCGGAGCCGAACGCGGCGCTGCTGTCGACGCAGGCGCAGCCGTGGCGGTTTCGCCCACCTGCTGGTTGGTATGTGTTGCCGTTGAACGGGATGTAGTGGTGGTAGTACGACGCCGAGGCGCTGGCTTTGTCTCCTGTTCCTGATTGCCTGGTGTTGCGCTTTCGGGCCTGGAGCGGGCACTCGTTCTGCTTTTCGTCGTGGTCAGTTTCGCCTGCTCGGTCCCTTCTGGGAACTCGGATGTATCTTTCATGAAGAAGACTCCCTTCTATCGAATGATGGCGCCACGGCATGGGTGGCGGCGGAAATCTCTCTTCACAGCCATAAGAAAGGTCTGTCGCCTTCCTGAAAGTGAAGGGACAGACCCCCGTTACGTTAGTGCAGTGCCAGGCATGGTCAGTCTGCGCTCTGGCGTAGAGGCTATGGTTATATAATCATAGCTGATCGCTCCGCAAACATTCGCTGCTACAACTGCCCTGTAGACGAGGGGCTGTGTCTCTGTCAAGAGTAGAGAATAAACGACACATTATTTTTTCTTTCAATCCTCATCCGGCCTGAAAGGCTGGATGCCAGTATTGAAGGACTTCCTATCGCTCCCGAATGGAGGATAGAGATACTACACTCTATTTCAGTATAGCCCAACCGGGTAATTCTTGCAATCTCCTCGCGCCTGCGGCACTCGCCGGATAGAGAGTGTTGTGTGACAAAATGCGCGCAGCGCATTTTGTCACACAACACTCTCTATCCCTGGTGCGGAGAAGCCGCGCGGACGCCCGGTGAGAGAAGGCGCCTGGCATCAGACATCTCCTTAGTCGCGGGGCAGGGTGGCGATAAAGCTGTCCAGCCCGGCGCGGTCCTCCTCGGAGATGGTGGTCTCGAATTCCTGCTCAAGCCGTTTTTTCTTCATCGCGGTCTCCCAGCAAGAGAGACGCGCGCAGAGATAGGCGCCGCGCCCGGATTTCTTGCCGGTAGCATCGATAAGAACATGACCATCAGGTGTGCGAACGATGCGCAGAAGCTCGCGCTTGGGCTTCGTCTCGCGACAGGCGACGCAGGTCCGTAAAGGGACGTGCTTTTGCCGTCTCGGCTGTTTACTGGCTGTCTTCGCCATTCACTGCTACCCCCTCTCGCGTCCTCCGCCACGGTGCCCCGAGCGTTCGCGCCTTCCCCCGGAACGTTCGCGCCGTGCCGACCCGACCGTCTCCTGTGACTCCTCAATCGGCTCGTCGTATACCTCGCCCTCGGCAGGCTTGGTCACATCGACGCGCCATCCAGTGAGTTTGGCGGCCAGGCGGGCATTCTGCCCATCCTTGCCAATAGCGAGCGACAACTGTCTCTCAAGCACGGTAACGAGCGCGGTATGATCGCTTTCGCGCAATTCCACCTTGAGCGGCTTGACCGGGCTGAGCGCGTTCGCCACGAAGGTCGCCGCGTCGGGACTCCACTGAATAATATCGATTTTCTCGTCGTTCAGTTCGTGTACGATATTATTGATGCGCGATCCCCGTACACCGACGCACGAGCCAATGGGATCGAGGCCCTCCTGGCGAGCGACAACCGCGACTTTGGAACGGCTGCCCGGCTCGCGCGCGATGGCTTTGATCTCAACGGTGCCCTCGTAGATCTCAGGAACCTCCGATTCGAAGAGGCGGCGTATCAGATCGCGGTGGGTGCGTGAGACGAGAATTTGCAGCATGCGGCCCTGGATGCGCCGTACATCGTAGACGTAGACGCGCAGGCGCTGGCCGACGCGGTAGCGCTCGGTGGGCACCTCCTCGCTGGGGGGCATCACGCCTTCTACCTTATCCGCTTTATCGACGAGATCAAAGTCGAGGAGCCAGCCGCGCACAGGATCTTTGCGGGTGAGCGTGCCCAGACGGATCTCGCCTACCCAGTTCTTGATCTGATCGTAGAGATGCTCATGCTCCGCTTCGCGGATGCGCTGCAAGATGACCTGTTTCGCTGTCTGCGTCGGAATACGTGCGAAGATGAACGATGAGTCTACATCGATAAACTGTCCGAGCGCCGCTTTAGGGATGAGACGCTGCGCCTCTGCCAGCGAGACCTCCTCATTCGCATTCTTGACCTGGGCTACCACTCGTTTCGACGCCCAGACGTGCACTTCACCATTCTTATCGACTTCGATGCGGACATTCTCTCCGCCGCCGAAGCTCTTGCGGTAAGCTGCTAACAGGGCGTTGGCGACAGTCTCCATTACCACTTCGCGGGGTAGTCCCTTCTCGGCAATTAGTTGTGCGATGGCCGCTTGAAATTCGCTCCTCATATGCCTGCTCCTCCCGCTGGTGCCCAGTAGAATAACATCATTTTTTCGTGTGCAAGGAAAAAAGGTCTTCTGGCAAACAGAAAAGTGGGATGATACCCACTTTTCTCAAAAAAGTTTCCTCAATTCTGCTATGTATTATAGCATGGAATGCCCTCATTGTAAATGGCTTCTGAAAGATCTATACTCCTCGCGCCTGCGCCGCTCGCGGTGTTCAGAGGGGCATGCGCGGCGGGCTGCGCCCGCCGCGCATGCCTCTCTGAAAGGGCGAATGAAGTGCGCGGCGTGGCGGAATGCGCGGGGCGGGGCCAGTGCCGGGCTGCATGCCCCTCTGAAAGGGCGAATGAAGTGCGTGGCGGAATGCGCGGGGCGGGGCCAGTGCCGGGCTGCATGCCCTCTCTGAAAGGGCGAATGAAGTGCGTGGCGGAATGCGCGGGGCGGGGCCAGTGCCCGGCTTAGCGCCGGGCATTCCACAGGGTCGTGCGGGCATCGGTACTCGATATGCGGCCCGCTTCAATGAGCGTGCGCCGTAAGAAATAACCGCCCACCAGTACCAGCGCGGATATCAGCAGGCTGCGCCCGCGAGTGCGATCCCGGCTGCGCCTGGGCAGGTCGAAGAGCGCGCGCGTCTGGAGCAGCAGTGGCAGGAGCAGGCCCGCGCCAAACATGAAGCGCCAGAAGGTAGCGCCCTGCTCGCGCGGCCCGTTGCCCACCAGCGGGCGCGCGGCCCGGCCAGAGCCACGCAGGAATGCCAGCAGGCCCGCCAGTTCCGTGAGCATCGCCACCCATTCCAGGCGCTCCAGCTTGCGCAGCGCGCTGGCCGGTGCGCCTGCGAGGCGCAGGACCAGCGAAATAAGCGCCGCGCTCGTGGAGAGCGCCGATGAGATGAAGACCGCGCCCAGCAATTTGCTGCGCGACCAGAGCGGCACGCTCGTCGCCGTCAGCAGCACACCGGTGTAGCCGCCAAGAAACATGCCGGAGAGCATGCCTGGCGCCTCCAGCAGCTTCTGCGGCAGTGCGGCCAGCAGCTTCGCGCCCCACCACCTGCCCAGCAGGCCATCCCTC
>DATGLE010000185.1:0-6756 GCA_035294325.1 Ktedonobacteraceae bacterium | reverse complement strand
GCTGGCCCCTGGCCGGTTATTTCGCGGGCTGCGCGTATAGTCCCGTTTGCGAGACAAACACATTGTAGGTCTTGCCATCGGCGGCCAGGAAGACGGCATTGCCGTAGGCCGCCTGAACCACGGGAGAAACCCACGCCTGCTCCTGTACCGTCTTAAAAAATTGATCGTCGCCGCCGTTGAGCACGATCACGGTATGTTTTGCATTGGCCTCCATATTGGGATCGTCGAACCGGCCCTCCAGGCGCGTCAGCTTGTACCCCGAATGGATGCCCACAATATTCATCCACGTCGGGAACTTGATGATATCGCCCTGGAGCATCCATTCGTCACCCTGGACGAGATAGGTCTTATCGGATACCTGATGGCCGCCCTTATCGTATAGAATGAGATCGACAAACATCGTATGCGGCATATTCGCCACGCTTGTCGCATGGACGCGCGCCACCTGGACATCGCCGGTAAGACCGAGGTAGGTCTGCACCACGAAGGCGGTCCATAGCAGCGAAAGTGAGAGCACTAAGAGGATGATACCGCCCAGACCACGCCCCCATCTGAAGTGGCGTCGCGGCCTGTGATAGACATGCTCGCCCGCCTCGTCACGATAATAATACTTCTCCATATGCACACGGCTCACACTCATCAACGAAGAGATCAGCAGGCCGAGGCCGACAATGGCTATAAGAACAAGGATCAGTTGTGGCGGACTTAGCGTTACCGGTATATTCATAACAGAGGTTCCTCCTCAGAGAGCATTTGCGCTCATAACCTGTCGGATTACCAATTCTTCCCTCTGCATACTATACGAACTATACCGTTTCTTCAATTCAGCACTCCCCTGCCGTTTCATCAACAGCGCCGTTGGGCTGCGGGGGAGCGGCTGCCGCAGAGGAAGACGCCTCTTGCGGGCTTCTTCCTGAAATGAGAAGAGATTTTTATGCCTTGATGAAAGAGATGGCCGCGACGAGCGGAGCCGTATGGGTCCGGCGCTCGCTCAGGCGCTCTTCGGCGCGTTGCAGATTCTGCGCGCTATTAATCAGCGCTATATGGGTAAAAGCCTGTGGATAATTGCCCAGTGCCACACACCTGTTCGGGTCGATCTCCTCCGAGAACAACCCCAGGCGCCCGGCATAGCTCACCAGGTCCTCGAACAGCGCGCGGGCTTCTTCCACCCGCCCTTGCATAGCGAGATTATCCACCAGCCAGAAGGAGCAAATAGTGAACGTCCCTTCCTGTCCGCAAAGCCCATCTTCTCCCTTGTAACGGTACACAAACCCCTGCTCGTCCGTCAGGTGCTCCATGATGCGGTCCACCGTCGAACGCATGCGCGGGTCAGTCGCGGGAATGAAACCGACCAGTGGCAGCAAGAGACTTGAAGCGTCCAACGTGGTGCTGCCATAGGACTGTGTGAAGGCTCCTATCTGAGCATTGTAGCCGTTTGCCAGGATGTCAACGCGAATCTGCTCGCGGACCTGCCGCCAGCGCGCAACGTCTGCCTCCAGGTGCTCCTGCTCGGCAGCGCGGATAACCCGGTCAAGAGCTACCCAGCACATGACTTTGGAGTAGACGAAGTGACGCGGGCCATCACGCACCTCCCAGATTCCGCTATCAGGCTCTTTCCAATGCTTGCACACCTGCTCGGCCATCGTACACATGAGCGACCACACGGCTCCCTCCAGCTTCTCACCGTGGCGTTCAAAGCCTCCCTGACGGCGATACAGATGCAGGCAATCAAGCACTTCCCCAAAAACGTCGAGTTGCTTCTGCCCTGCTGCCCCATTGCCAATGCGCACCGGCCAGGAATCTCGATATCCACTCAGATGATCGAGCACCTGTTCGGCCAGCTCACGTTCCCCACGAATGCCATAGAGAATCTGCAAATCTTCGCCATCGGAGAACGCGAGTCGCTGCAACCAGTGAATAAACGCGTGAGCCTCTTCCGTAAAGCCCAGGACACTGAGCGCGTAAAGCGTAAAGCTGGCGTCACGCAGCCAGGTAAAGCGGTAGTCCCAATTGCGCGTTCCCCCGATCTCTTCTGGCAAGGACGTGGTGGGGGCTGCGACAATAGCCCCGGTGGGGGCATAGGTCAGCATCTTCAAGATCAAAGCACTGCGCTCGACCAGTTCGCTGTAGGGGCCTCTGTAGGTACACCCGCTCACCCAGGTGCGCCAGCACTGCAACGTCTGCGCCAGTTTGGCATCAAAATCGCACCGCTGGAATTCCGTTTCAACCAGGCACCGAGCAGCCAGGGCAGTGCGCCCCATGCCCAGCGCAAGGAGCAAGCGTTCGCCCCTGCGCAGGGTGGCTTGAAGGACGACGGTGGGATGCTCCTCTCCCGGCTCTTGCTCAAGAGCCAGGGGAGAAAGCGGTAAAGCATGCTCGCTGATAACGGCCAGGCCCACATGTTGATCCCCGCCGCTGACAACAACTCCCCGGCCTGGGAGTAAAGATACTTCGCCGGGGCAACCCGCATACTGTGGAGTCACCTTGAGCCGCACCGTGATGGGGAGTTCGCCGTGAGTGCACTCCACGATCCGCACCAGGCAGTGACAGGAGCCATCTTCCCGGGTCCAGGTCTTCTGCCTCCCGTCGGGCAAGGGCCAGGCAGTGACCGTCTCGACAGGCATAAAGTCAGTCACCGTAACGGCCCCGGTAGTACCGGTGAAACGTGTCAGCAAAACATTGCTGCCAGGGAGGTAGCATTGGGTCCCTGGAATAGTTCCGCTTGCAGGAGTGACCTGGAAATATCCTCCGCGCTGCTCATCGAGCAAGCGGCAGAAAAGAGCGGGGCTATCAAAGTCTGGCAGGCATCCCCAATCAATGGACCCATTGGGAGCAACCAGCAGGACGGAATGGCAATCCCCAATAGCTCCATAGGCATTGATAGGTTTGTATAAATTCATAGGATCATGGATGCGTCTTCGTCTCTGCATTGCATACACTCCTTTATCTTCATGAAAGTGATGAGGCAGAACGGGTGCCCCTGCCAGCCCGGCGCCTGCTATTCTGGAAGCGCCTTCTTGCTGGCGTGCCTTGAGTTCCTCTGTTCATCTCATCGGCTTATAGAGGTAGTGTACTTGCTCTCCAGGGATCCTGCTATTCTGCTTTCCATATCAGGATGGTGAAATCGTTCACCATCCTGCTCGCATAGTGATAAGCTGAGTTTTGCAGATTCAGCAAAACCCGGTGGTTAAATGATATTCTGACCAGATCAGCGCTCGGAAGAGAGCTATATTCTCATCCGCAACCTCTGTACATGAGTGATATGATAGGTGCAGGAGAGCGTCACCAACAATCATCAGGTCATAGCATATCTTTGAGGCTGGCCCTGACATCTCATGAGCATTATTCTCTCAGGGAAGGATTGCTTCACCAGGCAACTCTAGCGATGAGGTCTCGCATGCAAAACTTTGTAAATTCGAGCAATGAACTGTTCCACAGGCACGGATACCGCCTTACACCGCAGCGCCATATGATTCTGAGCGTGATCCAGGAAGCGAACGAGCACCTCAGCATCGAACAGATCGCCGCACGCGTTCAGCAGCGCAATCCTTATGTCAGCCTCTCTACCGTCTACCGCACGCTGGACCTGCTCAGGGACCTGGGCCTGATTCGCGAGATTCACCTGCCCGGCGAGCCTCCGCACTATGAACCATCGGAAGGACAGGCGCACCATCATCTTGTCTGCCGCCGCTGTCGTATGACCATCCATCTCGATGAGGAGCTGCTCGGCAACCTGCATGAGCAACTTCAGGAACAATACCACTTTTATCATCTGACGCTCGATCTGGTTGCGGCCGGATATTGCGCTTCCTGCTGGGAGAAAGAACTGCGCTCGCGCGAAGGCTCCGCGCCATCAGAAGATGTTTGATGGCGCGGAGCCTTCGCGCGGCTGCGTCCCGCAAGGAATGTAGTGTGTGAGACGGGCGCGAAGCGCCCGTCTCACACACACTATCAGGCAACTGCCACAGGCGCCCGCAGGCTGCAATGAACTCGGGATGGCTAGTGTGGTGTGGCCCGGGCGCTTCGCGCCCGTCTCACACACTATCAGGCAACTGCCACAGGCGTCCGCAGGCTGCAATGAACTCGGGATGTTATGGTGCGGCCCAGGCGCGAAGCGCCTGGGCCACACCATAACATCCCGCGAGCGCCGCAGGCGCGAGGACAGGAAATATTGCGAGCATGGCAGGGCTGATGTACAATCTTGGGGTAGGCATTCCTAACTTATGAGTTTTTCGGAATTATACATAGATACATATGCGACAGAGACAACTGCTTGTCATAGCAACAGCGCTTATACTCGGCATCCTGGCATATCTAGGCTCGGCAACGCTCCTGCCGGCGCCTGTGGCGTCTGCTCATGCCTACGTGATCGGCTCGGATCCGGTGGATGGCTCGGTGGTCAACGCCGTGCCATCCGTTGTGCGCATCTTTTTCAACGCGCCCATCAGCCCCATCAGCGAAGCTCACGTCTACTCCATCCAGAACGGCAACCTTGTTGATGTCGGTGCGGCCGCCAGCAGCGTCGCGCCACCAAACTCACGCGAACTGGATATACCACTCAAGACACCCTCCGCGCTGCCCCAGGGGAGCTACGAGATCATCTGGACGGCGGTAGCCAGCGACGACGGACATACCACGCACGGCATCATCGGCTTCGATGTTGGCTTCTCCAGCACGGGACTTTCTGGCACGCGCGTGGTCGGTCCCGGCACCAGCAATGATCTGTATGGCGTGGGGGGATCGCGCACGCTCGATTTCATCGGCGCGCTTTCCGTGGCCTGGGACTGGCTGATCCTCCTGGCGCTCGCCTTCTGGATAGGCATCCTGGTGGCGGAGCGGCTCATCCTGGCGCGAACTGAAAACGCCTGGACGCTGCTTGACCGCGCGCGCCGGCAGGCATCCTCGCTGCAATGGCTCTGCCTGGTCGTGCTGCTCGTCGGCGAGATTGTGACGCTGCTGCTGCGCAGCATCAATCTGGCGCGCGTTTCGGGCGGCAACCTCGATCCCGGCGCGCTGGCTCAGCTCATCATCGCGACCAGCTACGGCCATCTCTGGCTCGTTCGCATCGCGCTGCTCATCGCCGCGCTGGCCCTGCTGCGCTGGACGGGCAGGACACAGGACATCCCACAGCGCGCAACGCACTCAGGGCCGCTGCGTCAGACAGCAGGCCAGGAGGCGCGTTCCACCAGTACCCCACCCGCGACGAAGGAACGTCCGGCGGAGGATGCGAAGCCGGCGCAGGCGCTCTCCATGCGTTATACTCCCGCGTGGCTGCTGCTGGCAGGATTGATCGTACTGACCTACGCGCTTTCAAGCGACGCGGCCCAGGTCTTGCAGCCGCATATCAGCGCTATCGTCTTCGACTGGCTCTACCGTATTGCCCAGGGGATATGGTTCGGCGGGCTTGCCTATCTTGGCTATATCCTGCTGCCGCAACTGCTCGTCGTCGATCAGGCCCACCGCGCCGAGACTCTGGTCGTATTACTACGCCGCTTCACGCCCTTCCTGCTGGCGGGCATGGGCGTGCTGCTGGTCAGCGACCTCTTCCTCGGCGAAGCGAGCATCAGCAGCTCGCAACAATTGCTCAACGATCCCTATGCGAAAACGCTGGTCGTGCAGAGCGTCATCATTATCGCGCTGACGGCTGCGAGCGCATACATGCTCTTCGCACAAGGCCCCAGGCTCATCCGCCAGGCGTTACTCCTACCAGTAGTCAATCCCGACCTGCCAGCGCGTCGCGCACGCCAGTCCGCACTGGAACAGGGCCGGCGCTCTCTCAAGCAAGGGCTGAATATTCAAAGCTGGCTGGCGGCAGGCTTCCTGCTCTGCGCGGCGCTGATGACCTTCCTTGCGCCACCAATCAACTTCCCCGCCGTCCCGTCTAGCAACGCGCAGTCGCAGAACGCATCAGCTCCAGCAGCGGGCGCGCAGACAAAGCAGGCCGGGGATCTCTCGGTCACGTTGCAGGTCCTGCCGGGCCGCGTCGGCGTCGCCAACACGGTCATTGTGACCATTAATGATCGCAGCGGCAACCCCGTCACCGACGCGCAGGTGCAATTGACCACCAACATGCAGATCATGGATATGGGGACGGCGCGCAAGACCATCGCCGGCGGCAATCCGATCTACATTGCGACCTTCGGCAAGCAGGAATCATTCTCTATGGCCGGCGTGTGGGTTATTGGCGTGCAGATCCAGCGCCCGGGCCAATCGCCCGTGCAGACGACCTTCCAGGTGACGCTCAATCAGTAAATATGTGGATGGGGGTATGCGAGGGCCGCCCTGGTGGCGGCCTTCGAGCTTATTCCATTACATCCCTTCTAACGACGCGCGATGATTTGCCGCGCGCAGGCAATAGCCATCGGCGCTCTGCACAAGGCTCTCACGCTCCGCCCCGCTCAGGTCCCGCGTCACCTTCGCGGGAATGCCCACGGCCAGCACGCCCTCGGGTATCTGCTTGCCCTCGCCCACCAGCGCACAGGCCCCGATAATCGTCTCGGAGCCAATGCGAGCGCGACTGAGCACGACGGCGTTCATCCCCACCAGCACGCGGTTGCCCAGCGTGGCACCGTGCAGCACCACGTTGTGTCCGATGGTGCATTCCGCGCCGATGGTCAGGGGAGCGTCGGCGTCGGTGTGCAGCGTGCAATTATCCTGAATGTTGGTGCGCCGCCCGATGACGATAGGCGCGGTATCGCCGCGAATAACGGCGTTATACCAGATGCTCGCCCCCTCCTGAATGGTCACGGCGCCGAT
>DATGLE010000184.1:0-7261 GCA_035294325.1 Ktedonobacteraceae bacterium | reverse complement strand
TGGTTATGTACAGGTGCCTTAGACGCAAGCAAGCGCTTGAGCTAAAACGTTAAATCTATAAATACCGTATGTTGATCTCTGTCGTAACAATAAACCAGAAGTACCGATTCGTTGCACAAGCTATGTTAATAGGTTACATTTGTATTACACAAGTAGATATAATAAGTTAGATTTATCTATGAACGGGATGTTTCACGACGGTTTTTTCTGGAGGTGAGGTCATGCATGGCTTAATTTTCGTCACCTGGGAGAAATATTTGAGTGAACGTTTTGGGGAAAAGTTGCTTCACGATTATCGAGAAAAGATTGGAGAAACGTTCGCAAATGCCCCCTTAGCCAGCCGACTCTATGACGATGCCACCCTGCTAGCTGGTATTGGCGCCGCCCATCAGTTGACACATGTGCCCGTTGATACGCTGCTGCGCGAGTATGGGCGCTATTTTATCATCAATGGCCTGACCAGTCACCTGTGCACCTATGTCCTCTCTCAAGTTGAAAGCGGGCGCGATCTCTTATTGACCATGCGGGACGTGCATGCTCGATTGCGCCGTACCGAGGAAGGATTGACGCCTCCCCTCTTCAACTATGAAGTTTCTTCCCATCCCAATGCCGTAATACTCACCTACGATAGCCCGCGCGGAGTCTGTCCCTTGCTTAAAGGGGCAATCGAAGGAGCCGCCGAGCGCTATGGAGAGCAAGTGACTATTTTTGAACATAGCTGCATGAAGCGCGGAGCGCCTGTTTGCCGCTTCGAAGCTATTTTTACGGCACCTGCATCGGATCCCTACCGGTACTCCAGAACCCCGGAGCAGAAGGAGCGCCAGGCCGGTCAGAGGTATCTCGCTACTCTCGTGCACGCCTCGCTGCCCGATGCCGGGGTAACTGAGGGCGTAACCTTAACCGATCTCCAGCGAACCTTCCGCTATCGCTGGCGTCCCGCCATCCTCCTCGAAGCGCTCCAGCACCTGCAATTCGCGGGATTAGTGACCAGCACAGCCAACCGCCTCAAGGACGACCTGGCCCATCGCCGCTACTGGCGCGTGCGCGTCTTCTGGGAATAAACACATGTGACGCATAGAGTTGTGGGGCCGGATGCGAAGCGTCCGGCCCCACAACTCTATGCGTCACATGTGTGATGGCGACACGCGAACACCCGGTGAAATAGAGCGCGAGGTCGCCTGACTTGACTTTATGAAGAGGGCAGGCGACAATGAGAACAGGTATGTGCTTTTTGGTTATCGATCCTGAGGAGGCAGCTACTTAATACATGTCTGGAAAGTACAGGGTCAAGGCTGACCTGCTACAGATTTACTATTTTATGCGTCTCACCCGCGCGATGGAGGATCGCACCCGCACACTCTTTTTGCAGGGGCGCGTTGTGGGCGGCGTCTACACCGCGCAGGGGCACGAGGCTACCACCGTCGGGGCAGCGATGACGCTGCGCGATGGCGACTGCATCGTTCCGCAGCACCGCGATCTGGGCATGCATCTGGTACGAGGCACCGCGCCGCGCGCTGTGATGTGTCAATGGCTGGCTCGCGGCAACTCTCCATCGCTGGGACGCGACGGGCAGCTTCATATCGGCGACATCCATCACGGCATTGTGCCGGCGATCAGTATGCTCGGCGAATCGCTGCCGGTGGCCTGCGGTATCGCACTGACGATGAAGATGCGCAGGCGTTCGACAATCGTGCTCGCGGCCTGCGGCGACGGCGCAACCAGCACGGGGCCATTCCACGAAGCGATGAACTTCGCTTCCGTGCAAAAACTTCCCCTCGTCCTGGTCATCGAAAACAACGGATACGCATATTCAACCCCCAACGCGCAGGAGTTCGCGCTCACGAACCTCTCCGAGCGGGCCGCGGCCTACGGCATACCGGGCGAGAGCGTCGATGGCAACGATGTGCTCGCCGTCATCGATGCCGTCGGGCGCGCCGTCGAGCATGCGCGCAGCGGCAAAGGACCGGCTATCGTGGAGTGCAAAACCTTCCGCGTGCGCGGCCACTCCGAGGCCGATAAGGCTGACTATGTTCCTCCGGCGCTGCGCGAAGAGTGGCTGGCGAAGGATCCCATCAACCGTTTTGAGGCGTATCTCACGCGGGAAGGTATACTGACGCCTGAGCGTAAGGCCGAGATCGAGACGCGCGTCAAGGGCGTGGTTGATGATGCTGTGCGCTTCGCCGAGCAGAGTCCTCCGCCCGATAGAGAAACGGTGGCCGATTATCTCTTTGCCCCCGATGGGCCAATAGCGATTGTGGGCGAGCCTGGTGCCAATAATCCGCGCTACGTCAACGCGCTCGATACGCGCACAGGCCAGCCGTTCAGCACTGTGAGCAAGGCAGAGGAGGCCGTTGGACGACGATGAGCGAAAAAAAAGTGACTTATCTGGAGGCAATCAGCCAGGCGATCCGAGAAGAGATGCGGCGTGATGAGGCCGTGTTCCTGCTGGGAGAAGATGTGGGAACATACGGCGGGGCCTTCAAGGTCAGCGCGGGCCTGCTTGAAGAGTTCGGGCCGGAGCGCGTCATCGATACCCCGATGTCGGAGGCGGCGATCATCGGCTCCGCCGTTGGTGCCGCACTGATGGGTATGCGCCCCATCGCCGAGATGCAATTCATTGACTTTATCACCTGTGGATTCGATCAGATCGTCAACATGGCGACGAAGATGTACTGGCGCTCGGGTATGCCGATCCCCATCGTGATTCGTGGACCTTCGGGCGGCGGCACCAAAGGCGGCCCGTTCCATTCAGCCAGTCCCGAAGGGTGGTTCTTCCACACACCGGGGATCAAGATTGCCGTGCCCTCCACTGCTTATGACGCGAAGGGACTGCTCAAGGCCGCCATCCGCGATAACAATCCGGTGCTCTACCTGGAGCACAAGCTGCTCTATCGCATGCCGGAACTGCGCGAAGATCTGCCCGAAGAGGATTACGTTGTGCCACTGGGCAAGGCCATCGTGCGGCGTGAGGGCGAAGACATGACCATGCTGACCTACGGGGCGATGGTGCATCAGTGCTTACAGGCCGCGCGTGTACTGGAAGAGGAAGATGATGTGGAGGCCGAGGTGCTCGACCTGCGCTGCCTGATCCCGCTGGATCGTGCATCAATTATAGAGTCGGTCAGGCATACCAACAAAGTACTGATCGTTCACGAAGATACGCTGACGGGCGGCATCGGCGCCGAACTGGCCGCCATTCTGGCCGAGGACCTTTTCGAATACCTGGATGGGCCGATTACGCGTGTGGCCGCGCCCGATGTGCCATTCCCGTATGCGCCGCCGTTAGAAGAAGCCTACCTGCCCAATGCTGAGAAAATTGTTGCCGCGGCGAGAAACCTCGCTGCCTATTAGAGCGTTGACTTGATGTGCAAGTTGCTGTGCGCCTGATGAAGTTTAAGAAAATGATCTGGTGATTATCTCTATGCGTAGGCGCGTGATGAATCGAGCTCCATCGGCCTGGAGCGTGCACGCATATCGCGATCCATCGCGCACCTGCGCGCGGGGGATATCTGGCTTAAACTGGTAAACTTCATGCGGCGTACCGTATGAAGAGGAGTCTGCGGGCTGAGTGCCTGCGGCACTCAGCCCGCAGACTCCTCTTCACGGCGAACCGCGCAGCGGTGAGGAGTTAGAAAGAACTTGCGCACATGGCTTTTGCTAAATCGCAAAAAGAGGGGTGTAGACATATGCCAACGCCGGTAAAGATGCCGCGATTGGGAGAATCGGTGGCCGAAGGAACCATAGCGAACTGGCTAAAAAAAGAGGGCGACTACGTTGAGAAAGACGAATCGCTGGCGGAGATTGTGACCGACAAGATCAACGCCGAACTGCCATCGCCGGTTGCCGGTCGCCTGACACGCATTCTCGTCAATGCCGACGAGACCGTTGCTGTAGGTACCGACATTGCATTGATTGAAGAAAGCGCCGATGTTGCCGCGCAGCCCTCAGAGGAGGCTCCGTCAGCAGCGCCGGGGCCTGATGCCGCGCCGCCGAAGAGTCCCGCGCAGGCCGCGACGCCCGTCATGGGGACCAGCCAGGCCGCGACGCAGAGAGTCGATGGCGCAGGCCGGCATGCCCGGGCCGCGCAGGTCGAGGAAGAGGAGCGCCAGCGCATTTCGCCTCTGGCGAGGCGGCTGGCCCGCGAGCATGGCATCGATCTGCATGAGATCACGGGTACCGGCGCGGGCGGGCGCGTGCGCAAAGAGGACATCCTTGCGTATGTCGCGCAGCGCCAGAGCGCCGCCGCTGCACCCGCTGCCCCGGCAGCCTCCATCGAGCGCCGCGAATCACAGCCTGCGCCCTCACCTGCGCCCGCTGCTCCAGTTGCAGCCACCGCCGCCGGCGAGGATGAGGAGATCGTCACGCCGACGCGCATGCGCCTGGCTATCGCCGAACATATGGTGCGCAGCAAGCGCACGGCGCCGCATGCTACGACGGTAGTGGAGGTCGATATGACCAATATCGCGAAGTGGCTGGAGAAGAACAAGGACGAGTTCAGGCGGCGCGAAGGCTACGGTATCAGCTTTGTGCCCTTTGTCATGAAGGCCGTCTGCGAGGGAATTCGCAAGTTCCCGATGATTAATGCGAGCTGGACCGAAGATAACAAGATTATCATCAAGAAGCGCATCAACCTGGGCCTGGCCGTCGCCACAGATGTCGGGCTGGTAGTGCCCACAGTGCATGACGCCGACCAGTATACGCTCGCGGGCCTGGCTAAGCAGGTGAACGCGCTTGCCCAGCGCGCCCGCGCGAATAAGCTCACCGTGCAGGATATGCAGGGGAGCACCTTCGTCGTGAACAACCCCGGCGTGTTTGGTACAATTATATCGGTGCCGATTATCAATCAGCCCCATGCGGCTATCCTGAGCATGGATGCCGTGGTGAAACGGCCCGTGGTCATTGAAGACGACGCGATTGCGGTGCGCTCCATGATGTACCTGTGCCTCTCCTTCGATCATCGCATCCTGGATGGCGCGGGCGCCGCCGGTTTCTTGCAGGCGGTACGCACAAAGTTGCAGAGCTACAGTCGCGAAATCGACGTGTATTAGATGGTGTCTGATGCTCAACACCTTCGCTCTCTCATCGAGCCGTCGCGCGGCGGAGCCGCGCAAGGGAGCGGGTGTGGTGTGGAAGCGCATGCTTCCATATCACATCCGCTCAGGCGAGCGCGCAGGCGCGAGCAAACGGTTGCACCAGAAATTGATAGACTCTTAGATAAGGGGTTAAGATATGACGACCATCATCCCCGAACGCCGCCCGGACTGGCTCAGGGTGCGCGCTCCCAGGGGCGAAAATTACGAGCGCTTGAAGCAGTTGATGCGCAGCAAGTCCCTGCATACGGTATGTGAGGAGGCGCGCTGCCCAAATATCGGCGAATGCTGGGGCTACAAGACGGCGACCTTCATGATCCTGGGGCGCGTCTGCACGCGTAGCTGTGGCTTCTGTGCTGTGGAGACGGGCCGCCCGCTGGGTCTGGACTGGGAGGAGCCGAAACGCGTGGCGGAGGCTGTGCAGCAGATGGGATTGCGTCATACCGTTGTGACCTCCGTGAACCGCGATGAATTGAAGGATGGCGGCGCGGCTGTCTTCGCCGCAACGATCCGCTGGATCCGCCGCCTGAACCCCGATTGCAAGGTTGAGGTCCTGACACCTGATTTCAAGGGCGATTACGAGGCGGTGCGCGTGGTGATGAACGCGAAGCCGGATGTATTCAACCACAACGTAGAGACAGTTCCCAGGCTCTACAAGCGCGTGCGGCCTCAGGCGATCTATGAGCGCTCGCTGCAAGTGTTGCAATGGGCCAAAGAGATGAATCCCACCGCGCCAACCAAGTCCGGCTTTATGCTCGGACTTGGCGAGACATGGGATGAGGTAATTAGCGTCATGCGCGATCTGCGCGAGCATGATGTTGATATTCTCACCATCGGCCAGTACCTGCGCCCCTCGTTTCAGCATTTGCCAATACAGCGTTACGCGTCGCTGGAAGAGTTTGCCGCGCTCAAGGCCGAGGGTCAGAAGATGGGATTTCGCCATGTAGAAGCCGGACCATTGGTGCGCAGTTCGTATCATGCGCGCGAGCAGGCGGACGTAGCAACGCAGGAGATACAGGGGCGATAGCCCCCCGGCGAGGTTTCAGGAGGTATCCCCTGCTCGAACGTCTTCATTAAACTTCATCATAGGAGACGAGAAGCTGTGAAGAGAAGCATCAATAACGTTGAGCTTGGCTACGACGATCATGGCGCCGGCATACCGGTTATCTTCCTGCATGCCTTTCCCCTCAACCGCAGCATGTGGCAGGCGCAGATCACTGCTCTGCTCAACGAGCAGCGTTTCCGGCTCGTCGCTCTCGACTGGCGTGGCTTCGGCGAGAGCGAGATCAATGTCGAGGTGTCGTCGATGGATCTGCTGGCCGGTGACGTGCTGGGGCTGATGGACGCGCTGGGTATGCAGCAGGCAATTCTCTGCGGCCTCTCGATGGGCGGCTACGTGGCCTTTAACTTCGTGCGCCGCTACCCTCAGCGCGTAGGCGGCCTGATTCTGGCGGATACGAAGCCCGGCGCCGATAACGAGGAAGCCAGGGCCAATCGCGAGAAGGTAGCGCAGCTCGCCGAGTCGCAGGGGGCGGGCGCGATTGCCGAGATGCAGGCTCCGCGCCTGCTCTCCACTTACACGCGCAGCCACCATCCAGAGATAGAGTTGCAGGTCAGGCAAATGATTAACGCCGCGACGAGCCGGGGCATCGCCGCCGCTTCGCGTGGTATGGCCCTGCGCGAAGATGCTACCGACCTGCTGCCGGCGATTACCTGTCCCACACTGGTCATCGTGGGTGAGGACGACGCCCTGACGCCGCCGGACCTCGCGCGCGACTACGCAGCCATGATCCCCGGCGCGCAGTTTGCGCGGATCCCGCAGGCCGGCCACCTGTCAAATCTGGAGCAGCCGCAGATCTTCTTTGAGGTTGTGCGCAACTTCCTGCTCGGCGCGTTTTAAAGCGTGCCTGATTTTCGATACCAGCGCCTGCTCGCGCCTGCGATGCGCGCCCTTTGGATAATATTTTTATACAACCGGCGCGGCGGAACTGCGTGACTCCCCGGCCAGAGAGGTCAGTTCAGGTGGTTCTTGAAGAACTCGACGGTGGCTTTTACACCCTCTTCGAAGGAGACAGAGGGCTTCCAGTTCAGGATGCGTTCCGCCTTGCTGCAATTGAAATAGGCGCGGTAGATATCGCCGGGCCGCTTGGGCGCTTTGACGATCTCGGGCC
>DATGLE010000183.1:0-47472 GCA_035294325.1 Ktedonobacteraceae bacterium | reverse complement strand
ACAAAGAAGAGCAGGATCATGATGGTCATGACCGGGGCTACCACGCCTATGATCGACCACTGGAAAGCTGCCGACGCGAACAGAAACAGCAGCCAGATAATCCCGAGGGTGGGAAGTGTATACATCCAGTTGAAACGTGCGCGGGGATTGCCCTCATGCCGCTGGCGCACTACATATTCTAAATCTGAATCGATTGGCTCCATAAAATACCTTTCCCGATGACCAGGCGTAGTTTCTTTCTGGCTACGCTCTCGATTTTCAGTCCTAATTATAGTCCTTCCTTTTTGCGAACGCAACCGTTTTTCATTGTGTGCTCGCGCCTGCGGCGCTCGCTTTCATAGAGTGTCAGGCAAAAGGCGCTTCGCGCCTTTTGCCTGACACTCTATGTATGTCTTGTAAACAGCGGCCTAACATGGGAGAGAGGGTCAGCGAGCACCGCGCCTCCGTTCCGCCAGCGCTCCACACCTGCACCTCACAGGGGAGAGAGGGTCAAAGAGCACCGCGCCTCCGTTCCGCCAGCGCTCCACGCCCGCACCTCACAGGGGAGAGAGGATCAGCGGGCACTGCGCCGCAGGCGCAGTGCCCGCTGATCCTCTCTCCCCGCGAACCGCGCAGCGGTGAGCTGTCATAAAATTTGATAGCATCAAATGTGTTGACAACATCGAAATAATAACATAGAATACATGTAGGAAAGGACGATGGCATATGTCACAGGCACTTAACGATTCTCTTCACGAGGTGATGGACCTCTTCTTCATCTTCGGCTATGAACTGCAAAAGACCGCGGCCAGGCAGTGGTGGGATCTGGACCTCACGATGGCCCAGTTCAAAGTGCTGCTCACCATTGTATTTGAGGGCCAGGTCGCTATCGGCACCATCGCTGAAACCCTGGGCATCGGCCCGCCGACGGCCAGTCATCTGGTAGATCGGCTGGTGCAGGCCGGGCTGGTTGAGCGCGTAGAATATTCCGTGGATCGGCGCTACACCCTGGCCCGTCTCACCCCGCAGGGAGAACTAATGATGCGGCGCCTGCGCCAGGGACGCATGGACCAGCTACAGAGCTATCTTACCCACCTCGACTCCCAGGATCTGGCCGCACTGCATCAAGGTCTCAAGGCCCTCGTTCGCATTTTGCCATCGGTTCTTTCTCAGGAGAAAGAGATAGGACGCCTTTAGGACGGGTACACGCTGAGCAGGGGGATCAAGCAGAAAGGATCTTCTTCGTTCCCGTCCCTTTCCATACTATCTCAGGGCGCGCAGGAGGTACGAACATGCGTCGGAGAATCCTTATTCCGCTCGTCATCGGCCTGGCAGTCCTGCTTGCCGTTGGCGTCGGAGGTTATCTGCTCTACACAAACTACTATTTCTACTCGACTGACGATGCCGTTGTGACAGGCAACATCGTAAACATTGCTCCCACCATCCCTGGCACACTCGCCAGCCTCAACGTACAGGTCGGCAGCTTCGTAAGCGCCGGCCAGAATATCGGCACCGTCGAGGGGAATCCTCCCAGCTTCACAACGCAGGCACTGATCGCGCCTATTAACGGCGTTATCGTGCAGGTGCCCGGCGTAGTCGGCCAGAGCGTAACCGCCCAGCAGACCGTTGTGCAGGAGACCGATCTGAATGGCGTAAAGATCACGGCCTATGTGGATGAAAGCGCATTGAGCAACATCCATGTGGGACAGCCCGTAGACATCCATGTGGATGCCTATGGCAGCCAGAACTTTACCGGTCACGTCTCCCAGATTGTCGATGTTTCCGCCAGCCAGTTCTCCCTGCTGCCAACCGAGGACTACAGCAGCGGCAACTTTACCAAAGTCAGCCAGCGCTTCCCCGTCTATATTGTGCTTGATAATGGAGGTCAGGGCATGCTCTTACCCGGCATGAGCGCCGAGGTCACAATCCATTTACATTGATAGGAAGTTTAAGGAGCCTCTTTATGCAAGCTGCTGTACCCGCCGCAAGGAGCGGCGAACGGTCCTCATACAAATGGATTGTGGCTTTTGTGGTTATTTTCGGCATGTTCGCCTCCATCATGGACGCAACCATCGTCAACGTTGCCATTCCTCACCTGCAAAGCGCCTTTGGCGGTAGTCTGACCACTGTACAGTGGGTTCTCACCGGCTATAGCCTGGCGCAAGCCGTTGCCACACCGCTCACTGCCTATCTCGCCGCCCGCCTGGGGACAAAGCGCCTCTACCTGATCGCGCTCGCCATCTTTACGCTCTTTTCCGCGCTCTGCGGTCTGGCCTGGAGCCTGCCAGCGCTCATCTTCTCTCGCATCCTGCAAGGGGCTGGAGGCGCATTTCTCGGCCCGATCTCCATTACGCTGCTGTACAGCGTGTTTCCTCCTGAAGAGCGGGGCCGGGCGCAGGGCTTGCTCGGCATCCCCATCCTGTTCGCGCCAGCGCTTGGCCCTACGCTGGGCGGCTACCTGATTACCTTCGTTGACTGGCGGTTGATCTTCTATATCAATGTGCCCGTTGGCATTACCGGCATTATTCTGGGATCTCTATTCCTGCGGGAAATCCACCAGGAGCCTTTCGCGCACTTTGATTGGCCGGGATTCATCCTCGCTGCGCTCGGGCTGGCTTCGATCCTCTACGCCTTCACCCGAGTCAGTACAGACGGATGGGGATCGACTACCGTGCTGGTATTGATTGGCGTTGGCTTGATTGCCCTGACCCTCTTCGCGCTCGTCGAGCTTGAGACGATTGACCGGGGAAGACAGCCTCTGCTCGACCTGCGCGTCCTTGCCGACCGCGCGTTCAGTCAGAGCCAGCTTGCCACTTCGGTTGTCTTCTTTATCCTCATGGGTGGAATGTTCCTGGTGCCGCTCTACTTACAAAATCTGCGCGGACTCAGCGCCTTCCAGACGGGCCTGTTGCTATTTCCCCAGGCGCTTGCTTCGGTGGTCTTCGCTCTGGCCGGGGGCGTGCTCGTGGATAAGTTCGGTACGAAGGCGGTTGTTCTGCCGGGACTGCTGCTGCTGATATTTCCGGTATGGGAGCTTTCACACGTGACCACGAACACTCCCTACGGCTGGTTCCAGATCCTGCTCATCATGCGCGGCCTCGAACTGGGACTGGTAGCTCAGCCACTCGCGCGCGCCGCTCTGCTCAGAATCCCACGGCAGCAGCTCACTCAGGCGTCCTCGCTCATGACGGTGATGCGCTTCGTGACCAGCTCCCTGGCTACGGCGCTGTTAAGCACCTACCTGCAAACCCGGCAGAGTACGCATTATACGAACCTGGCCCTGCAAGTCGTTCCGGGGACACCTATGGGGCAGCTTATCACAGGCATTCAGGCGTTCTTGCAGACGCGCGGCATGGACCCGATCTCGGCTCATAACGCCGCTATCCTTGAAATCATTCAGGTCGTCCAGCGGCAAGCCTATGGCCTGGCGTTACAGGATGGTTTCAGGCTTGGACTCTGGATCATCATTCCCGCCTTCTTCGCAGTACTGCTGCTCCCAAAGGAACTGCGACGGAAAAAGCTGGCTGGAGAACCGAAGGCCCAGAAAGCCTCCGAAGAGGCTCCTATGCCCGTGATGGAGTTTTAAGAGAATAGCTGCTTCTCAGCCTCTTCGCCCGCTCTGGCCGGAGGTTCGCGCGGCTCCGCCGCGCGAAGAACCTATCTGATGCTATGACAACATGCGCGAAGCGCATGTTGTCATAGCATCAGATAGGTAGAGCGAGAGTTTATGGCACTCGCCCGGGACCAAACAAAAAAGGCCGCGCAAACGGCCCGGATCAGGCGACAGAAGTTGTTCGAGGGGAAGGAGTCGGCACAGGAGAAGGAAATAGTTTCTGCATAATTGTGGAGGATACAGTAGGAAGGGAGTGGAATTTGTCGAGGTAGCGACGGAGTTCAAGCGCATTCACTTCATACATACACCCGTCTATCGATGCGGCTATATGCCCGTCGGCAATTGCACTACACACGTCTGCTAAAGTCGGGATACGGTCAGACACGGGACACCTCCCTACAAAATATTGTGGTGCTTATCGCACCGGCGCAACTACGGTCAGAGCAGAACTGTAGCGTACACCGTCTACACGCACTTCAAGGTTTCGCCGTTTCACTATGCTCTACCTACGAAAACACAGGACACCCCTTCTTTTATTTCACATCTCTGGCCTATCCAGGCGAGTCTCCCTTGAAACCAGGAAAAGTATGAAGCGGGAGCATTCCATACCCCGTCAAGGGATTGCGCCCCCGCCCCACTTCTATTCTCCCCCTTCACCATGGCTATCAGGGCCAACAATGATCGCGCCATCGTCGAGCAGCCCTGGCATGGGATCGATGTACATACTGCGGCGCAGCAAATCAACCTGTTTAACAACGTCTTTAATGGCCGGGATCAACACCTCACGGCCAGAGGCCGGTCTGACTACGTAGACATCATTGCCACCGGTAACAAGAATATCCGTGATAGTGCCCACTTCGCCACCATCCAGCGTCGAGACGTGCAGACCGATAATATCGTGCTGATAATAGGAGTCAGGCGGTAGTCCCGCGAGCTGCTCCAGCGGTATGCACAATTCATGATCGCGCAGCGCCTCCGCCGCGTTAGCATCATCGATGCCGTCCAGTTTGAGCACCAGCATACCGCCCTTATAGGGGCGCACCCTTTCGATGGCATAACGAGCATACCCGGGGCGCAGATAGACGGCCTCCAGTTGCGCGAAGCGGCCGGGCACATCGCTCAACGAAAGCACTTTTAACTCGCCATGAATACCAAAAAAGGCCACTATCTTACCAATAGTAGCCCATTCTGTCGTATTGTGCTCTGGCATAAGCCTTGCTCTCTACAGCCTCCCGGCGGGTAATGTGGTGAAATTCTCGTGAGACACCGATTCGTCAGACGATCTCCAACGAGGTATGCCGCCCTTCGCGAGCGCCCCCCGCGCGCAAGAGCGTGCGCATCGCCTTCGCGACGCGTCCCTGCCGGCCGATAACCTTCCCGAAATCTTCCGGCGCGACATGCAATTCCAGGACCAGCGCGTTGCGATCATTGCGGACTTCACGTACCTGCACTGCCGCAGGATTGTCTACCAATGACTGAGCAACATACTCAATCAATTTGCGCATATCTCAACCTTACTGCGAATACTACTCGGTTGGCGCAGCAGTTTCGGCAGAAGCGGAAGCGGCGGCCTTCACCTGCACAAAACGGTCCATAATCCCCACGCGCTTGAGCAGAAGCGTTACGGACTCGGTAGGCTGCGCTCCATTTTTCAGCCAGCGCAGAGCCTTCTCTTCATTAATATTGATGGCCGAAGGCTCTACCATCGGATTGTACCAACCGATATTCTCGATAATGCGGCCATCGCGCGGAGAACGCGCATCGGCCACCACGACACGATAGCTCGGGGCCTTTTTCTTCCCCATACGTTTCAAGCGAATTTTGACAGCCATGCTCTTTTAATTCTCACCTCTTCCCCACTCAAGGGGTCTGTATTTACAACAGCGCCGCGTTCGAGAGCAGCGCCTGGATATTATCAGAACATCACTACTGCACATTACAGCGCCCCTGAACTTCGGCCAGACTAGCATAGCACGGTGTCCATTTGTTGTCAATATCGTTCGAAAGTGCCCATTTATCTTTACGAATGCTCACCGGGGAACTCTTTTCCTGCACGGTATCTCAAGCTATGGGATTTGAGACGGGCCGAGCGCCAGAGAGACACGCGGCTTCCTCTGAATGAAGCGCGTAAAAATGGCTATGGCAGCTTTTCCAGATATGCGGGCAAGGCCGCAATCGAAGGGAGAATGGCATCGGGATGGACACGTTCTAGCAGAGGGGAGTCTGCACGGTGCTTACCCGTGCAGACCAGCACCCCAGGTATGCCGGCCGCCTGCGCTCCGCCAATATCGTTCTCGATGTCGTCGCCAACCATGAGCGACTCGTTCGCTGTTACTCCAAGCAAAGATAGAGCCTCTTCGAAAAAGGCCCGGTGTGGCTTGCCCAGGACAGTCGCATGCTGGCCGGTGGCTATCTCCAGCGCATGCACAAAAGGGCCGCTATCCAGCTGAAGTCCGCTGGCAGTGCGCCAGTAGAGATTGGTATGCATGGCAAGCAACACGGCTCCGTTCATCAACATACGAAAGGCGTGATTCATGGCTTCGTAGGAGAGCAGTTCTTCAGCCCCACCGATCACTACCACATCAGCATCGGCATCAGCATCCACGAGGTCGATACCGGCGAAATCCTCTTCCGTATCGCCTTTGGTCAGCACCCAGCAGCGTTTTCCTGGATAATGCTGGCGAATGTAGCTGGCCGTTGCCACTGGAGCCGTAATGATCTGCTCCGCTCGCACAGGCAAGCCGATGCGCTGGAGTTGCTGCGCGAGCAAAGAGCGCGAGACAGTGGTTGTATTGGTGACGAAGCAGGTTTTATACCCCTCCCGCTCCAGCCAGCCGAGTGTTTCCGCAGCGCCGGCGATAGGCTGCATGCTGATATGCAGCACGCCATCGATATCAAGAAGGACGCCTCTCATATCACCTGGCAACCGTGTAGCCCGCATCTTCCAGGGCATTCTCGATCTGTTGCAGCGTGACCTGGTTGAGATGGTAGCGCAGGCTTACCTCCCTGGTCTGTAGATCGGTATGGATGTTCTCTATGCCCGGGAGGGCCTTCAGCGCGCTATCGATTGCTCTGACACAATGCTCACAACTCACATCCGGTACGGAAAGTGTAATATTCTGCACATCTGCCATAATATAACACCTTCTTCCTTTCTTGCAGGATATCTGATTCTCAACATCCTCGCTCGCTGGCCGAGCAGCCGCAGGCGCGAGCATGCGATGGTAACGGAAATTTAGCGATTGCCTGCGATATCGTAGAGCTGCACCAGTTCCTGAATGACGGCCTCCTCACGGCCCCCCTTGATGCCCTCGGGGACGCAGGTATGCAAGTGGCCCTCCAGGATCATGCTCTCCAGCTTTTCCAGAGCCTTGCGCACGGCATAGGTCTGGCGCAGAATATCCACACAGTATTTATCCTCCTCTACCATTTTGCGAATGCCCGCCACATGGCCCTCGATATAAGAGAGCCGCTTCAAGGCTTCTCGGCGACGCTCATCTTGCATTCTCGTTTTCCTTTCTCCTCTGCCCGTTCTCAGGCTTCGAACTGCTTTCTGTATTATACCATACCCCAGGGGGATGGGTCAAACGCGCGAGGGCGTGGTTGTTTGAGCAGCAGCAGTCCTGGCTAAACGGCGCGCCATCATTGCTGGCGGAATACGATAGACATCGTGAGCCAATCCGCAGCGTTCGAGCGCCCGAATGACATAGCCGGAGAGGTCGAACTGCCACCAGTGCAATCCGTGGAAAGCAGAACGAGGAAAAGCATGGTGATTATTGTGCCAGCCTTCACCAAAGGCCAGCAGCCCCACAACCCATTCGTTGCGACTCCGATCATTCGTCTCGAAGGCGCGCTTTCCGAAGGTATGGCAAACAGAGTTGACGCTCCAGGTAACATGATGCGTCAGGAAGATACGCACCAGCCCTCCCCACAGCAGGCCCGGCCAGCCGCCAAGTGCGAAGGGAATAACAAGCGATAACAGCGACCAGAGCAAGAAGGTGCGGCTGACGAAGACGATCATTGGATCATCCAGCAGGTAGCGGCAGTAGGTATGGGGATCGGCCGTGCTATCGCCGAACATCCAGCCCATATGGGCGTGAAAGAAGCCCTCAACGGGGCTATGCGGATCGCCCTCGCGATCTGCCTGCGCATGATGCTTGAGATGTGTTGCGGCCCATTCGATAGCGGGACCTTCCAGCGCCATCGAACCCAGCATGAGCAGGAGGAATTTAACGATGGGGTGGGGGCGGAAACTGCGATGAGTGAGCATGCGGTGATAGCCCACAGTCACTCCTAATGCGATGAAGGAATACATTCCGGCGAGTAAGATGACATCTGACCAGTGAACGATACGCGACCACAGCAGCCAGATAGCAAAGAGGGTAGCCAGGAAGGGAACGACTACCACCACGAGGACGACAGCTTTATACAGAATGGATTTCATTACAATGGGCAGCGTCAAGACCTTTGCCAATCATGACAGGGAGGAGAAAAACGCCGCATGCCTTTCTTTTGCGTTAGGCAACCAGCCCGGGACGCTTGCCAGGCACAACCCTGGTCACTCTCTATGCGCTGCGGTTCGGCTGCCGGTTAATACGAGGGGTATACCAATCGCTGGTCCGCCTTTTCAGCATCCTGCCACGAGAGAGGAGCCTGGCGAGAACTTCATCTGCAAATGGTGACTTCTGTCTGTTAAGAGGGGAAAACACCGCGCTTTTGTTTCACCAGATCTGAGCCTCCTGGTTCCAACGCATAAAATCCAGCTTGACGAAAACGCTTATTCGACAAACTATACGAACGAGATGATGCGTAGTTGTGGTTTCCCATTTGCGAACGAGCGTTCACGATCTTGAAACAGGCAATGCAAATCAGTCACAATATGACATGAGGTATACGCTATGAGAATGCCCATCACTGGCAAGGAGCCTGTAAACTCATCTATGATACCGGCAAAACCATCTTCCAGGGGAACAGAGGCGCCGCCAGGACAGCAGCGCAAGAGACGCCCCGTTTTCATATTCCTGATCCCGCTTGTTATTGCTATCCTGCTGGCTGGCTGGCAGGTCTTGAGCCATCGCGACAGCACCGATCCGACGATAGCGGGCAGGCCGCTCTCAAACCCGCAAACGCACCTCCATACCGTCGTCCCGGGTGGAAAGGCTGGTGTGATATACCTGGGGACGCACTTCGGCATGTTCACCAGCACCGACGATGGACAGACCTGGCCTCAACCACGCGGCGTGCTCAACAGGCTTATGGTCACGGTTATCGCCGTTAATCCGAAGGATGCGCGCTCGCTTGCCCTGCTAGGCGTTCCCAGCGTGAGTGGTGGTGATCCCGCCGGCGTCTACTTCAGCGCCGATGGCGGCAGCACATGGTCCCTGCGCAGGCCCTCTGGCGTCTCCGCCTCAGCTTATCCTTTCACCGTCCGCGCCGGTTCCGCGACGGCAGGCCATTTCTACGCGTTCTATCTCTATCATGGCTGGTTCGAGACCCGCGATCTCGGTCTCCACTGGCGGCCCCTGTCCGCCAGCCCGCTCCCGAACACACAGGGCCAGGAGTTGCTCACCTTTCCCGGCGATCCCGCTCACCTGTTACTGGGAGGGAATGCAGGGCTTTTCGAGAGCAGAGACGATGGAGCACACTGGAGCACTATCAGCGCTGTGCAGGGCAGCGTGCAGGAGTTAGCGGCATCGCAGGATACGCCCGCCAGGATCTTCTGTGCCACCGATCAGGGTCTCTACACATGGCGCGACGGGACGGCACAGATTACAACGCTGGCAACTCCTACTACAACGCCATTTTCGCAACTGATAAGCGACGCGACGGGCAGCGTTCTTTACGGCCTGACCGGCAGGGATCTCTGGTACTCAACTGACGGCGGCAAGAGCTGGCAACACCGCTGGCGCTTCAATAGAAGCGATCTGGTTGCGCTCGTCATGGATCCGCAGCACCCCACACGGCTCTATGCCGGCTTCTTCCTGCCGGCCACAGTTCTTACCAGCAGCGACGGCGGCCTTTCATGGCACATCCTGACAGATTAGCCCCCTCTCGTTGGGCGTTCGCGCGGCAAAGCCGCGCAAGTGATGTATTGAAGTGATGTGGAAAAATGCGCTTCGCGCATTTTTCCACATCACCTCAATACATCTAGCGAGCGCCGCAGGCGCGAGCAAGCGCTGGTCACTTGACCTGCATGAGCGATCAGGCTATAGTGGTGAGCAGGCAGAGAAGAGATGAAGCCTTAAAGCGTAAAAGGAAACGGGTTCTGTTTGTGCGAAACTGGCATCTCTCCCTATTTGAAAAAGTGATCCTCGTCAATACCATCATGCTGGTGGCGGAGGCGCTGGCCGGCCTGTGGATAACGAGCCACAGCCTGGAGGCCCATCACTACCTGATCGACACCGGCTTTATCGTGCTGGCAACGATACTGACGCTCCTCACCAACATCATCCTTTTGCGCATGAGCTTTCGCCCGCTTTTCGGCCTGCTGGCTACGATACGCGCCGTCAGCGCCGGGAAAACGCTCACCCGCGCCACTATCAAGCCTTCCGATATGGAGATCGCGGAATTAGCACAGGCATTCAATACCATGCTAGACCGGCTGGAGGCGGCGCGGCGCGAGCAGACTGCTCTGATCCTGCAAGCACAGGAAGAGGAGCAGCGCCGCCTCGCCCTTGAGCTACACGACGAGACGGGGCAGAACCTCACCGCGCTGCTTATCCATGCCGAAGTGCTCAATCAGTACCTCCAGGCGTTACCGGAGTCCGCGATCAGCGCCGACGCCCGCGAGCGCCTGGATAGCGGGCTGCGCAGGCTTACCACGCTCACTCAGAACACGCTGGAGAATATTCGCGTGCTCGCGCAGCAATTGCGTCCCAGCGTTCTCGACGACCTGGGGCTGCCCGCAGCATTTCGCTGGTTAGTCGAGGATAGCCGTCAACGCCTCAACCTCACGGTTGATCTCAGCATAGAGGGGATCAGCGAGACGGCTCATACCCTCCCGGCGGCCTGTGAAACGGCGCTCTTCCGTATCGCGCAGGAGAGCCTTACCAATATCGCGCGCCACGCTCATACACAGCACGCCAGCATCTCGCTGCTACAGGATCGACAGTGCGTGCGTTTACAGGTTCATGACGACGGCTGCGGCTTCGATCCTGGTGCGGTGAAGTACACAGGATCGGGCATCTTAGGCATGCAGGAGCGAGCGGCGCTGCCTGGCGGCACGCTCACCATCAGCTCGCAGCCCGGCAGGGGCACAACCGTCGAGGCGATCCTGCCGCTGCCCGCCGAACATGTCACGCCAGAAGGGAAAGAGGACAACGATAATGGCCGCCGAATCCAGTAATGCCGCGCCTATCCGTGTGCTGCTTGCCGACGATCACGATATTTTACGTCAGGGTTTGAAACTGCTGCTGGAGACGCAACCGGATATCCAGGTAATCGGAGAAGCTCGTACTGGCATAGAGGCGCTTGAGCAGGCCGTGAGCCTCCAGCCCGATATTGTCGTGCTGGACATCACTATGGCGCAGATGGACGGGCTGGAGGCTTGCCGCCGTATTCGCACCCGGCTCCCTGAGACGCAGGTGCTCATCCTCACCATGCATGAAAGCGAGGAGTACTTTTTGCAGGCGCTGCGCATGGGCGCGGCGGGCTATATCGTCAAGAAGATCGCGCCCGCCGATCTTTGCGCAGCGGTACGCGCCACGGCCCACGGCGGAGCTTTTCTCTATCCAGGGCTGGCAAAAGCGCTGATTCGCGCCTATCTCAGCGCTCACAATGACGCGCCGCAGGTCCCACCTCCGCACACCGGCACACCCGCGCAGGCGAAGCTTGCCGGCGAACTCGAAGCGCTCACCCCCCGCGAGCTTGAGGTGCTGAAGCTGGTAGCCGAGGGCCACACCAACCAGGAAATTGCTGATCGCCTGGTGCTGAGCATCAAAACCGTGCAGGCCCATCGCGCTAACGTCATGGAGAAGCTTGGCCTGCACGATATTACCCATCTTGTACGCTTTGCCCTGCGCTACGGCCTGATCCCCCCCGACTCCTAGCGTTCCTTAAACCCAACGGGCTTGTTTTGTGCGCCTGCGGCGCACCCTTTAAATGAGGAGTCTGCGGGCTGAGTGCCTGCGGCACTCAGCCCGCAGACTCCTCATTACTGGCGAACCGCGCAGCGGTGAGCAGTCAGAAGGGCGGCTGCAAGTCATGGGCTTATTGCCTCCCGTCGGGGAGATATGTTATTATCGCCTCGATCACTATTTTGATCGTATGTGAAGGGGGATATGTCAATTTATGCAATTCATCAGACAAAAACAGCAGGTCACTACCTGCCCACAGTGTGACAATGTGGTACGCATCGATGCAGAGGTATGTAATATTTGTGGCAAGCGACTACGATCCCCATCCGGCAGGACTCAACCTGTAGCAACAGCAACACCGGCTCCCCTGGCTCCGCCGCCGGCAACGCGGCCCATCCAGACTATCCCGCCTCCCGCTGAAGAAGTGCAGGAGGAGGAAGAAGAGGAGGATGAATACGAAGAGGATGAGGATGAGGACGAGGTAGAAGAGAATGAGGAAGAACTGGGAGGAGAGAGCCTGGCGCCGCCGGCCATCCCATATGCGCCTGCCGAGGTGCTTGGCCTTCTGCAATATCTCCAGCGCCAGAGCGAACAGATAGAACGCTATTTCCCCGCCCAACTGCCCAACAAAGAGCAGAAGCTTGAGACCTGGAAGAAACAGATTCAGCGGGCGCAGGCTGCCGCCGAACTTTTTGAGCGGCCACAACTACAACAGGTCGAATCCCCACAGTTTCTGAAGCTGCGCCATCACCTGGCCGAAGCGGCGCGCGCCCTCGACTTTACGCACGAGTACAGCGTCAAGGTGATCGGCCACGCCGGCGCCGGCAAAAGCACGCTGCTGGCAGCGATGATTGGCCGCGATATTTTTCCGCGCCTCGCCGGTGGCGCCGTGACCGGCGTGCGCACGCGCATCCGGCTGTGCGATGAGCAGGAGCCGGAAGAGATGCGCGTCCATTTCCTGACGCGCCCGGCTTTCGAAGATATCCTCAAGCAGACGCAGCAGAGCATTCACAGCGCGCCCAACCCGCGCGCCCGCGAGGCGCTGGCCGCCGAACTTTCCGCGCTGCTCAAAGCCAGCGAAGCTTTTGCCGACAAGTATTTGCAGGATGAGCAGGCATACGTCGAGGTTATTCCTCCTGAGCGCTGGAAAGAGGAGAGCAGCCGCTATATTGAGGAGCCAGCGCGCGATAGCCAGGAGCCGCGCCTGATCCTGCTGATCGACTATGTAGAATACAGAGTGCATACCACCCCTCACTCCCTGCTGCCGCCCGGGAGCGTGCTGGTTGATCTACCTGGCGGCGCGGCGGGCCAGATCCGTCACGATGCCATTCTGCGCGAAGAACTGGATCAGGTCGACGCCATCATTCTCGTCATCGGCAATAACCGCTTCGGTGACGATGATCGCACGCAGCGCCTCTTTGAGCTGGTACGACGCAGGGTGGTCCAGGGAAGATCGCCGGAAGTCGCCGCCGGCATGGTCTTTCTCGCCGTCACACACTGGGACGAGGTGAATTCGGCGGCCAGCAAGGAGAAAGCCCTGGGTAGTTTGCGCCCGCTGCTGCGTGAACTGCCCGCCAACTACAACAGCTATCACCATCACGGGCCAGCCGGCGACTACTTCTTTTATCCGCTGCGCGGTCTCGATGCCCTCTTCGCCACACTGGGCATCGAGGGGCAGCAGCCGGGCGCAGAGCGCCAGCAGGAGGAACGCGAATACGCGGGCCGCGTGTTCAGTGTCTATCCCGAATTGTTGCAGATCGACTCAACGCTCCCTGCCATCTCCGGTCCGCAGGATTTCGAGAAGATCACGCCACAGCAGCACGCCGCGATGCTGCAATTCAGCGGCCTCCCCGAACTTATCAACGATTTGCAGGCATTCCTGAGCGGCAGCCGCTACGATGTGCAACTGCGCCAGGCCGAGACGCAACTGGCGATGGCGCTGCAACAACTGGAGGATCTGTGCTGGGAACGGCTGAGCAACTTCGGTATCTACAGCCATGATCTGGAGGAACTGCAACAGGAGATGCTCACGCGCAAAAACAAGCGCGGCGCCGCGCGCTTTGAGCAGTTGCAGAAGCGCACCAGCGCGATGCATGCCGCATGGAACGACGCCTTGAAGGAGTTCGATACGGCCATCGGCAGCGAGGATAACGCGTTCCAGCGCGCTCTGATGCTGGCTCATAGCCGGGCGGCGCGCCGCATCAAGCAGCATATCATGCAGGGATACTTTGATCACCTGATCAAAGTGAGCAATCGCATGCAGGGCGCTTCTCCGGCGATGGATATTGGCAATCGCTGGGTAGATATCGATGGCTGGAATCTCATCAAGGAGCTGCGCGCAAGCTTCAGCGCGGCGCTGGAGCGCGAGTTGTATGAGCCGGCGCGCACGCTGGCAGAGGCGTTTCTGATGCCCATTGCTCACCGCGAGGAAATCGAGGGCACGCTTGATATCAACCGAGTAGCGCTCGGCGAGACGGGCGGCGAACTGGATGAGCTGCAAAAATCGTATGGCAGGCTCAAGCGCAGCATCCGCGATAAGGCCCGCGATATCTGCCTCTACGTTACGATGAGCGAACTGCTCAACGAGGAGAAGTACGCTCCGACCAAAGACGATCCCGCCGTGAGCGCTCTCTACCGGCTCGTCTCTGCCCAGGGCAAGCCGGAGGATATCATCTTGCAGGCGCGCCAGTTGATGATCCCAATCCTCGATGTCATTTGCGGCCAACTGGCACAGAGCACGGAGCGGCGCATCGCCCATCTTTTCCGCTACGAGCTGGATAAACTGGAGGAGCGCCAGGTGTACGATAGTGACCGCCTGGATGGGCAGCCGTCAAAGGTGCCCGGCATCTTCTCCGACCTTGTGAACAGTCTGTACAGCCTGCTGACCGAGCGCGTACTGACCTCGGAGGCCCTGCGCCAGCAACTCGACATGCTGCAAGCCGAGCGCGAGGCTGACGTTGATCGCTGGATTGAGCTGCTGCGCGATACCGACGCGCTGCGTAGCGCGCACCGGCAATATTAACGCGTACAAAATTTTCAACATCACAACCTCCACTGTAGGGGTGCTGCGAGCGCGAGCAGCAAGCCCGCTACGCCCCTACATGGATGGAAGGTGATACTACGCCGGGTATCGTCGCGCTAATATGATTACTTCAAAAATTATCCTTTTATATGTCTATACCTTGATTTCCCTAAATACGCATCACGTTTCTCACCTGAGGAGCTTTCACAAATGAGCTATTGGCACGCATTACCGCCGGGATGGGAGAATCTCGACTACCAGGAATTTCTCTCTGTTCGTCGCAAGGGCATTGCTCAGGTGATTCGTGACGGCTTTGGACGGCTATGGGAATAGGGACGAACATTATTACGCAGCGCCCCTGGAAAGAGGCGCGGGCTTGCTCGCTGCGCTCGCAGCGCCCCTACAAGTCACGGCTTAACCAGAGATGGGGAACAAAAGGAGAGAAGGCCGCTAGCGGCCTTCTCTCCTTTTGTTCCCCATCGCAGGGACCCGCGTGCTGAGTCGGGGCATCGCCCCCACGACGCCCCTCTGTACCAATGCAGTAGCTTTTACTTTCCCGTAAAGCAAGCGATTTCGTCCCTTGCCCAATGTCATGTGTGTGGCCGAGTTTCCCCCCCAGGAATACTCGCCCCATAACATTTATTCCCCGCTCTATATGCTAACCTGTCACTGGTGAGACCCGGTTAACAATCCGTTAAGATATTATGGAGATTTATAGGAATGTGGCGATTCAGGTTAAGAAATTTGCATCCCTGTCCAGGCTGGTTCCCATAAAAAGAGAAGGAGGGAAAAATCGGGGATTACCTGCCCCCCAGGCAGATTCCCCCTATCCACGCCAGGGGCGGCCGCCCCTGGACCCGGCTTAGAGGAGCAGCGTTCCCACGATGAGGCAGACAACAATCGCGAGCGCGACATAATCCGGCGCCCGCAGAACAGTTTCGTGCAGCATCGTCTGACGCCCCTCGACCTCGTAGCCGCGCGCCTCCAACGCCGTCGCCAGTTCTGAGGCGCGGCGCAGCACTCCCTGCATCAGCGGTACAAATAGTCCCACCAGGCTTTGAAAGCGCTCGCGGATCGTCCCGCTCATCAGGTCAGCCCCGCGCGCACTCTGCGCTTTGAAAAGCTGCTCGATCTCCTCTATCAGCGTCGGGATGAAACGCAGCGCGATCAGCGCCATGAGCGCGAAATCGTCCACGGGAAGCTTGAGCCGGCGCAGGGGCGATAGCAACATGGTCAGCCCCTCGATCAAAGCGACGGCCGTCGTCGTCATTGTCAGCAGTAAGGAGAGCGCGTAGAGTGCCAGCAAGGCAACAAAGACGGTTATCTGGAGCCATACGTTTTGATAGGTCATGATGAGCGGGCCAAGCGTGAAGCGCTGAGCCGGGGCCTCGCCAGCGGTCAGCCAGAGAAAAATGAGCAGCGCCAGGACCGCAGCCACCATCAGCACTCTGATCCCCCTGAGCCAGCCGCGTCGCCAGAGAGCGCGCAGCAACGGCAGTGGCAGCAGCGAGGACAGCACAAAGGCCAGCAGCGCCGCGCCGCCGGTCAGCGCTATTGTATGCACCAGAGAGTAAGTCGTGACCAGCGGGCCGATTGTGGCGAGCAATCTATCGCCTGGTTCGGGCAGGCGGAACAGCCCGGAGAGTACGCTGATGATTGCCAGCGCGATCAGAATGCTCATGCGCCGCGCCAGGTCGCGCAATGCGATGCCGGAAATGATCGCGCTCACGCATATCAGCGCGACAACGGCGATATAGGGCGCGAAGTGCCACAGATTATGGCTGGCAAGGATTAGCCATACAATGACACAGAACAGGAGTAGCAGCTTTGTCCTGGCCTGTAAACGATGCAGGAGGCTATTTCCTGGATAATAGACGCCGAGTGCAATATTTCGTAACATCATCATCTATAGCTTCAAGTGGTTTTCGATATTCTACCGCTGTTCTGGAGCGCTTCAAATGCTTCGTCGAGCGTGAACGCTGTGGCAGGAATGGCTGCGCCGCGCCTGCGCAACAGCAAGAGCAATTCGCTCAGTGGCGGCACGGCCAGGCCCCATTTGCGCAACTGGTCGCCCTCGGCGAAGATCTGGCGCGGCGTCCCCTGCATGACGAGGCGCCCGCTGTGCATCACAAAGAGCGTGTCGGCCAGCGCGGCAACCTCGGTCATATCGTGCGAGACGAGGATGATGGTAATGCCTCGTTCCTTTCGCGCGCGCCAGAGATAGCTATAAAATTCCTCGCGTCCATCGGCGTCAAGCCCGACGGTAGGTTCATCGAGCACCAGGATGGATGGCTGCATCGCCAGCACACCGGCCAGTGCGATGCGCCGCTGCTGGCCCCCGCTCAGGTCAAAGGGCGAGCGCGATCCGTATTCGCGTTTTGGCAGGCCCACCGTCTCCAGCGCAGCGATGACACGAGAGCGCACCGCACGCCGGTCAAGCCCCATCCTGCGCGGGCCAAAGGCCACATCCTCGTAGACGGTGCGCGCGAAGAGCTGCGCCTCTGGAAACTGAAAGAGCATGCCTACGCGCTGGCGCAGCGCTTTGAGGTCCGCGCCAGACGCGCCGACATCGATGCCATCGACGACGATACTGCCGGAGGTAGGGCGCAGCAGCCCATTGAAGTGCTGTACCAGCGTGGTTTTGCCGGAACCCGTCACGCCGATAATGGCCGCGCAACTGCCGCGCGCAATCTCCAGGTCCACATCGATCAAAGCCGCCTTTCGCAATGGCCCCGATTGATAGGTATGCGAGAGATGCCGGGCGATAATAACTGGCTCGTTCAACGTGCAAGCTCCTTCGCGATAGCATCGATGGTGAGCGCCGTCCGCGCGATGGGCCATCCCGCGTCGCGCAGGCGTTCGGCCAGGGCCATAGGTTCGGGAATCGCCAGTTTGAGGCTGCGCAGCAGATCGAGATCGGAGAATACAGTTGCCGGCGGCCCCTCCAGAACGACCCGGCCTTGCTCCATCACCACCACGCGCCGCGCCAGCACGGCCTCTTCCAGCAGATGCGTGACCTGCACGATGGTCAGGCCATATTCGCGGTTGAGCTGGTGAAGCAACTGCGTGATCTCCCGGCGCGAGAGCGGATCGAGCATGGAAGTCGCTTCATCAGTGATGATACATTGCGGGCGCAGCGCCAGCAGGCCAGCTATCGCCACGCGCTGCCTCTGACCACCGGAGAGCCTGTGCGGTGGCAGCTCACGCAGGTCGCTGATGCCAACCGCCTCCAGCGCCGCGTCGACGCGCTCGCGGATCTCTTTAGCGGGCATACCGCGCACTGCCAGCGCCCAGGCTACATCATCCTCTACCACGGTGGCGATAATCTGGTTATCAGGATTCTGAAAGACCATGCCCACCATTTCGCGAAGCGCGCGCCGCTGCTTCGCGTCCCTGGTATCGTGGCCCGCCACCAGCACGCGCCCGCTATCGGGCAGCAGCAGGGCGTTGCAATGGCGCGCCAGCGTCGATTTCCCGCTGCCATTATGCCCGAGCAGGACAACGTACTCTTCCTGCCAGACCTGGAGGCTCACCTCGCGCAGCGCCGGGATTGATTGCGCCGCGTCTTTCCCACTCCTGGGGAGCATGTAGGAATAGCTAATCTGTTGTATATCAATGAGCGGCGTTGAACTCATGCTCGGGCACCGGACTTTCTCAACATACGCCGTCTTACGGCTATCCTGACCACGCGTCGCTGTATGCGCCACAGCAGCCAGTTGATTTTGCCATCAGGAAATGGGCGCACATCGTAGCCGAAGACGCGCACAAAAAAGTTGGTCACAGTATAGACGAGGGTGACAAAAGGACACAGTATCAACCAGATGGCAAGGTAGAGCGCGGCTACCCAGTAGGTGAAGAGCAGCGCTGCCACCCACGCCACAGCGGGATAGAGGCTCTGTCGCCACCACACGCCCAGGCCAATCTTCGCCGCTACCTGGCCGATGACCGGCATGACAGCCTGGTACACCTGGCGCAACTGGACCACAAAATCGTTCATGGGCAAACTTGATACCAGCGAGAGCAGCCAGAGCAGCACGAAGAGGGTGAGGGCGCCGGCAGTGATCCCCACAAAGAGCAGGGGGATATGCCGCCAGCGATGCCGCATGGTCACGCCAAGAAAAAGCCCGCCCAGCCCCTCCAGCAGCAGCAGGATAGTATATTGAGGCCCGGCCACCACGCCGATGAGAAACATCGCCACGCACAGCCCCATGCTACCAACGTAGAGGCCGCGCCGCAGCACCAGTATCGCGAAGACGATAAAGTTGAGCGTGCGAAAAAATCCTCCGCCCACCGGAAGGTAGATGATCAACAATTGAAAAATGACCACGATATCGGCCAGCAGCGCCCCCTCCGCTATCTCTATCGCCTTTAATTTTCGGAACATGCGCTTCTCTTTATCTTTTCTATCGAGGATACAGGCCGCATTATAACATACGATGTCTGGTTGCCTGCACGCACCCGGGTGCGCCCTCCGACGCACTCGCTTCATTATACACCTCACGGGTGAGGCCGTCTTTCCTATTATTGCCAACCCGCGCCACAACGTGTTATAGTACTTTTCCGTGACTCGATATTATGGAACAAGCTAGGAAGCGATTGGAGAATGGTTTCTCAAGGAGCAAGAAAGCAAACAGGAAAACGTATATCTTCGACCACCCTCTTTACCCCCAATCCGCAGCAGGCGGACGCTATCGCCCACACCAGCGGCCCCGCCGCCTTCATCGCCGCCGCCGGCACCGGCAAAACCGCCATCCTTGTGCAACGACTCGTGCGCCTCGTCGCCGATGAGGGTATCGCGCCCGAAACCATCCTCTGCGTGACCTTCACACGCGCCGCCGCCGATGAGATGGAGAAGCGCGCGCATAGAGCATTGAGGGAGCGCGGCCTGACGGCAAAGGAGATCAAGCCGCTGCGTGTCGTCACCTTTCATGGCCTGGGGCACCAGATGTTACGCGAGAAGCTGCAATGGACGCCGCAGGAACTCAACCAGCACTTGCTCAGCGGCGATCCTCGCCAATGGCTCGCTGAAGACATCATTCGCCCCTGGCGCAGCAATCGTTCGCGCGGCATGAACTGGGATGTCGAGATCACCGACGTGCTCAGAGCCATAGATCGCGCTAAAGAGGGCCTGGTCAGGCCGAAGGAGTCCGCGCCCTTCTTCCGCTCCCACCTGGGCATCGAGCCAGAACTGGCCGCGAGATACCAGGAATTTTTCGTGCTTTACGAGGAGACAAAGCAGAAAGAGCAGCGCTATGATCTCTCCGACCTCATCTACGTACCGCTGACGCTGCTCGAAAGCAGCCCCAGGTTCCGCAAGACCTGGCAGGGCCGCTATCACTACCTTCAGGTTGACGAGACGCAGGACACCAACCCGTCACAGTACCGGCTGATCCAGTATCTTGCCGCGCCGCAGCATAACGTGGTGGTTGTGGGCGACCCGGACCAGGCCATCTATCAATTTCGTGGCGCCAGCCCGGAGGCGTCTATTCTCTCGTTCCAGAGCATGTATCCTACGGGCAAGATCTACCGCATTGAGCATAACTATCGCTCAACGCCGCAGATCCTCGCCGCCGCCAACCGCCTGATCGCGCACAACGACACCACGCCCGGCTTCGAAAAGGTGCTGCGTGCCACACAGCCGGACGGCGCGCCGGTGTGCGTGACCGCCTACGATGACCAGGAGAGCGAGGCACAGGGTATCGCAGCGCGGATTGCCAGGCTGGTGCGCGTCCCCGCAGGGCCAGGGGAGCGCTTCTCATATCGCGATATCTTCGTGCTCTCGCGCACAAATCACCACCTCGCCTCGCTCGAAATTGCGCTGGCCCGCGCGAACATCCCCTATCGCACAGTGGGCGGCTCGTCGTTTTTCAAGCGCAAGACGACGCGCGATATGCTGGCCTACCTGGCGCTGATCGACGGCGTGCGCATGCACCAGGAATATCTCGCCGCGCGCAGCGGGCCGCAGCCCCTCAAGTGGGACGAGGTTTTCACGCCCATCCACTGCGGTGAGCAGAACGCCGCCTTCCGCGTGGTAGCGAATATCCCTTCCGGCGACTATTTCGCGCGCACCGGCAAAACGTCACACAGGTTCACGCCAACGCTCTTTGCCACACTCGCGGCCTACGCGGGCGGGCGTCCTCTGCTCCAGTTCTGCGAGGAGCACCCCTACATGATTCCGGCGGAATACCAGCTCGGCATCAAAGATTTCGTCGCCCTGATCCAGCGTGTATGGGCCGGCTGCGACAACCAGCCAGCACAGGCGATCAACCTTATCCGCCGCCTGGCCTACGATACGCACCTCCATCATTACGATAGCCGCCACAGGGAGAACCAGGAGGAGGACGCCGAAACGCCAGCACACGACGAGGAGATGAAGCTTGAGGGCCGCTATGAGGAGCTTGAGGAGTTGACGCACATCGCGCAGCGCCACCATACGCTCCGCCATTTCCTGCACGCCATGACGCAGCTCAAGGAGCAGGCGGAGGATAATCGCAAGAATAAACGCGACTGCGTAAGCCTGCTGACCGTCCACAAGGCAAAGGGGCTGGAGAGTCCGGTAGTCTTCGTGATGGGCCTGACCGAAGGCATTTTCCCGCACCGCCTCTCCTTCACGATGGCGGAAGATGGGCCGATTGCGGCATCAGGTATGGCAGAAGAACGGCGCCTGGCCTATGTCGCCTTCACGCGCGCACAAAAACTGCTCTTCCTCTCCTGCATTCTGCGCTATCGCGGCGGCGAAGCCCTGCCCTCGCGTTTCATTGATGAGGCCGGGCTGGCGCCAACCGATGAAGCGGGCCTGCTCAACCCCTACCTCTTCCATCGTGACGGCTCTCCACGCAAACTCAGCCCGCTGGTAACAGCCCCGACGCTGTTCTAGAGAATATCTGATACCCGGCTGCCCGCTCGCTTTTACTGTGGTCCCTCCCATTATCTCAATATATGACTATGAGGAATATTAATCATAACCAGATCGGGCTAATGGACAATCTGTACATTGACATCTGACCTGGTTTCGTGTATGCTCTGATACATAAATGTAACAATTGTTTCATCCGATAAACAGATTTGAGGATATATTTCCCAAAGGATCGTAACAATTCTTACCGGAGGTCGTATGTTGGACTATCGTATTTCGCTGGCGGGCTTATTGATCGGGATTCTGGTTGGATTGACGGGCATGGGCGGCGGATCGCTATTAGCGCCGATCATGATCCTTCTCTTCCGCATCCCTCCTGTATGGGCAGTCGGCACCGATGTTGCTTACTCCACCGTAACCAAAGCCGTTGGCTCGATTATTCATATCCGTCAGAAAACCGTGAACTTCAAGGTCGCGCTCTGGCTTGCCTGCGGCAGTGTGCCGGCCACGCTGTTGAGTGTGAGCATGGTTCAATACCTGCGCAAGCACTACGGCGACTTCATTAACGGCTTTATGCTGCGTGCGCTGGGCTTCACGCTGCTCATGGTCGCAGTGTTATTAGTGGTGAAGCCGCTGCTGATGAAGCGCCTGGAGCGCAGGAACGCCGCGAAGCGGCCAGCATCCGGGGAAGAGAGCAAGAACGCCAGTGAGGGCAGCGCCCGCTGGGAGAAGCGCTATCGCCCCATCGTGACCGCGCTGATCGGCGCCGTCGTCGGCTTCCTCGTCGGCCTGACCTCGGTTGGCAGCGGCACATTGATAATCGTATCGCTGGCCTTCATGTTCCCCAAACTTGGCCCGAAAGATCTGGTAGGGACCGACATTTTCCAGGCTTTCATGCTGCTGGCCGCAGGCTCTATCGGCTACCTGATCGCCAACACGATCAACTGGAACCTGGTCATACTGCTGCTGCTCGGCTCTCTGCCCGGAGTATTCATCGGCAGCAAGTTGAGCAAGTATATGCCCGACAAACTCATGCGCCCTGTGCTGGCAACGGTAATTGCCATCTCTGGCCTGAAAATGATTTAGTCCTCAACGTCAACCTCTCTATCGAGCGCGGGGCGCAGGAACGAACAAAAAGCCTGCGCCGCGCGCGACAACTGCTTATCGGCGCGCTGGATGAGGCTCAGTTGTGGATGCAGTTCGAGACCTTCGATGGGCACCTGCACTAAATCGCCATTCGCCAGTTCCCTCTGCACAGAGAGCGAGGAGACGATGGCCGCACCCACCCCACTCATTACCATCTGCTTGATCGCCTCATTATCGGTCAGGGTAAGCAGGGGATGCACGATAACGTTGTGGGCCAGCAAAGCCTGTTCGATCACCTCGCGAATGCCGCTTCCCTGCTCGCGCAAGATCAGTTCCTCCTTGCCCAGAGCCTCTGGTCGCAGCGAAAGCACCCCGTTCCAGCGATGCTCCGGCGCGACCACCAGGATGAGTTCGTCGTAGGCAAAGACCGTCACCTTCAAGCCCGGCGGCAGATGCGAAGCTTCGCGCTCCACCAGCCCGAAATCCAGGTTCCAGTTCAGCGTCTCTTCTACGATTTCCTGCGAATTCATGATCGAAATGTTGAGCGTCACCTGCGGATAGCGCGCGCGGAAACGGGCTACAATCGGCGGCAGGAGATAGACGCCTGCCGTCGTATTCGCCGCCAGCGTCACCTCGCCCGCCTCGATATCCCGCAGTGCCGCCAGCGCCTCCTCCATTTCTCGCTCCAGCGCGAATATCTGGCGCGCATAGCTCTGGAGTACGCGTCCGGCATGTGTGAGCACAATACGCCGCCCCTGGCGCTCAATCAGTTCAAGCCCCACCTCGTGTTCCAGGCTCTGAATCGTCTTCGTTACCGCCGGCTGGCTCAGGTTCAACTCCACGGAGGCGTGTGTAATATGCTCCAGTTCGGCAACCTTGAGGAAAACGCGTAAGTTCTGCAAGTTCATGGCCTTCTCCCGGCTTCTATCATCTCTGCTTCATAGCAGGCAAGCGCTGAAAATCTGTCATTGCCATAATAGCAAAAAATGGCAAAGAAACACAGGGATCTGCATCCTCACCCGCGATAGCGACCCATTACCGAGAGAGTCTGAGCCTGGCGCTCTTATCATGGACCGGACGAGTTGAGCTGGACATTGACGTTGCTACACGAGGCACTTGCCCGGGTTCAAGAGAGACATCCCCCTCGCTCCTTGCCATTCGTGGTGGGATGTGCGAGAAGGGAACGGGAGAGCTTCGGGAAACTGTAATCTAAAAGATCCTGTTTCCACCGTATAGAGATTGGACGAACCGTCAGGATAGTGCGCAAAAGGAGGACAACGATGGTGATTCGGGTGCTGATTGCCGACGACCACAGCGTCGTGCGGGAAGGACTGCGAATGTTCCTCGCTCGTGACCCGGATCTGGAGGTGGTGGGGGAGGCGGAAGATGGAGCCAGCGCGATTGAGCAAGCCAGGCTCCTGCGGCCCGATGTCGTCATCATGGATCTGCTCATGCCTGTCGTGGATGGGATTGCCGCGACACGGACGATCCGCGAAGAATTACCAGAGACCGAAGTACTCGCCCTTACCAGCGTTCTGGAACGAGCCTCGGTAGTCGAGGCTATTCGAGCAGGCGCGATTGGCTATCTGCTCAAGGATACGCGCGCCGCTGATCTGCTCACCGCTATCAAAGCCGCTGCCTCCGGGCAGATCCCGCTCTCTCCACAAGCCTCCGCCTATCTGCTGAGTGCTCTACGTATGTCAGAGCAACCAAACCCCTTGACTCCCCGTGAAATGGATGTGCTGCGCCTGCTTGCAGCAGGACATTCGAATAAAGAGATCGCGCGTGCCCTGCATCTGGTCGAAGAGACCGTCAAATTTCATGTCCGTCATATTCTGAGCAAGTTCGGTGTCCAGAGCCGAACGCAGGCAGTGATTACAGCTATTCGGCTGGGCATTATTTCTCCCCGGTCTTGAGCGCAGAGGGAGGCAGCAGACTGTGCGCGAACTGGGCCAGGAGAACAGCACACAAGCAGGCAGAGCGAGCAGGCCGGAGCGCGACGAACGCCGCTTTCAGCAAGCCGGGCCGCTATGGCAGCGCTATGTGAGGGATAGCATCCTGGCCCTGACAGGGATCGCTCTCGTCACCATTATCATTGCCAACGCCCATCTGTATCCACGCCTTCCAAGTAGCCCACTGACCTACCTGCTCGTCATCGTTGTATTAGCCAGCACACGAGGACGCTATGCGGCCATTCTGGCGGCCCTGCTCGCCAGTATCGCCTTTGACTTCTTTCTGGCCCCCCTGTCCGACACGTTATCCTTCACCGTTCTGGATGACCTGCTCGATCCGCTGGTCTTCCTGATCACAGCCATCCTGACCGGGCTGCTGGCCGCGCTGCTGCGCCGTCATCTTGAACAGGCGAAGAGCAGGGAAAGCGAAATACGTCTGCTCGCCGAGCAGGCGCAAGAACTGGCGGTGCTGCGGGAACGCCAGCGCCTCGCGCGCGAGCTGCACGATTCAGTCTCTCAGGCGCTTTATGGCATCAGCCTGGGAGCACACACCGCCCGCGAAGCTCTTGAGGACGATCCAAAGGAAGCGATTGCCCCGCTGGAGTACGTCATCGCGCTGACCGAGGCCGGTCTGGCCGAGATGCGTGCTCTGATCTTCGAGCTACAGCCCGAATCCATCGCCACCGAAGGAGTCGTGGCCGCGCTGGACAGGCAGGCATCCATCCTGCGCGCCCGCTACAAACTCTCGGTTGATGTACAATTATGCGAGGAACCGGACCTCTCTCTGGAACGCAAACAGGCATGCTATCGTATCGCCCGGGAAGCTTTGCACAATATTATCAAGCACGCCCATGCCCGCACCGTTCTCCTCCACCTGAGCAGGCAGGGCGAAGATTTGATCCTGGAAATATGCGATGATGGGGAAGGATTTGATCCGACCCTGCCATATCCCGGCCACTTTGGGCTCAAGTCAATCCAGGAGCGGGCGGCCTCGCTGGGTGGCACCTGTGCCATTGAGAGCGCCCCGGCACAGGGAACGTGTCTTCGCGTCCGCTTTCCCATCCCCAATCCATCTGGCTCTGCTGTGGAAGAGGGCAATGAGCCTTGAGAAAACCTCCTCCTGCCTCTCCTTTTGAGCAGGTTCCCCCCTCTCCCAAAGAGGGAAGAAGAACACCCCTGATGAGGATAGGCTTTTCTCCGCTTGATCCTGAATACTAGAAGAGATCCTGAAAACACCACTTCTGTTTTATCTAAAGTCCAGTTCGGCTCTTCTTAATCGTATTGTAGGTTTTTGTCGCGGTGCTCCCTCGGTATTTAGAATGTGTCTGATCGCCAGCACCAGCGCCCGGCCGGTGCACTGAGCATCAGACCTATCCTTAGAGGGCATCTGATTCTCAACATCCTCCTCGTGCCCATTGCCGGGTGCTCACGCGGCCGCGCCGCGCAAGGAGCAGCTATTGTGTGGAAACATGTGCTGCGCGCATGTTTCCACACAATAGCTATAAAGGCGAGCGCCGCAGGCGTGAGCAGGCGATGGTGCCAGGGATCAGACACACTCTTATCGGCATGGAGGAGCAAAAAGCAAAGGAGTTCATTCAATGTTGTGGAATCAACTGTTACAGGAGGTCTCATGCCATGATGCGTTGGATCATTGAATGGAGCATGAGGTTCCGGCTCGTCGTGATTGCGCTCGCTGTGGCGATGATCCTCATTGGCATCAACCAGCTACGCACCATGCCGGTAGATGCCTTGCCCGAGTTCGCGCCGCCATATGTGCAGGTGCAGACCGAGGCCCTCGGACTCTCGGCCTCCGAAGTGGAAGAATTGATTACCCTCAACCAGGAGGAGTTGCTGAACGGGACGCCGTGGTTACAATCCATCCGCTCCACGTCGGTACCCGGGCTGTCGTCGATCACCCTCTACTTCCAACCTGGCACCGATATCATGCAAGCCCGGCAGCTGGTGAGCGAGCGCCTGGGTCTGGCGTATGCGCTGCCCAACGTGGCGCAACCGCCTGTTATCCTCCAGCCCCTCTCGGCAACGAGTCGCGTCATGATGGTCGGGTTATCCTCAAAGCAGGTGTCCCCGCTACAGATGTCAGTGCTCGCCCGTTGGACCATTCGCCCCGCCCTGTTGTCCGTACCCGGTGTAGCGAACGTGTCGATCTGGGGCATGCGGGATCGGCAGTTGCAGGTGCAAGTCGATCCGGCAAAGTTGCGCGCCCACCATGTCACGCTCGATCAAATCGTTGCTACTACCGGCAACGCTTTGTGGGTGTCCCCGCTGAGCTTCTTGAACGCCTCGACGCCTGGCAGCGGCGGCTGGATCGATAGTCCTCAACAACGGCTCGAGGTACGGCATGTCCTGCCCATCTCTTCACCGAAAGATCTCGCCCAGGTGAATATCGAGGGCACATCGCTGCGTCTGAGCGACGTGGCGACAGTGGTGGAAGACCATCAGCCCCTCATCGGAGATAACGTCCTCAACATCGACCCCGGCCTGCTGCTCGTCATCGAGAAAGCGCCCGGGGCTAATACGCTGGAAGTGACGCAGGGTATCGAAGCAAAGCTCGATGAACTGCGGCCCGGTCTCTCCGGGATACAGGTTGATACGAGCATCTTCCGGCCCGCCAGCTTCATCGAAATGGCCGTTGGAAATCTTACCAATGCCCTGTTCATCGGCTTTCTCCTCGTCGCACTGGCGCTCTATCTCTTTCTCTTCTCCTGGCGGACCGCGCTGATTAGCCTGGTAGCGATCCCGCTGTCCCTGCTGGCGGCGGGCCTCGCGCTCTACCTGCTAGGAGCGACTATCAATCTGATGGTGCTGGCCGGGATCATTGTCGCTGTCGGCGTCGTCATCGACGATGCCATTATCGATGTAGAGAACGTCGTGCGGCGGCTGCACCAGGAGCGGCAGGAGGGCAGCGAGCAGCCAGCGGCCAGCATTATCCTCAAGGCATCGCTCGAAATGCGTGGCGCCATGAGCTACGCAATGCTGATTATCCTGCTTGCCTTGCTGCCGCTCTTCCTGTTGCAAGGTGTGTTCGGCTCGTTCTTCCAACCTCTGGTTCTCTCCTATGCGCTGGCCCTGCTGGCGTCGATGGCGGTGGCGCTGACCATCACGCCGGTACTATGCCTTTTGCTGCTGAACCGCACCCCGCTCGAACGGCGCGAATCCCCGCTACTCAACTGGTTGCAGCGCGGCTATAGCGCAATGCTGGGACGCATCATCCGCGCTCCACATGCAGCAAACCAGGCTCCAGTGCAGAACGGAAATAGACGCACGAGACGACCCCGGCGGATATTTCTCGCAATCGGTGTCTTTGCTACCGGCGTCGTCGCGCTGGCTGGCCTCACGGCACTGCCTTCGCTCGGAGAACCGCTGCTCCCTTCCTTTAAGGAGCCGGATGTTCTGATCCAGTGGGAAGGCCCGCCCGGCATGTCGTACCCAGAAATGACGCGCATCACCACGCGTGCCAGCCGCGAACTGCGGTCCATTGCTGGTGTGCGTAACGTCGCGGCTAATATCGGGCGCGCTGTGCTGGGAGACCAGGTGGTCGATGTTAATTCCGCTCAACTCACGGTCAGTATCGACCCGGCAGCCAACTATAATGCGACGGTGGCCGCTATCCGCAAGGTCGTTGCTGGCTATCCAGGTTTGAGAAGTGAAGTGCAGACTTACCTGAAAGAGAAGACCAGGCAGGTGCTGACAGGATCGAGCAGCGATATCGTCGTGCGCATCTCGGGTCCCGACCTCAAGATCCTGCACAGCAAAGCCCTGGAGGTGCAGCAGGCTCTCGCGCGGATCGAGGGGACCGCGGATGTGCATACCGATTCCCAGATTGAGCAGCCACAGATCGATATCCAGGTGGATCTTGCCAGGGCGCAGCGCTACGGACTCAAACCGGGCGATGTGCGTCGTGCTGCATCTACCCTGGTTGCAGGTATTGAGGCCGGGAGCCTCTTTGAGGAACAGAAAGTCTTCCAGGTGGTGGTGTGGGGCACGCCCCAGACACGTCATAGCCTGACCAGTATCCGCGAACTGCTCATCGACACGCCCGATGGTGGCACGGTACGTCTGGGGGATGTCGCTGATGTGCGTATCGCGCCGACGCCAAATCTTATCCGCCACGATACCGTCACACGGCGCGTCGATGTGAGCCTCAACGTCCAGGGGCGCGATCCCGACGCGGTAGTGCGCGACATACAGCAGCGCCTCGCAGGAATCACGTTCCCACTCGAATATCGTGCGCAGGTGCTTGGGGAGTATCAGGAGAGGCAGGCCGGCCAATGGCGCCTGCTGGCCTTCGGCCTTGCTGCTGCACTGGGGATCTTCCTCCTGCTGCAAGCTGCTTTCACAAGCTGGCGGCTGGCGCTGCTGGCCTTCTTTACCTTGCCGCTGGCACTGGCCGGCGGGGCGCTGGCGGCACTTGCGCTCGGCGATGGGATCTCGCTCGCTGCGCTCACCGGGCTGCTGGCCGTGTTCGGGCTTGCGGTGCGCAACAGCATTATGCAGATCAAGCACTACCAGCGTTTGGAGCGCGAGGAAGGCGAACCACGCGGGCCGGGGCTGGTCCTGCGTGGAGCGCGGGAGCGCCTGGCCCCGATTCTGATGACGGCGCTGGCTGTTAGCCTGGTCCTGGCGCCGCTGGCGATCTCCGGCGCTATCCCCGGGCATGAGATAGCGCACCCGATGGCGATTGTCATTCTGGGCGGCCTGGTCACTTCGACGCTGCTCAGCCTGTTTGTTTTACCTGCCCTGTACTGGTGGTTCGGGTTTTCGCAGGACGCGAGTCCTGCGCCAGACAAGATGAGGAGAGAGCTAGATGTGGTACTTTAATCAACGAATGATCGGTATCGCGACGATCATCGCCTTCCTTCTACTGTCAGCATGCGCGCAGGCGCCAGCAGGCCCGGTAAGCCAGCAAGAGAACACAGCCCCTGCCCGGGTCGAGCCTGTGAAGGGCACAGATCTCAACCGCGTGATATTGACCGCTGATGCCGCCAGACGTATTGGCGTCGAGACAATACCTGTTCGTGATGTTCAGATTCGCGGGCAGCACCGCAAAGTTGTCTCCTACTCTGCGGTGCTCTACGACCTGCATGGTGAAACCTGGGTATATACGAATCCCGAACCGCTTACCTACGTGCGAGATACGATCACTATCGACTTCATCGATGGCGACCTGGCGGTTCTGTCGCAGGGTCCGCCCTCTGGCACCGCAATTGTGACGGTTGGGGTTCCAGAGTTGTACGGGACCGAGTTCGGCGTTGGGGAATGAGCGCAAAGGAGGTCGTGAGCCATGATGCGTTGGATTGTGGGAACGAGCTTACGCTTTCGTTACCTGGTGGTCGCTCTGGGGGCAGTGCTGATGATCTTCGGCACGCAGCAGCTTCGCACCACCCCGGTTGATGTCTTTCCCGAATTCGCGCCGCCGTATGTACAAATTCAAACGGAGGCGCTGGGAATGTCCACCTCCGAGGTGGAATCCCTGGTCACTATCCCGCTGGAAGATGCGCTCAGCAGCACCCCGGAGCTTGACACCATGCGCTCCAAGTCGGTGCCGGGGCTATCGGCAATCTTGCTCATCTTCAAGCCGGGAACCGATATCTTGCGGGCGCGACAACTGGTGCAGGAGCGCCTCGCCGTAGCGACGCGTACTCTGCCATCCTGGGCGGGCCTGCCCTGGATGCTCCAGCCCCTCTCGGCAACGAGCCGCGTCATGAAGATCGGGCTGACCTCGGACCAATATTCCCTGACGGATCTGTCGATGATTGCCTACTGGACGGTCCGGTGGCGCCTGATGGCAGTTCCGGGCGTGGCAAATGTGGTTATATGGGGAGACCGCTTTAAGCAGTTGCAGGTACAGGTCGATCCCCAAAAACTGCAAACGTACCATGTTCCGCTCGATGAAGTGCAGGAGGTCACTTCCGATGCCCTTGACTTCGGATTATTGAGGTATACGAATGCAGCGAAGAGCCGGGTAGGCGGGTTGATCGACACCCCAAATCAAAGGCTGGAGGTCCAGCATGTCTTACCGGTCATCGGGCCGGAGGATCTGGCGCGCGTGCCTGTCCATGACCGAAAAAAGGGCGACGGCTCCCCATTGACGCTGGGTGATCTGGGCCAGGTGGTATGGGATCACCAGCCGCTGATCGGAGACGCCGTGATTAACGACCATTCCGGTCTCCTGCTCGTCGTTGAGAAGTTTCCCTGGGCTAATACGCTGGAGGTGACGCAGGGTCTCGACAAAGCGCTTGAGGAGATGCGCCCCGGTCTTCCCGGCGTTCAGATCGAAGCCAACATTTTCCGGCCCGCCAGCTTTATCGAGATGGCTATCGGGAATCTTACCAATGCGCTGCTCATCTCCTGTTTGCTGGTGGTGCTGGTTCTTGGCGCCTTCCTTTTCGAGTGGCGGACCGCGCTGATTAGCCTGGTGGCGATCCCTTTATCACTGGTGGCGGCGGGCCTCACGCTCTACATGCGCGGGGCAACGATCAACACGATGGTACTGGCCGGGCTGGTGATTGCCGTCGGCGGTGTTGTCGATGACGCGATCATCGATGTCGAGAACATCGTGCGACGGCTGCGCCAGCAGCGCCGGGAGGGCGGCAACCGTTCGACGGCCAGTGTCATTCTAGGAGCCTCTCTTGAGGTACGCAGCGCCATCGTCCATGCAGTGTTGATCGATGTGATCGTCCTGCTGCCGGTCTTCTTTCTACAAGGCGTGTCCGGCTCGTTCTTCCAACCCCTGGCCCTCTCCTATGCGCTGGCCCTGCTGGCATCGATGGCGGTAGCGCTGACCATTACGCCGGCACTGTGCCTGCTGCTCCTGCGCCGTGCCCCCCTCGAACGGCGCGAGTCGCCGCTGCTGCGCTGGTTGCAGCGCGGCTACAGCGCCCTGCTGGGCCGTATCATTCGCACCCCCTATCCGGCGTTTGCCTCTGTGGTTGTCATCGTGCTGATAGGTCTCGCGATAGTGCCATTCCTCGGGGAATCGCTATTTCCTTCCTTCAAGGAAAGGGATTTCCTGATGCACTGGGTGACGATGCCGGGTACAACGCACGATGAGGTCGTGCGTATTACAACGCAAGCCAGTCGCCAGCTGCGCGCCATCCCAGGGGTGCGCACTTTCGGCTCCCATATCGGGCGCGCTGTGCAGGGGGAAGAGGTGTCTGGCATCAATTTCGCCGAGAACTGGATCAGCATTGATCCTGATGCCGACTACGACAAGACGGTCTCCGCCATCCGGGAGGTCGCGGATGGCACGCCTGGCCTCTTCAGGGATGTACAAACCTATCTGAATGAGCGCATCGATGAGGTACTGGTAGGGTCGAGCGATGATGTCGTTGTGCGCATCTATGGCCCGGATCTGGATGTGTTACGCAACAAGGCGGAGGAGGTGAGGCAAACACTTGCCCGGGTCGACGGAGCCGCTGATGTCCATAAGGAACTCCAGGTAGACGTGCCGCATGTGCAGGTCAAGGTGGATCTTGCCAGAGCGCAGCGCTACGGACTCAAGCCGGGCGATGTACGCCGGGCGGCGGGCACCCTGGTTGCCGGCCAGGAGGTCAGCGATATTCACCGGGATGGCAAGGTATATGACGTGATGGTGTGGGGCACGCCCAATACGCGCTCCAACCCGGATAGTATCCGTAATCTGCTTATCAGCACGCCCAACGGAGGCACGGTACGCCTGGGAGATGTCGCCGATGTGCGTATTCTGCCAACTCCGAATTTGATCGAGCGCGAACACAATTCGCGGCGCATCGATGTAAGCCTCAACGCTCGCGGACGCGACCTGGGTGCGGTGGTGCGCGATGTCAAGCAGCGCCTGCAAGCAATGAACTTTCCGCTGGGATACCATGCCGAGGTACTGGGAGAATATGAGGAACGACAGGCTGCCCAGAACCGCCTGTTGCTTTTCGGAATTGCTGCTGCGCTCGGAGTCCTGCTCATCCTACAGATGGCCTTCGGGAACTGGCGGCTGGCATTTCTGGCCTTTTTTACCTTGCCATCGGCCCTGGTTGGCGGCGTACTGGCAGCGTTTGCAACAGGCGGGATTCTCTCGCTCGGCTCGCTCGTCGGCTTCTTCACGGTGTTTGGAATTGCGTCGCGCAATGGCATCATGCTGATTAACCATTGCCAGCATCTGGAGCGTGAAGAAGGCGAACCCTTCGGGCCGGGACTCGTCCTGCGTGGGGCGCAGGAGCGGCTGGCCCCGATCTTGATGACGGCGCTGGCGGCGGGCCTTGCCCTGGTGCCGCTGGCGATCTCCGGCGCTATCCCCGGCCATGAGATCGAACACCCGATGGCAATAGTCATTCTGGGCGGCCTGGTTACTTCGACGATACTCAACCTGTTCATCGTCCCTTCTCTTTACCTGCGCTTCGGTAAGAGCAAGGAAGAGAGGAAAAAGGCTCTGTTTTCCCAACGTCCCGCTGCCAGTGCGCCGGCGGAGGAGAATGCCTGAGCTGATTGCGATTGCATAACACCTCCCGTGTCCCGGGTTCCCCGCAAGTCAGCGAGCCTGCCCTTCATTAGAAGACATTGCCAGGCTCGCTGGCTCCCTCTGCACTCTTTCCTCCCTGATGACGGAATATCCTGTTCCATCCGCGCATGCGAAGCATGTCAAAACTGGCTGGCCGTATTCTCCGGGCAGCAGGAAGGCCAGGCCAGCCGCTCCGAACTTCTGCATCCCAGAGCTAAAACATCTCTGCATGTATAATAACCATATCGAATGGTTAAAATAACCACAATTCATATCATAATCAAAAGTAATTATTAAAATAACTTGAAAGAATGTCAGGAGTATGGTAGTGTTTCTATTAAGGCAGTGGCAGGCCGAATTATCGCAGCGGATACACGAATCAGGACTTTTTTCCATACAAAAGGAGAGATGGATGTTGAAGCAGTTCTTTAAACGTTGCTTATCGCTCATAGCCTTGCTTACGCTCTTTAGCTTCGTCTGCGCCGCATGTGGCAGCAATGCGACCTCCAGCAATAGCAACAGCAACAAAGTAACAGTACATCTCGGTTATTTTCCTAATATGACGCACGCTGTAGCCATTGTCGGAGTAGCGCGCAACGCCTTCAAGCAGGCGCTTGGCCCCGATGTCGCGCTGGATATCAAGACCTTCAATGCCGGTCCTGCGGAGATCGAAGCGCTCTTTGCCGGCGATATCGATATCGGCTTTGTCGGCCCCAACCCGGCGGTCAACGGCTATGTCAAGAGTAACGGTGCGGCGCTGCGCATCATCGCAGGCGCCTCAAGTGGGGGCGTGCTCTTTGTCGTGCGACCCGGCGCACACATTCAGAGCGCCAGAGACCTGAACGGCAAAAAGATTGCCGATCCCCAGCTCGGCGGCACTCAAGATGTCTCGCTGCGTCACTACTTACAGCAAAACGGCCTGAAACCAGCCGATAAGGGCGGCACGGTCCAGGTTATCCCGGCGCAGAATGCTGATATCCTGACGATGTTCAGGCAAGGCCAGATCGATGGGGCCTGGGTCCCCGAACCCTGGGCGTCGCGGCTCGTCGTTGAGGATCAAGGGCGGATCTTCCTCGATGAGCGTTCCCTGTGGCCCGATCACCAGTTCTCCACGACCACTGTCATCGTGAGCAAGAAGTTTCTCGATCAGCATCCCGATCTGGTTGGCAGATTCTTGCAGGCTGACGTAGATACTGTTCAGTATATCAAGAGCAACCCTGCCAGTGCCAGAACGATCATCAATAGCGAACTCAAGCGCATGACCGGCAAGGAGCTGTCGAATGCCGTCCTGAATGCCGCTTTTAATGATCTTGATATTACCTACGACCCGCTTGCGCAAACGATCCTTGAGGCATCCGACAGCGCGTATTCTCTGGGCTTCCTGGGTGCCAGCAAACCGGACCTGAGCGGCCTCATCGATCTGGCGCCCCTCAACGCGGTGCTTTCCGCCAAAGGGCTGCCCCGGGTAGCCAGTTGATAGAGAAAGGAAGGCCAGAGCCAGCTATGCGCCAGCAAACACTCCTTTATAAACAGCATGCCGGGCAGCCGGCGCCAGGAGCGGGCATCGCACTCCGCATCGATGGCGTCAGCAAGACCTTTATCAGTCATGGTCGCGTGGTCGAAGCGCTGCGAACGATAGATCTGGGGATTGCCCCGGGCGAGTTCGTCTGCTTCCTCGGCCCCAGTGGCTGCGGCAAATCAACGCTGCTCAGCATCATCGCCGGACTGGAAGAGGCCAGCAGCGGCACAGTGCAGGCAAACGGGAAAGAGGTGAGCGGCCCTGGCACAGACCGCGTGCTGCTATTTCAGGAAGCCGCGCTCTTCCCCTGGCTCGATGTGCAGCGCAATGTCGAGTTTGGCCTGCGCCAGATCGGCATTCCGGCGGCTCAGCGCGCGGACATCGCACGTAAGTTCATCGAACTGGTGCATCTGAAAGGCTTTGAGCGCAGCTTCACTCACCAGCTCTCGGGCGGCATGCGCCAGCGTGTCGCCATTGCCCGCGCGCTGGCAATCGATCCCGCCGTTCTGCTGATGGACGAACCCTTCGGCGCGCTGGATGCCCTGACGCGTGACCGCCTGCACGCGGAACTGGAGTCGATCTGGGCAGCGACGCGCAAGACGGTGATCTTCGTCACCCACAATGTGCGCGAGGCCGTGGCGCTGGGGGATCGTGTGGTGGTCTTTTCGCCGCGCCCAGGCCGTATTGTGCGCGAATTCCGCATCGATCTGCCACGTCCGCGCTCGCTGGAAAACCATTTCCTTGTCGACAAGGCAGCGGAGATTTTGACCGTGCTGCGCGGCTCAATGGAGAGCCAGGAACAGGAGGATGAGAATGGCGCGCACACTTAACGTAACGGCCCAAAACGCGGGCGGCTGGTCGTGGGCCAGAACGCTGCGCATAGTCGCATTCTATGTGATCCTGCTGCTGATATGGGAGGGGCTGGCGCGCAGCGGTATCTGGCCTTCCTATCTCCTGCCCGGCCCGACGACTGTAGGCAGCACCCTCGCCAGCGGATTCGCGAGTGGTTCGTTTATTATCGCGATCCTCGTGAGCCTGCGCCGTCTTGTGTCTGGCTACGGGATATCGCTGATCGCAGGCGTAACGCTCGGCCTGGTGATCGGACGCAACCGCATCATCGACGAGACGCTCGGCTCGTTGATCCTGGGGCTACAGGCGTTACCCAGCGTATGCTGGATCCCGCTTGCACTGCTCTGGCTCGGGCTAACCGAGCAGGCGATGATCTTTGTCGTGGTGATGGGCGCGCTCTTCTCGATTACGCTCGGCGTGGATGCCGGCGTGAAGAATACGCCGCCGCTCTACCTCAAAGCCGCGCGCAACATGGGTGCGCGCGGGATTGCCCTGTCAACACAGGTTATCCTGCCGGCGGCACTGCCCTCCATCCTCACCGGTCTCAAGCAGGGATGGTCCTTCGCCTGGCGCTCGCTCATGGCCGCCGAGCTGCTCTACCAGACGTTGAGCCTGGGAACGCTATTGGAAAACGGGCGCGACCTCAACGATACCGCGCAGGTTTTCGCCGTCATGCTCATCATCATCGTTATCGGCATCAGTATCGACGGGTTGATCTTTAGCCCGCTTGAGCGGCGTGTACGCGAGCGCTGGGGCCTGTCTCGATGACGCCAACTGATGCTCAGCGGCCCCGCTTTTCCACGCCGGTCCTTCGCCCGGCTCCGCCGCACCAGGAATAGAGAATGTGATGCGGAAAATGCCCTCTGCACATTTTCCGCATCACGTTCTCTATAAGGCGAGCGTCGCAGGCACGAGCGAGGGAGGTGTCATGTGAGCCTGGTAACGAGCGTGGCTATCACAATCGCCAGCGAGAACACAACGGCGAATTGCAGGTGCAGGAGCGAGGTGCGCTTGATGCCAACCATAAAGACGCGCCGATCAGTTGCCGACAGTACAGCGCGCACATTGTTAAATGCCAGAGGGAAGGTAATCCAGACCGCCAGGCTGTAGAGTGGCAGAAGCCCGACCAGGACGCAGAGCGTGACCGCAGCGTAGCTGCCCATCAGTAGAGCCGCATGAAAGCGCTGCCCGAACTTCACCCCGAAGCGCACAGGCAGCGTTTTCTTATTCACCGCCAGATCATCCTGGTAGTCGCGCACATTATTCATATTGAGAATCGCCGTTACCAGAAAGCCTACAGGAATGCTGGCGGCAAAGGCGCGCCAGGACCAGTGCGGGATCTGCACGTAGCAGGCTCCCCATGTCATCAGGAAGCCCATCGCGATATAGACCAGCAGATCGCCGAGTCCCCGGCTGGCAAATTTGAATGGCCGCGCGCTGTAGAAGTAGGCAATAGCCATACCAGCAACACCAAAGAGGAGAATCGCTGGCCCGACGATATAAGCCAGCGCCAGGCCGAGCAGCGCCGCCAGCACGAAGCAGGCAATACCGCCGCCGAGCACCTGACCGGCTGTCATCTCTCCACGAAAGATGACGGTTGACGAACCCAGCGATCCGGCATGATCCAGGCCATAGCGATAGTCATAATATTCGTTAAAGTAATTTGTGCCAATTTGTAGAAAGAGACACGAAAAGAGAGTAATCACAAAGTTCAGGAGATGAAATGCGCCTTCGTAGCCAGCAATGGCCGTCCCTACCAGGATCGGGCTGACCGTGGCGGTCAACGAAAAAGGGCGGCTCGTCTTGAGCCATATCCTCCAGGACGGAAATCGCCCGGACCCTATCGAGAGCGTCTGTTTATCGTTCATTCTGGTTCTCCCTGGCACAGCGCCAGTTAGTAGTGCTTCTGTTCAATAAAAATAGTAGGACACACAGGGGCCAGATGTCAAAGCCCGGTTAGCTCTTGCACTTGCACAAAAGTTCGCATACAATAGCACGTGAAAGGATGATTCTTCTGCGCCCGGCCTCATATCTGAAGCGCCACCAGCACGTGAGCGAACACGCGAAACGGAGGGAGGTACATGTCAGGGAGACCTACCATAGATGATATTGCGCGCCTGGCAGGTGTGTCAAAGGCCACAGTCTCGCGTGTTTTAAACCATAAACCCGATGTGGATCCAGCTACACGAGACCGTATTCTGCGTATTGTCGAGGAGCAGGGCTTCATCCGCAGCATCGCCGCATCTGGCCTGGCGGGAGGACGCAGCCGGCTTATCGGTGTGCTGATCCCTTCGTTTGCATGGCCGCTCATCCCTGATATAATGAACGGAGTGGCAGAAGTCATCGGTGAAACCGACTACGAACTGGTCACTTACAGCATCAACGACAGGATTCGCAGAAACAACCATGTCGACATTATCGACCGTATCCTGGCGACGAAACTGACCGCCGGCCTGCTCGCGATCTATTCCGCGCAACCACCCCAGCATCTTGCGCGCCTGCATCGCCAGGACTTCCCCGTAGTGGTGATCGATGACCAGGATCCTCCACCCAACGTGCCCTGGGTTGGCATCGATAATAAAGCCGCGGGCTATGCCGCGACGCGCCATCTCATCCAGCTTGGACACAGGCGTATCGCGCATATTCAAGGACCGATGCAACTTCTTTGCTCGCACGAACGCTACGAAGGCTATTGCCAGGCATTACAGGATGCCGGCCTGCCCCTCCTGCCCGATCTTGTACTAGAAGGCAATTTCGCGCCGACGGGCGGGCGCGCCTGCGCCAGAATACTCTTCTCCATGCCCCCGGAGCGGCGTCCCACCGCCATCTTCGCCGCTAACGATCAGACAGCCTATGGCGTGCTCGCCGCCGCTGAGGAGAATGGCATCCACATCCCCCATGATGTCGCGCTGGTTGGCTTCGATGACCTGGCTTCGACAACCGCGCATATCGATATACGCCCGGAATTGACAACCATCAGGCAGCCCTTCTACGAAATGGGCCAGCGCAGCATCGAGCTCCTGCTCTCTTTGCTTGAGAAACCACGCTTTCCCGCCTATGAGAATCGCTGGCGATACTCCGCAGATTCCACCGGGCGGGGATCGCACATAGACGAGGAGAAGCCGCCGCGCATCTATCTGCCCGCCAGCCTGGTTGTGCGCGCCTCCTGCGGCTCACCCCACCCCCTCACCATTCCCTTGCCGCCGCTCGACTCATCTGCATAGCGGCGCAATGATGCTCTTTACCTTTTTTTAAACCGAGCACTTCGAGCGCAATCATTCTCGCATGTAAAAGTTAAGAATGGATCTGATTGCCAGCCCCGGCGCCACCTCGCGCCTGCGGCGCTCGTCGGATCTCCAGGATGGGGTGGGCCAATGCGCAGCGCGCATTGGCCCACCCCATCCTGGAGATCCCCGGGTGCGGCGGAGCCGCATCCACGACCGGCGAGAGCACTGAGCCTCGGACACCTTCTAAAGAGCATCATCGCGCCGCTATGCACAGGCAAGCTATTCCTTCCTTCACCTCTTTATGCTATACTCCCCCTATTATGGAACAGGATATTCTCGACGTTCAACAGGATAGCCAGGCAGCCGCCAGGAAGCTCGCGGCGGCCATCGAGAGCCTGCTCTTCGTCTCCGGGCGCCCCCTGGACTATACCGAACTGCGCAAGCTGCTCGATATCGATAATGCTCAGTTACAACGTGGCCTGCAAACACTGGAGCAGGATCTGGTGAGCCAGGAGCGCGGAGTACGCCTCCAGCGCCTGGGCGAGCAGGTTCAGCTTGTCACCGCGCCGGAAAACGCGCGCTATGTAGCGGCTCTGCTTGGCCTGCCGATGACCGCGCGACTGACCCCCGCAGCACTGGAAACGCTGGCAGTCATCGCCTACCGCCAGCCGGTGACACGCAGCCAGATCGAGGCGACGCGCGGGGTCAACAGTGACCGCGCTCTGGCAAGCCTTATCCAGCATGGTCTGGTAGCCGAGATCGGGCGCGCACAGACTATAGGGCGCCCGGCCCTTTTCGCCACCACTACCGAGTTTCTGCAACAGTTCGGCCTCACCAGCCTTGAACAACTCCCCTATGTTGACCCAGGCGGGCAAGGAGCGGCCAGCCGGGAACCGCATACCGGCGCCCAAAACCGATTGACTGGCGAGGAGGAGCTTTAATGCGCATTGGCCGTCACATGCCCACGAACTCAAAGATGGTCAAAGCCGCTGCCATCGCGCATGATATCGGTTGTGAGGCAATCCAGATCTTCGCCAGCAATCCGACAGGCTGGCGTCCACCGCGAGACGATCCGAGGGGCTGCGCGGCCTTTGTCGAGGCCACGCATACCTATAACCTCGTTCCGGTTGTATTGCATGCTCCATATCTGATTAACCTGGCCTCGCCCGATGATCTTATCTGGGAGAAATCGGTCACTCTGTTGACCTGGACGATGCAGCGAGGCACGCAACTGGGCGCACAGTTTGTTGTATTTCATACTGGCAGCCATCGTGGGTCCGGCGTTGAGGCAGGCATTGCGCGCATCGCTCAGGGCATCGAGCGGATCTTGCGCGATACGCAGCGGGCAGACGCGCCCCTGTTGCTGCTAGAAAACGATGTGGGTGCGGGAGACTCGCTTGGGCATAGTTTCGAACAACTGGCAACGATCCTTGCACTGTTTCCGCACGAGCGTGAACGCCTGGGCGTCTGCCTCGACACTGCGCATCTCTGGGGGGCCGGGCACGACATCTCCAGTGCTGCCTCGGCCCGCCAGGTCCTGCATCATTTTGCGCAAAGCGTCGGGCTGGAGCGCCTGAAAGTGATCCATCTCAACGATACAGCAAAGGCTCTGGGAAGCCATCGCGATGTGCATACACGACTGGGCGAGGGCATTATCGGCAAGGAGGGATTGCGCGCGCTGCTGAGCGATCCCCGCCTCGATCATGCGGCGGTCATCCTGGAGACGCCGATAAAGACCGGGGACGACCACAAGGAGGACTGGCAGCACGACGCAGAACAGATTGCAAAGGCGAAGCGACTACTCACGTCAGAAGCCATTTTATAGCGCCTGTCGTCGGCGTTCCTGTAGGTGTTCCTGTCGATGAAGGTGTCGCCGAAGATGAAGAAGTTGGGGATGGCGATGGCGATGGCGTTGGCGTTGGCGTGGGTGCGGCTACAGTGAGCGTAACCGTGATCGTGACCGGATTGCCAACGGAGGGTATAATCGCATCATTCGCCACATAGGTTCCCGGCGGCAGTCCTTTCGGAACCACCGTAAAAGTAAGGGGCTTGCTTTGCCCTGCGCCAGCGCTGCCCGCGAGCGGCCATGCCACGAGCCATTTTTCCGACGGCGGACCTACCTGCCACGTCAACGTTCCGCCACCGCCATTCGTGACCATTATCGATTGCACATCAGGATTGGAACCGCTCGCCGGGAAGCTTAAGCTTGTCGCACTGAGTTGCATCGCAGGTGGAGGAGGCGTGGGTGTCGGATCAGGTGTAGATGTTGGCGAGGGCGAGGGAGACGGGGAGGGTGATGGAGAGGGCGAGGGAGAAGGGGACGGCGACGGAGAGGGTGATGGAGAGGGAGAAGGGGACGGAGAAGGCGAGGGGGACGGCTGTGGCGAAGGATTGGTGACGGTGAGCGTCACCGTCACCGTCGCTGCCTTGCCAGTGGAAGGCGTAATCGTCACCGTTGCCGTATAAGTTCCCGGTGACAGTCCCGTCGGCTCTACCGCGAAAGTGAGCTGCGAGCTTGCCCCCGCGTCATCGCTGCCACTCGCCGGGCTAACCGATAGCCAGCTTTCTGAGGGCTGGCCCACCTGCCAGGTCAATGTCCCACCACCACTATTTGTGAGCGTTACCGGTTGTACATCAGGATTGGAGCCGCCTGCCGGAAAACTTAAGCTCGTCGCACTGAGCTGCATCGAAGGCGGTGGCGGTGGCGCAGTGACGGTGAATGTCACCGTCACTGTGACTGGATTACCGGCGGAAGGCGAAATGACTACCGTCGCCGTATGATCCCCTGCCGACAGCCCTGCCGGATCTACTGTGAAGGTAAGCTGAGAACTCGCCCCCGCGCCATCGCTGCCACTCGCCGGGCTAACCGATAGCCAGTTTGCCGAAGGCTGGCCTGCCTGCCAGGTCAGAGTGCCCCCTCCGCCATTCGTGACCGTTATTGATTGTGCGTTGGGATTGGAGCCGTTCGTCGGAAAACTTAAACTCGTCGAACTGAGTTGCATCGAAGGCGATGCCACATTGATAGTAACAGGAATCTGAACGGGGCTGCCACTAATGGGCGCACCGGTGACTGGATCTGTGGCTGTTACCGTCACTGTGGCACTATAGCTGCCAGATTGAACGCCGGTCCCATCGGCAATGACGTTGACGGTATCGCTCGCTCCACCAGCAAGATTTTTATCCGCCGTCGATGAGAGCGAGATGAAAGGGGGATCGCCTTTTGCCAGGCTGGCCGTCCAGCTTAGCGGACTCCCCCCCGCATTCGTGACAGTAAACGGCTGGGATTGGGTCCCGGTTGTAACGTCGATGGTGAGCGAGCCGGGGCTGACGCTGAGAGCAGGCGGCTTCGTCACGGTAAGCGTTACGTTCACCGTCTGCGGGCTGCCAGCGATAGCGACGCCGCCATCGGTGCCCCCCAGAGAGATCGAGCCGCTATACGACCCCGGTGCCAGGGCTGCGGATTTCACGGATACGGTGAAGCTGCCGCTCCCCCCTGGCTGAATGTTCGCGACCCCCGGCGAAACGGCCAGCCAGCCGCTGCCCGATCCCAGGGTTATCGAAGGAGTAACCTTCACCGCGCCTGAGCAGGCTCCGCTCACTGCCAGGGTAAGCGTCTGGGGAGCGGGGTTGGCTCCCGCTCTGGCCGTGAAACTCAGCGTTGATGCCGAGGGCGCCTGTAGCGTACAGGGAGGCTGTACGGTGAGCGTAACGTTGACCACCTGTGGCGAGCCAATGCCGGCCTGCGTTGCGCTATCGCTGGCCGTAATCGTCACTGTGCCATGATAGACGCCGGGCTTCAGGCCGCTCAGATTGACGCCAGCGCCGGTGGTTCCAGCATTGTTGAGCGTGGCCGTACCCGAAGCAGGAGCCACATTCAGCCACGATGCGCCATCAGCAGTAGCAGCCTGCGCCGACCAGTTCAACGTATGCGCGCAGGCTCCGCTTGCCGTCAGAGCAATCGCCTGATCCGATGGAGCCGGCTGGCCCGCCGCTCCGGTAAAGCTCAGGGCAGTGGGCGCGGCTGTGAACGTACACGCAGCCTCGACGACGAAAGTGACCGGGATGGTCTGCGGGCTGCCAGGTGCCGCATGCCCCGCACCATCGGTGCCACTGATCGTGATAGCGCCGGTATAGGTTCCCGGCGTCAGCGCGGACAACAGCGCCGCCGATACGCCTATTGAGGCAGACTGGTGCGCTCCGACTTGCCCGGAAGCAGGCGTTATCGCCAGCCATGAGCCGCCAACCGAGGTCGCAGCCGCCGCTTTCCACGCCAGAGTGCCACCACCCGAATTCTTGATCTGTATCGCCTGCGCCCCCGGATCACCCTGCCCAACGACACCCGTAAAGGTCAGGGCGGAAGGCGCGGTACCAAGCAGCGGTGTGGCTTGCTGCCCCAGGGTAAAGTTCACGAACACGCTCTGCGTTCCCGCCGCTGAGCTAAAGACAACCGAGCCGCTATAGTGCCCGGGATTCAGGCCGCTGGTGTTAATGCCAATCGCGGGTGAAGCAGGTGTCGCGCCCTGCCCCGCGCTCACATTGAGCCAGCTTGCGCTGCTCGAAGCGCTCCAGTGGAGCGACGACTTGCAGCCCTGCGAGACGCCCAATTTGACGGACTGCGCGGGGGGCGCGGACTGGTTATAGACCCCCGTAAAGGTGAGCATCGATGGAGAGATCTGCAAGCTACAGGCCGGCGTTATGGTCACACTGATATTGATTGTCTGCGGACTCCCCTGTACCTGTCCCGAACCTGTGCCGCCGAGCGTGATTGTGCCATTATAGGTGCCGGGCAGCAGGGTGCTGGTATTGACACCCACCTTGAGCGTTCCGCTGCTATCCGCCCCCACCGTGCCAGATTGCGGCGATACCGAGAGCCAGGAGGGACTGCTCGTCGCTCTCCACTGCAACGCCTGTGTGCCCGGATTGCTCACAGTGATCGTCTGGGCAGGCGGCGCGGAGCCGCCATCGACAGCGCTAAAGGCCAGCAGCGGCGGTGAAGCCTGGAGCACGGCTACTCCGGCAGGCACCGACGGCAATCCCGTCACCTGCATCTTTATCGTTATCGTGCCAACTCCTGCATTCGACGAGAACGTAACCTGACCACTGTAGGAGCCGGGCGACAAATGGGAGCGGTCCACAGCGATAATCACACGCTGATCCTGCCCGCTGGCGATGGCGCCACTGCGCGGGCCAACCTGAATCCAGGGCTGGCTGCTGCTAGCCAGCCAGGGAATCTGCCCGCTACCAATATTTGTAAGCGTGATCGCTCTAAAGCTGCTCACGTTCTGGGCGCCTGAGCCAAAATCCAGCGTCTTGACCGAAAGCTCCAGGTGCGCAGGACGCAACAAAGCGCCGCCCCCGGTTACGATCAAAGGGAAGGAGGCGATTTTATGCGAAGCAGCGTCCTCGGCATAGATCGTATGTGGCCCGGCCTCCCAATCCTGCGTCACAACAACCGTATCGGTAAAATTGCCGCTGCCGTCGGCCTGTGTGACAACTGCCCCGCTGGTATCCACGACGGGAATAGCCGTATCGCGCGTCAGGCCAATACGACCATGAGGGGTGAAGTTCACGCCGCGCAAAGTTACGGTTGCACCCACCGCAATGCTATTGGGCGTCACCGTCAAGGCGAGGCTGCCGTTGCCCGAACCTAACAGGCCGCGTCCTAATGTGGAGACAACGCCAAAGACTCCACCCAGCAGCAGCACAATAATAACCGCCAGGCTTACCCAGAAGAAGAGGGCCGGTGGGATCTTGCTCCGCCAGCGTTGCATCTTCGAGGGAGCCTGCCGGGGCTGTACAGGCTTTGCCAGGAAAGGCGCCGGAGTATGGGCTGTGGCTGTGAGACTTCTTACTTCCTTATGCCACGTCATATGACGCATGCTCAAAGGATCAAAATTCTCATCGTTCAGGCTATACCCCTGCCGGCCCGGCAGAGCTTCATCATGAGGAGTGGTTGCCAATGTAGCAAGGGGATCCTCCGGCGTATCTCCCGTGCCCGGAAAGAGGCGCAGTTCATTTCCCTCGGGCGGAGTTTCAGCATCATGGGGAGTCTGGCTCTGGCCGTCCGCCGGCGTCTCCGTCGCCACCATGAGTGCTACGGACCCATCGGCGGTCTCCTCTCTATCATCCTGGAGCGGGAGTGTCTCGTCCTGGAGAGTGTAATCCTGAATGGTGTAGTCCTGGAGCGTCTCGCCCTGGATAGTAGAATCGTTAAGCGCCTCACCTTGAGATGGCGCGTCTGGCAGCGTGAGCGTATCTTCCTCGGCCTGGCGGGCGAGAAAGAACACAGATTTATGCCCGGGCGATGTCATCGACTCGCCGCACTTCGCACAATAATTGGCATCCTCGGGCAACGGCTCTTTACAATTTGGACAGCGCAGCGTTTCCATAATGGCTCCCCTTACCGCGCGATACGCGATTACTCCCCCTATGTATCAATGTGCCTCTTTATAACATATTAATATTACACAGAGAAGTGTACTGATGAAACAGGTAACTGTCAACCCTAAAAGTCAGCTAGCGGGCGTTCTTCCCAGTAATGCCCGCGCATGCCTCATTGAGACCAGACGATACACCGGCATGGCCGGACCAGCCAGCAGAAGAAACAGCCCTATCTTTAGATATCGTCAGAATGCGGCGAAATGCAACATCTATAATGCCAGGCCCTCTTAACCGGGCTTTCCCATTGCGCCCGGCTCCCTACAATTTATAACGCATTCTCTGATCCAATAGTTGCGCTCCCCGCACGGCTCAAACCGCCACGCTGGTCGACCTGCCATACGGCTTATCTGGATCAATCAGCACATTGACGCAGGCCGGCTTGCCGGATGCGAATGCCCTTTCGAGCGCGGGCCGGATATCCTCTGGCCGCTCGACCAGTTCGCCATAGCCTCCCAGCGCCTCGACCATCTTGTCATAGCGTATGCCGGGGGCAAGCTCCGCCGCCGTGGTATGCCCGACGATAGCCTTCTGGGGATGCTTGATCTGTCCCCAGGCGCCATCGTTGCCGATGATGGAGACAACGGGCAGTTTCTGGCGCACCATGCTCTCAAACTCCATACCGTTGAGGCCGAAAGCGCCATCGCCATGCAGGATCAACACTTTTGAACCGGGACGCGCGATCTGGGCCGCCATCGCGAAGCCCGTTCCCGCGCCCAGACACCCCATCGGACCAGAATCGAGCCAGTAGCCGGGCCTGGCAACGTTGATTATCCTTCCTCCGTAGCTCACGATATCGCCCCCGTCGCCGACGACGGTTGTATCATCATCGATGAAATCGCGGATCTCGCGACAGAGGCGCATGGGATGGATCGGCACGGCGTCAGAGTTCAAAGCTGCGCTATCGCGTTCCAGCGCTCTGAACTCCTCCGTGCGTACATACGCCAGCCACTCCTCCTGCTCACGCTGGGCGGTAGCCGCAACTACCTGCTGCATACTGAGGCCCACATCGCCGACCAGGCCAACCGCGGCACCGCGATTGACGCCGATATCCTCACCCGCCAGATCGAACCAGATGAGACTCGCAGCGGCGGGGATGAGCGGCGGCTGACCATGATTGAGACGAAAATCCATGCGCGTGCCAATCGCCAGGATGGTATCGGCCTGTTCGAGTGCCTTGCGCCGCGCCGCCGAGAAGAAGAGGGGATGGGTAGGCGGCAGGCAGCCACGTCCGGCGCCGTTGAGGAAGACGGGAGCCTGGATTCGCTCGGCAAGCTGGCGCAAAGCATCAGCAGCATCGCACCACCACACGGCGCTGCCCGCCATAATCACGGGCCGCTGCGCCTTCTCCAGCAGAGCCGCCGCTTTTACAACCATATCGGGATCGGGAGCGGTGCGCCCCCCGGCGCGATAGTTTTCCGGCTCCCCCGGATCGAAGAGTGTATCGGTATCGGCGAAATTATTCAAAATATCCATCGGCATTTCAAGGAAGACCGGACCCGGTTTGCCGCTTAACATCTGGCGAAAGGCCGAGGCCGTGTACTCCGCCAGGCGCGAGGTCTCATGCACTGTGCGCGCCCATTTGGTGATGGGACGCAGCAGATCGATCTGGTTCATCTCCTGGAGCGCGCCACGATCCCACAGGCTCAGCGGCGCGGCCCCTCCGATAACCAGCACAGGACTGCCGGCAAGATAAGCGTTCGCTACCCCCGTGACGCCATCGGTAACGCCCGGGCCTGCCGTTAAGAGTGCGACGCCGGGAGTGCGCGTGCATTTAGCCCAGCCCTCGGCGGCATGCACCGCGGCCTGCTCGTGACGCGTATCAACAACGCGAATCCCCTCGCGCACGCAGCCATCATAGATACCGGCGATGTGGCCGCCACTGAGCGTAAAAACGACCTCAACGCCCTCTTTTTTCAAGGCTCTGGCAACCAGCCAGCCACCATGTATTAAACCCATCTGAAATTTCCTCTCTTCGTTGAGTAAGACGATGAAGATCTATCTTTTTCTGCTACCATTATCTTATCGCATTCCACAGCGTTTCGTCCGGTTTAGTATGAGAGTGTGCCCGATCCGTAACATTCGCGCAGGCGAGTGCCCCGGGCGCTCGCCTTTTACGTGATATGGGGAGGGGCAGGCGCTGCGCGCCTGCCCCTCCCCATATCACCACATCCTCCCCGCGTAGCTCCGCCGCGCGAGAGCGAGGAGGCTGAGAACAAGATACTTTCAGAATAAAACGCTCCCGCGATACTGGCGCGCGACGGCTCCAGCATCCCCTGACCAGCCCCGACAGAACTGGCCCGGATCTGATAGAATTAAGGATAACAGATGGGTTCAGTCATATTTCAAAGGAGCATAGTAGATG
>DATGLE010000182.1:0-5671 GCA_035294325.1 Ktedonobacteraceae bacterium | reverse complement strand
GACTATGGCCGCTGCATCCAGTGCGGCCTGTGTGTGACCGCCTGCCCAACGGGTGCGCTGCATATGACCGCGGACTACGAACTGGCGACAAAAGACCGCGAGGATCTGCGTATGGTGACGGTCTTCGCGCTCCCGACGAAGTCAGACCGCAAGGAGAACGGCAAGGAGGAGAGCAATGGTAGAGCCATTGAGTGAGGCTACCAGGGGCGCTTCTGAACAGCTCAAGATGCGGGCGCAGCGACTGTTCGGACGCTCGTTACATATCCGGCATGTCGATGCCGGCTCGTGCAACGCCTGCGAGTCGGAAATAAAACTGCTGACCAGCCCCTACTACGATATGCAGCGCCTGGGCCTGTTCTTCACGACTTCGCCGCGCCACGCCGATCTGTTGCTGGTGACGGGACCGGTGACGCGGGCGATGGTCGATCCGCTGCGCCAGACCTATGAAGCGATGCCAGATCCCCGGCTGGTTGTAGCCGTGGGCGCCTGCGCATGCAGCGGCGGGATCTTTGGTGAGAGCGCCTTTACCCTGGGCGGCGTCGAGAAGGTTCTGCCTGTTGACGTGTTTATTCCTGGCTGCCCGCCATCGCCGCTCACGTTGATCCACGGACTGTTACTGGCGCTGGGCCGGGCCGAGCAGCGCCTGTATGGCAGCATACGGCAGATCCACCGCCCGCCGCCACTCCAGATGCTGGCGCCACAGGCGGGAGAAAGGGAGCGATCATGATGGATTGGAATCTCATGCCGGCAACCGCTTTCTGGTCCATGCTCGGCCTGTATGCGCTCGGCGTCATTCTCTCATTACTGATCCGCCCGGCGCGTGCTCTGACGCTTGCTGCTGCCACGACAGCAGCGCTTGGAGGGCTGGCGGCGATCATCGCGGGAATTGGAGTCATCGCCGGCGCCCCGGCCCCGGTGGGGGCTGTGGCTACCAATCTGCCCTTCGGCGCGCTGAGCATGCGCGTGGATACTCTCTCGGCGTTCTTCCTGATCGTAATTGGATTGGTCTCCTTTCCGGTTGCCATCTACTCGGTAGGCTATCTCGCTCACTATACGAGCAGGGGACGCCTGCGCGCCTCTGGCGTCCTCCTCAATCTCTTGCTGCTCTCGCTGGTGCTCATTGTCGCGGCGGACGATATGATCGTCTTCCTGATGGCATGGGAGGCGATGGCCTTTCTCAGCTACCTGATGGTCAACTTCGAGTACGAAGATGCGCAGGTCATTCGTTCTGGTTTCCTGATGCTCGCCGTCAGCGAACTGGGTACGGTGGCGATCTTCATCGCCTTCCTCCTGCTGTTTCAGGCGGCGGGGAGCTTCGGTTTCGCTGCATTACGCTCGGCGGCGCCCATGATCTCAAGTTCGCTGCGCAGCGCCATCTTTCTGCTGTCTTTTATCGGCTTCGGCGCCAAAGCGGGTATCCTTCCGCTCCAGCTCTGGCTTCCCGAAGCGCATCCCGCCGCTCCCAGCCATATCTCGGCCCTGCTTTCCGCCGTGATTATCAAGCTGGGCATCTACGGTATGCTGCGTTTCCTGCTCGACTTTCTGGGAGGAACGGGCGCGCTGCCCTCCTGGTGGGGATTGGTGGTGTTAAGCGTTGGAGCGTTGACGGCGCTGATTGGTATCCTCTATGCTGTGGTGCAGCACGATCTGAAACGTCTGCTGGCCTATTCCAGCATCGAGAATATCGGTATCATTCTGGCCGGGCTGGGAGCCGCTTTGACCTTCCAGGCGTATCACCTGACGGCGATGGCGGCCATTGTCGCCATTGCGATGCTCTATCACGTGCTCAATCACGCGGTCTACAAGGGGCTGCTCTTTCTGAGTGCCGGAGCGGTCAATCAGGCAACTGGCACGCGCGAACTGGGAAAACTGGGCGGCCTGATCCGCCTGATGCCCTGGACCACGCTCTTCTTCATCGTGGCCGCGCTGGCGATCTCGGCGGTGCCTCCACTCAACGGCTATGTCAGCGAGTGGATGCTGCTGGAAGCGCTGCTCCAGAGCTTTGCCATCCCGGATACGTTCACGAAGATGGTTATAGCGCTGGCGGGAAGCCTGATCGCGCTCACCGCAGGGATCGCCGTGACCGCCTTCGTGCGTGCCTGTGGCATCACCTTCCTGGCGATGCCGCGCAGTAAAGAGGCTGCGGAGGCTCACGAAGCGCCTGTGAGCATGCGGGTGGCAATGGGCATCCTGGCCTTGCTCTGCCTGGCATTGGGCGTGCTGCCAACCTTCGTCATTCCCGCGCTGGACCGCGTGACCACTTCGCTCTTTGGACAGAGCGTGCTCAACCAGGTTGTGCCGCCGCTCTTTACGGACCATCCCGGCCCCTACGCGCTGCTTGTGACCATCGGCGGTGGACTCTTCAAGGGGTTGCTGCCGGTGAATGGCCTGGTGATTATTGCCGCTCCTACCTTTGCCACCATCGATTCGCCATCATATCTGCTGCTGGCGGAACTGCTCTTGCTTGTCATCGTGGTGCTGGCGCTGCGCCTGGTCCGCCCGCTCGGGAAGCGCCGGATCGGGCGCGTCTGGGCCGGAGGGATTCCGCGCTTTGAAGCCGCTATGACCTATACGGGCCTGGCCTATAGCAACCCGATCCGCATCATCTTTAATGGCCTCTACCGCTCATGGACGCACAGCGAGCCGGTACAGCCGGCGGCGCGCCATCGGAAAGGCCGCATCGTCTACCAGCAGGAGATCCCGGCGCCATTTGAGCGCACGCTCTATCGACCGGTCGTGCGCCTCGCCGAGAGGCTGACGCGGCGGGTGACGCTCATTCAATCCGGCAATCTTAATCAATACGTGGCCTACATCTTTTTGATCGTGATCCTGGTCCTGCTCCTGCGCGTTATTTGAGGAGGTGAGAGCGCCATGTTTCAAAGGATCCTCCTGGCCGTCGATGGCTCTGAAAGTTCCTTGCATGCTGCCGACGTTGCCATCGAGCTAGCGGCGCTGATGCAGGCCGAACTGCATCTCCTTTCCGTCGAGGAAACGCTGCCGCGCTACGTCGCGACGCATGAAGAGAGCAGCGCTGAACATACAGCAGCCATGTCCTACTATGGGAATATTCAAGCCCCGCTGCGAAAGCTGGCCGAGCGGCGTGGTGTGCGCGTGACAACAGCCATCGTCAGCGGGCACGAGGGCCAGATGATCGTGAGCCACATCCAGGAGCAGCGCTGCGACCTCTTGCTGCTGGGATATCAGGGACACTCCAGTGTCTGGGGAGCCTTCCTGGGCGGGACGGCGGACAAAGTTGTGAGCCAGGCTCCATGCAGCGTCCTGGTCGTTCGCACCAGGCCGGGGAAATCGCTCTTCAAGAGCCTGCTGGTGGGCCTGGACGGCTCGCTGCTGAGCTGGCGAGCGTTCCAGAAGGGCCTGGAGCTGGCAAAGCTGTTCGGAGCGAGTCTCCACGCCGCCTCGATTATCGAAAGTTCCACCACGCCGCCGAAGTATACCTCATCGCGTACCGGCCCGCTTCCTCCCGCCGAGGCCCAATGGGATTGGGATGCATATCTGCAACGAACACAGGCCCTTGCAGCGGCACAGGCCCAGATCGCCGGGCTTGCGCTCGAAACCATCAGCCGGGAGGGACATGCGAGCAGCGTGCTCACCGCCATCGCGCGTGAGCGGCACTGCGACCTGCTCATCCTGGGCGCCACAGGCCACGAGCATCCCTGGAGCGCCACAACCGGAGGAACGGCGCGCAAAGTCGCCAATGAGGCTCCGTGCGCTGTCTTACTGATACGTCCCCTCACTGTTGCAGTCAGTGTGCGCGATGTGATGGCATTGGAAGTGACGACGGTGACTCAGCGCACACCACTTGAGGATGTGATTCGTCTGCTAATGATGCAGGGTGTCAAAATGCTGGTGGTCGTCGGGGAGAAGGGAGAGGTGCAGGGCGTAATTACACTTGGGCATCTCCTCACACGCACAGATGCCTTTCAGCAACTTGCTCCCCATGAAATCGCGGACCCGGACGACCTGGGCCGGCGCCTGCGTCAGCTCTTCGCTGTTGAGCAGACCGCCGGGGAGGTGATGATTCGGCAGCCGTTGACGGTAGAAGACGACGCTGCACTCGAAACGGCGGCGCAGATGATGATCTCCCGGCGCGTGACGCGTGTACCCGTGGTGGATGCCCAGGGGAAACTGGTGGGGCTGCTCAGCCAGGCCGCGCTGCTGCATTACTATGCCGGCCTTCCAGGATCGTCGGAGGCCCACCCCTCCCAGGAGTTCGCGGCGCCAGCGAAGCATGCCAGAATGGTAGGAGAGGTGGCGCTCTCTCAGGTTCCGCTGGTCGTCGCAGCAACGCCCTTACTTGAAGTGCTGCGCCAGGTCGAGGCGTCGCCGCTGCGCCGGGTGATCGTTACCGATCATGAGGGCAAAGCAATGGGCGTAATCGGGGACCGCGATCTGCTGGCGGCACATGGCATCGCCACTCACCATCATCCACTGCTGGCCCTCGCTGGTCGCTTCTCCCTGCGTCTGCCCGAAGAACTGTTTCGCCGCCGGTCATCTCAGGGCGCGTTGACTGCTCAGCAGATCATGCGCCCGCATCTTTTCGCCGTGACACCCGCAACATCGACAGGAGAGGCAATCAGGACCATGCTGGCGCACCAGATCAAGCGCCTGGTCGTCGTGGACGAGTCGGGGAAGCCTCTGGGGCTGGTGGATCGCCAGCAGTTGCTGCGTTCTTTCATCGCGGAAGGCGCCACCATTGATGAGATGAGAGTCGGAGAACAGGAGCTTCGCCCTGCTGCCGAAGACAAGACCGAAGAGTGAGGAGTTGCATCCATGTATTGCTATGCCTGCCTTGTAGAAACCGGATATGCCGATCAGCCCGCCTGCGCACTATGTCAACATTGTGGGGGAGGCATGTGTCGCAGGCATCTTGTCGAGCTACCCACAAGAACTGTCTGCGGGCCGGCAGGTGGTCCTAACTCCCGCTTGCTCTGCCAGCGCTGTTATAGTGGAGTGGCTGCCTCCGCCGGGCCGTCCCGGTTGCATGTGGCAGGAGAGCGACAAAGCTGGCGAGCACTATGGCCGCAGTGGAGATGGTGGCAGCGGCTCTGGCGTCGTCGGCAGCCAATCGACCTGCCGAGCGCCGAGGAAGCCGTCGCGGCAGTAGAGCAGTTCTTGCAGCGGAAGCAACATCGCTAACAGTTCATCGGTGAGAGGAGGAGAGACGACAATGGCAGCGATGGGCAGCGTGCTCTGTTTCTATCGTGGGCATAGAGAACGGACGGCGGCCCTGGCCTGGTCCCCCGATAGCACACGGCTTGCCTCCGGCTCCTGGGATCGTACCATCCACATCTGGCAGGCCCGCACAGGCAACGTGATCCATACTCTCGACCAGTGTCACCGCGTCATGGATCTGGCCTGGTCCCCCGATGGCCGCTATCTCGCCTGTGGTTGTCGCGATGCGACGGCGCACATCTGGGAAGCCGCGTCGGGAAGCAAGCAGACGACCTACAGCGGCCACAGCAGTTTCGTTCTGGCGGTAGCCTGGTCTCCTGACAGCCGCTACGTGGCTTCCGGCTCCTGGGACCGCACTGTCCAGATCTGGGAGGCGGCCACAGGTAAACTGGTCGGCATTTATCACGGCCATGCCGAGAAAGTTACCTCTGTCTCCTGGTCTCCTGATGGCCGATACGTTGCCTCTGGCAGCGAGGAT
>DATGLE010000181.1:0-5521 GCA_035294325.1 Ktedonobacteraceae bacterium | reverse complement strand
CCGGTGCGCAGCTTATAGACCTTGATGGCGATCTGGAGTGTGAGCCAGTTGCTGCGGTCCTGTAGATCGATATCGCAGAGCGACTGGAGGCGTTCCAATCGCTGGATGAGCGTGTTACGATGCACGAAGAGACGATCCGAGGTCCGCGTGAGGTTCCCCGCGCACTCCAGGTACGTTTCCAGCGTATCCAGTAAATCAGTATTTTTGCGCCGATCATAGCTATCGATGCGCGCGATCTGATCCTGGTATACGTCGCGCAGATCGTCCATATGCGCAATTTTGTAGAGATAGCGATAAACCCCCAGGTCGTTGAAATGTGTCACAATGGGCTGCAATCTGCTCTCACTCCATTTATCCTGGCGCAGATCCTGACCCATTTGCAGCGCCTCACTGGCTTCGGCGAAGCCACGCCGGTAATCGCTGATATGCTGGCAGGCGTTGCCGATACCGATAGAGAGGCAGACGTTGTACTCGCTGTGCATCTGGTGGGCGAGATCCTGTAGCCAGGCTTTCAAGCGCCCCCCGCTGAGATCCTTGTTGAGTGGAACGATACAGGTGAGCAGATTTTCGCGCTCATAGAAGATCGAAGCGGGGTAGGCGTCCAGAATACGCCGCCGCACCAGCGTACCGATCCGCTTGTAGGCGGTTTGCAACGAAATTCCGTGTGTAGCTGCGTTCTCCTCAAATGTGCGTCCGCGTTCATCTTTGCCTGGCCTGGCGATGAGCGCGCCATCCTCCCCGTTCTCGCCCACGTAAGCGGTTTCAAGCATAACCACGGCATGCGGCCTGGTCAGATCGTAGCCGAGAAAGTGCGCCCGCTGGCGCAGCGATTCGTCGGAGTCCGATGTGCCATGCATCAGATCGTCGAAAAAGCCTTTGACCAGGTTCTTCTGCGCCAACTGGTTAACCAGGTAGCTATTTTTGATGGCGATGGCGGCCTGATTCGCTATCGTCGTGAGCAAGGTCTGATCTTCGGGCGTGAACCTGCGCGCCTTGCTAAAATAACAGTTGAGCAGGCCGAGATGTTCGGTGGCGGCGATCAGCGGGGCCGAGAGCAGCGCGCGGTACTGCGAGTCGGGCAGCGGGTTCAGCCGCTCCAGCATGGCGCTGTGCAGTTCCGCACTCGGGCCGCCGGGCGTATGCGGCTGCACCTCTTTGAGCGTCTGTAATTGCTCCAGGGTGTGCTGGTCCATGTCGATAGTATGCAGGGCCACGCGTTCGTTGAGGCCGGGCGACATGGCGCGCACCGTGAGCCGTCGCGGATGATAGGGCGACTCCCCCTCGCGCTCGCGAGCCGGTTCCATGAGCATAATAGCGCAGAGGTCGGCCTCCATGATCTGGAGGGTAAGCGTTGCCAGCGAGCGGAGCATATCGTCGAGATAAAGGCCCGAACTCATTGTCTGGCTCAGGATCGAGAGCGAGGTTAAGATGCCAAGCTTGCGCTGTGTATTCTCGTAGAGCTGCGCGTTCTCTATCGCACTCGCCGCCAGGGCGGTAATATTGCCGATGAACGTGCGATGTTGCTCTGTAAATTCGTGAGGCGCGACGGCCTGGAGCGTCACAACGCCGATGAGATGACGATCCTTCGCCATGATGGGCACGGTCAGGATCGATTGAAACTTCTCTTCTTCCAGTTCAGGAAAATAGCAGAAGCGCGGATCGGACATTGCCTCCTCTCGAAGATAGACGGGCTTACGATGCAGGGCGACCCAGCCTGCAATGCCCTCGCCCAGCGCCATTGTGATCTTGCCCACCAGGTGCCGGTACTGCCCGGTTGTGCTCGCGAGCGTCAGGCGTTCCTTATCTTTATCGTAGAGATAGATAAATGCAACGTGACAGGAAGTGGCACGGACAACAGCGTCCACAAGATGATGGAGCACTTCATCAAGCCTCAACGTTGAGCCGACGGTTGAGATCACTGCATTGAGCAAGGCGTTTTCTTGTGCCTGCATGGCGAGTGCGTCGTGCAGCGCCCTGTTCTCTTTGCGCAGTTCTTCGATAGATTGGGCCGCCGGTTGGGTGGTGCATGAGGATGAATGATGGTCGAGGCCAGGCTCAAAAGACATGCAACCTCCTGATAGCGTTATGGGCGACCAGCGCGCAGTGAATAGTTTCGGGTTCACGACGCTGGTCGCCCTATGGATACTACGTACATATTTCTCTACCAATCATTGTACCTATTTTCGGCCCTGGCGTCCAGTCTCGTACACTTGAGTTTTTGGGATAACTGGTCGCTTGGCTGTCTCTTCCAATTCTGCTATAATGTGCATAGCCCACTGGTGCGGGCATGCCATGCCACGCTGCATAATCATTCTTTTCCTGTGCCGTATTTCTTGTTATGTGCCTTTTTGAGGCAAGGAGGGTCCCTTTCATGGCTTCGGATACCGTCACCATTCCAGAACTTGGAGCGGGTATCGAGACACATGGTATCGAGCGTGTCTCGCCTGCTACACGCTCTCATGTTCGCATCTTCGACAACTTTACGATGTGGCTCTCGGCCAACCTGGTCATCTCAACCGTCGCTCTTGGGGCAATCGCCATCCCCGTCTTCGGCCTCGGGTTCTGGGATAGTATTGCCGCTATTATTCTCTTTAATGCCCTGGGAGTGCTCCCGGTGGCCTTTTTCTCCACCCTCGGTCCCAAACTGGGGCTGCGCCAGATGACGATTTCGCGCTTCTCCTTTGGCTGGGTTGGAGCCATAATCATGGCGATTTTTAACGTAGCCGCCTGCATTGGCTGGTCCGCCGTCAATGTGATTGTCGGCGGGCAACTGGTGGCCGCGCTGAGTGGGGGAGCTGTTCCGCGCTGGGCCGGTATCCTTATCATAGCCATTCTCACCACACTGGTCAGCATCTATGGTTACAAGTACGTGCATCGCTATGAGCGCTTTGCCTGGTTGCCTATGGCTATCATCTTCCTGATCCTGCTGGTGATCGCGGGTCCAAAGATGTCGATGGTGCCGACGCCGGCGATGAATATTGCCTGGCTGGCCTCCTTTATCTCCTTTGGGGGCGCGATCTATGGCTTTGCCACCGGCTGGAGTTCGTATGCGGCTGACTACAACGTCAATCAACCGGAGCAGACACCGGCCAGCCGCGTCTTCTGGCTTACCTTCCTGGGGGTAACAATTCCCTGTGTCCTGCTGGAAACCCTGGGTATGGCACTGACCACCGTCGCGGCGTATCACGGCAAGGGCGGTGGTGATCTGCTGGCCGCTGTGCTCTCGCCACTTGGTGGCATCGGGAAGATCCTCCTGGTCTTGCTGGCGCTGAGCGTTGTAGCCAATAATATTCCCAACGACTACAGCCTCGGCCTCTCTATGCAGGTGCTCGGAAAGTCCTTCCAGCGTGTCAACCGTGCGGTCTGGACGCTGATCGGGGCGGTCATCTATGTCCTGATCGCCATCCCTTCCGCTGCCAACTTCAATGCTACTCTGGAAAACTTCCTGTTGATTATCGCCTACTGGCTCGGTCCCTGGGCCATCATCCTGATTCTCGAACACTTTGTATTCCGCCGTGGCAGATATAATGTCGAGGATTGGAATACGCGCGACAGGCTTCCGCTGGGGTGGGCAGCGATTGTAGCGATGGCTATCGGACTCTTCGGCGTGTATCTGGGTGCCGCCCAGGCGCTCTTTGTCGGGCCGCTTGCGCGCCTGATCAATCCGCCCTACGGGATGGATATCGGCTTTGAACTGGGCGTCATCTTTGCTGGTATCGCTTACCTCATCCTGCGCCGTATTGAACTGAATGCCACCAATCGCCGGGGCATGGTCGAGGGTGTCGAGGTCGTCGCCAGCAGATGACGGTCGGCTCCCCGGCGCTTTGTGGCGTGGGTGGAATACCCGGAGGTGGGCCAGCACAAGACCCCCACCCGGCCACCCAACCGCTCCTCGCCCCTTACGGTGGCTATGAAACGATGCCGGGCGTAAATCGTACCACCGTAGGGGTCAGGGGCGGGGCAGCGGGGTGGTGGGGCCTTGTGCTGGCCCATGTCATTTTCCAATGAATTCGCCATCGAGAGGAAGTTTTCATGGATTACGATCTGATCATTCGTCGCGCCCTGCTGCATCGCCGGTCGGGGCCTGTTGATATCGCTATCCAGGATGGGCGCTTCGCTCGTATCTCCTCCGATCTTTCCCCTGAGAGCGCCCGCCGGACAATTGATGCGCGGGGACGGCTGGTCGTCCCGCCCTTCATCAACGCGCATGTACACCTGGATGCCGTGCTCACCGTGGGGCAGCCACGTTACAATAGCAGCGGCACGCTGCTCGAAGGCATCCAGATCTGGAGCGAGCGGAAACCATCGCTCTCGCATGAGGATGTCAAAAACCGCGCGCTGGAAGAGATCCGCTGGGAGGTCGCGCAGGGGACGCTGCACATCCGCAGCCACGTTGATGTCTGCGATCCTAACCTGACGGCTCTGCGCGCTCTCATCGAGGTGCGCGAGGAGGTGCGCGATATCTGCGACTTGCAGCTTGTGGCCTTCCCGCAGGATGGCATTCTCTCCTTTCCCAACGGGCGCGAGTTGATGCGCAGGGCGATGGAACTGGGCTGCGATGTGGTTGGCGGCATCCCGCACTACGAATGGACCTATCAGATGGGCGTGGAGGATGTCCATTATGCCTTCGCTCTGGCGAAAGAGTTCAACCGCGATGTCGATTGCCACTGCGATGAGACCGATGATCCCATGTCGCGCTTCACGGAGATCATGGCGGCGGATACGATAGAGCAGGGATGGCAGGAGCGCGTCACGGTGAGCCACTGCACGGCGATGCACTCCTACGATAATGCCTACGCCTTCAAGCTTATGCGGCTGCTGGCGCGCGCACAGGCCAATGTCATCGCCAATCCCTTCGATAACGTCGTGCTCCAGGGGCGCTTCGATACCTATCCGAAAAGGCGCGGTATCACGCGCGTCAAGGAACTGCTGGAGGCAGGTGTCAACGTGGCACTGGGGCATGACTCGATCATGGATCCCTGGTTCCCGCTGGGTAGAGGCGATATGCTGGCCGCCGCCCAGCTCGCGCTCTTCCTCTGCCATATGAGCGGCTACGAAGAGATCAACAGCGTGCTCGATCTCATTACTACGAACGCCGCCAGAGCGCTGCGCATTCAGGACCGCTATGGCATCGAAGAAGGGAAGCCCGCCGACTTTCTCGTACTTGATGCGCCCTCGGCTTTTGAGGCCCTGCGCCTGGTTCCGGCCCGGCTCCATGTCTTCAAGGGCGGGCGTGAGGTGGCGAACACGATGCCCGCTCGCAGCATGCTGAGGCGCGGCGATAGCGACGAGTGGCAGCCTGTTACCTTCCGGCCCTGACCGGACTTCTCAGCGCTTGCGGCGCTTTGCACCCGCCACCCACACTGACGGTTAAGCCGCTGGAGGCGGCGAAGAGATCTGAACGGTTATAAAATATTAACTGCCCTTGCCGCTATTAGCGCAATGATGAGGATAGAGAGGATCGACTCGATCATCATCAACGTTTTAGCCGTGCGCGTCAGGGGAAACGTGTCGGTTGGAC
>DATGLE010000180.1:0-19312 GCA_035294325.1 Ktedonobacteraceae bacterium | reverse complement strand
ACGCGCGTGAAGTCATCGATGCCAAGCGGCAGGTCCATCTGACGTGCAATGGCGATCAGATGCAGCACCGCGTTAGTCGAGCCGCCCAGCGCCATGACCAGCGTGATCGCATTTTCGAAGGCTTCTTTTGTCAGAATCTTGCGCGGCGTGATCTGCTGCTCAATCAGGCGCACAACGGTCTGGCCGGCCTCGTAGCAGTCCTCGGCCTTGCGTGAAGTCACGGCGGGAGCCGATGAGCTGCCGGGCAGACTCATACCCAGGGCCTCAATCGCCGAGGCCATCGTGTTCGCCGTGTACATGCCGCCGCAGGACCCGGCGCCGGGAATCGCGCTGCACTCAACCTCGCGCAGTTCCTCGCGGCTGATCTTGCCCGCACTGTACTGGCCCACGGCCTCGAAGACGCTCACAATATCGACGCTGTGACCGCGACAGACGCCGGGCATGATGGTGCCGCCATAGACAAATAAGCTGGGCAGATTCAGGCGGGCCAGAGCCATAAGGCAGCCGGGCATATTCTTGTCGCAGCCGCCGATAGCGACCACGCCGTCGAAGCGCTGCGCGTTCGCAACCAGCTCGATAGAGTCGGCGATCACCTCGCGGCTCGGCAAAGAGAACTTCATGCCTTCGGTACCCATCGAAATACCGTCGCTGACCGTGATGGTGCCGAAGATCTGCGGGACGCCTCCGCCGACGCGCACCCCCTCTCTGACCTTCTCGGCCAGCCGGTTGATATGCACGTTGCAGGGCGTGATCTCGCTCCATGTGCTCGCTACGCCAATTACCGGCCTGTCGAAATCTTCATCGGTGAAGCCGACGGCACGCAGCATGGAACGGTTGGGCGCGCGTACATCCCCCTCGGTAATCATTCTGCTGCGCCTGTTCAGCGCGTTTCCGTTGCTTTCGGACATGATTGCAATACTTCCTTTCTCAATTTATATCAATAAGATTGTGTCTGGGTGCCGGCCCAATCGCTTGCGCCTGCCGCGCCCGCCAGATAAATTGTGTTGTGTGAAAGAATGCGCTTCGCGCATTCTTTCACACAACACAATTTATCCCTTGCGTGGCGGAACTGCGCGAACGCCGGGGACATTTGACATCTCGCTTCGATCCCTGGCCTCTCAATAGTTACCGCCTATTATACACGAGAGGGGAAGGCTGTAAAAGCCCGCCCGCAATGCAGGATGCAACGACAAGACGGCCCAATGTATTGACATGTCATATCATTTCTGCTATAGTCGAGAGCGCCATTCGAGGCTGTGCGACCTGATACATATTTGCCCGGAGAAATTTTCATGCCTATATCCTGTCACCTGCGCCTCCTGCTTGCCCGGCTCAACGTCGAACGCGCGCGGCGAGGCGAACCTGCTATCAGCCTGCGCCGCCTTGCGCGGGAGAGTGGTGTAGCGCTAAGCGTGCTGGTTGCCCTGCACACGGAGCAGAGCCAGCGCGTCGATTACGCCACGCTCGACCGGCTGCTCACCTACTTCAGCCGCTTTCTACCTGTCACCATGAACGACCTGCTGGTCTGGACACCTGAGCCGCAGGATGAGTCTGCGACAGTCGTTGTTTAGTTGTCCTGATATCACATTGGAGAAAATCATATGGCATTACGCACCATCGTTACGCTCGGGCATCCCATGCTACGGCAGAAAGCGAAGAAGATCCACCACTTTGATCCATCGCTCCAGCGGCTCGTCGACGATATGTTTGAGACGATGCATGCGGCCAGAGGCATCGGGCTGGCTGCACCACAGATCGCGCTATCGATGCGCCTGTTCGTCGTCGAGTACGAAGAAGAGGATACGGGCAAGCATTACAAGGTCGCAATGGCGAATCCCGAGATCATCAAAGCCGAGGGGGAGCAGCAGGGAGTCGACGGCTGCCTGAGCATTCCGGGCTATTATGCAGTCAACGTCCGGCGCGCCGCCCGCGTCATCGTGAAGGGACAGGACGTGCGCGGCAAGCCGATGCGCATTAGCGCCGAAGGTTTATTTGCGTGGGTGCTGCAACACGAGATCGACCACCTGGACGGTATTCTCTACATTGACCGCCTGGATAGCCCCGAAGATCTGCGCGAAGTCCGTCCCGAGGATGAAGAATCTCCCATCGTCGGCTAGAGAATTTAACGAATTCATTCGGCCATGTCATCCTGAGCGGCAGCGCAGAATCCTCGCGCCCGGAATCGGATTCTGCGCTGCCGCTCAGGATGACATACTTGCCTGCTCTTCCAAAGGCCATCATTCCTCGTCCGGTGTTGAGACGCGCCCGCGCTTGCGTTTCGCCTCCAGCAGTCTCTCGGTTGTCGAAACCTCCGGCTGCTTCGGTTGAGCCGGTTGCGCTTTCGGCTTTGGCGGCACGGGTGGCGCCTCTCTGACACTTCTGGTGCGCTGCGTCTCGCTGGGAGCGGGCTTCAACGTGACCAGGCGTTTCCGCTGTTCCGCGCGGCGCGAGCGCAGGCTGCCCAGTGAGGAGCCGATGGAGCCTTCGCTGAGCGGCCTATCGGCGCCCAGAGTTGCCGGTTGCAGGCGGCGCGCGGGCAGCTTGCCCACCAGCCAGCGATATCCGAGAACAAGAAACTCCAGGCTCGACAGGCGGCGCGCCGCGATATCGATGGGCAGCAGCAGCGCGGCCAGCGCCAGCAGCCAGAAAGTAATCGGAATGGTCGCCGCGACGGGCGCCAGCTTCTGCGCGAACGCCTGGCTGCTATCATCCACGCTCAGCAGGCTTCCGCCGCCATCGCGGGCCAGCAGCTTGAGAAAGGGAAGATTCGTCCCTATGGTGCTGAATTCAGGAGAATAGGGCACCACCAGGCCCGTCGTCGAGGTCAGGCGGTTAGCGCTGCGCTGGTCGCGCCAGGAGACCTGGATCAGATAGGCTCCCACCTGCGCAGCGGGGAAATCGCCTTCCCAGCGCTGCGGCGCCGTCGGCTGCAACGTCACCTGTTCCTGCGAGTGGTCGGGGGCGATGATACGCGCCTGTACCTGCTGCTGGCTCACCGGTCCTGACCCGGCGGCGGCAGGGAGATCCACAGTCAGGTGCCCTGTTCCTCCGACAACCTGCCCGTTAATATCCAGCATACTATCGGGCGACGGCAGCGTCCAGGTGACAAGATTCGCCCACCAGCGCGGTGCATTCTTCCACGTCAGCCAGTGTGAGGTCCACAGTCCCAGCGCATCGCTCGTCCAGGCCACGACGCGGCCCAGCCCGTACTGCCAGACGGCCAGCACCGGGTCGTCGCGGTGACTGACCAGCACCATCTGAGCCGTAGGCTTCGGCGTCGTCGCGACATAACCATCCAACTCCGGCAGCGGCCCCAATCCCGTCAGGATCGGATTATTGCCGACCACCGCCGGGTTAAACGCCTCGTTGATGATCGTGCGCCGCGCCGCCTGCTCGGTCTCTTTCAGCAGAATCTGGGGAATGGAGTTGGGATCATCGGCGCGGTAGAAACGGCCCTTGCCCCAGTTAGCAATGTCGATCATCGTATTCAGATCGTCGATGCTCTGCGCGTTGGTCTCTACAGTAGAGACCGTGATCCCCTCGTTCGCCATCTTTGTGACCTGGGGCGCATAATTGTCGTAGGCGTCGCCATCTCCCAGCAGGATTACGTGCTTTATCCTGGCATTGGTATGCAGCAGGACCTGTTCTGCGTTGGCAAGATCAGGGTTATAGCTGCCGGGATCGTTGGGGTTCATGGCGTCGATTTGCTTATCAATGGCCGCCTTATTGGTCACATGCTGCATAGGAATGCTGAGCGTGCCATACGCGGCCGAGATGCCGACCTGATCCTGGGGTGTGAGCAGGCCCACGACCTCTTTAGCGGCCTCTTTAGAGATATTGATGGGCAGATCGGCCTCCAGGCTCTCAATGATGAGCACCAGCGCGATGCTCGGCGTCTCCTTATGCTGCGGTATCGCCATACTCAGCGGCAGCGTCTGCTCCAGCGGCGTGCCGGCGTAGCCTCCCACGCCATAGCTGCTCTGCCCGCCGCTCACAACGAGGCCGCGTCCAAGATCGCGCACGTAGGATTGCAGCGTCTCCATGCGCTGTGTGCCCAGCGCGGCGGCGGGCACATCGGCCAGTACGACGCTGCTGTAGGTCGCCAGTGTATCGAGTGTCACCGGGACATCATTGGGCGTGCCCACAACCACCTTCATGCCGGTGGCCCGCAGCGCGGCGATGATGTTCTGGCCGCTGCCGGGGTGCCCCTCGATAACCAGCACTTGCGGCGGCCCCTGCACATTGACAAAGGCGGCGGCCTCGTTATTTTGCAGGATCGTATCGTGCGGCGCATCCAGCGTTACGCGGTAGGTATGAAACCCCGGCGGAGGCGCGAGCAGATCAAAGCTGGCCTCTTGCTCGCCAGGAGCAAGTTTGAGGGACTGCTGTATGATAGGTGTCTGGTCGAGATAGATGCGCAGGATGGCCGTCTGCGCCACATTCGTGTAGAGCTTGACGTGCATGACAAAGCGCTCGTTAGACTGCACCTCGGTGGGTGCAGCGAGGCCATCGATGCGCGCCTCCAGATTGTTAGACGAAGGCAGCGGCACAACGTCGAGCCGGATGCCCTGCTGTTGTAGCAGTTGCGCCTCCTGGAGCGCATCACCGAGATTCTGCTGCCCATCGGTCAGCAGGATGATGTGGCGCTGTGCATCAGCAGGCAGGATTGCTGCCGCCAGGCGCAGTCCCGCCGCCAGGTCGGTATAGTTTGTATCAGGCGTCGACTCAAAGCGCGAGAAGTCGATCTGCGGTTGCACCGACTGCTCGACCAGCGCGTTGCGCCCCACCGCCACGATGCCCACCTGATCGCCGGGCCGTTTGGAACGCAGCGCCGCATCGATCCACTGCTCGATGAAGGTACGCTGCGAATCGGTGCTAGAAGAGATATCTCCCACGAAGACCGTTGCCTGGTGTGCAACGGGCAGCGAGAGCGAGGCGCCGGCCAGAGCCGCGAGGACGAGCGTGAAGATAGCCAGACGACAGACCAGGATCAGCAGACGCTGGCGCGCTGGAAACGGCAAAGACATGCGCTTCCAGGTCAGGTAGACCAGAACGCCAATTGGTATTAAGAGCAAGAGTAAGAGCGGTTGTTGAAATGTTAACACGCTTACGTCTCCTGATTGTCTATCGCGTCAATTTACTCCTGGTACGCTTCGTCACTTTCGCAAGACGTTTCTTCGCGACTCTAAAGCTCTCCTGAAGCTGGTATTGCATGTTAGCGGCCAGCGAAGCGGGAGCGCGCCGCCCATTCATACTGCGACTGAGCCGGAATTGATGCGCGCTCTGGCGCGCCGGAGCGGCCTGCCGGTAGCTCCGGCTGAACAGCCACCACTCCGCGCACAGCACGAGGAGCAGCAGGGCGGCGATCCACGGCCAGATCTCACGTAGCTGGTGCGTTACAGTATTGTTAGAGGACGCGAAGAGAGTGCTGTGCACAATGGGCAGCGCCTGCGCCGGGGCCAGCCGCGACTGGCCGGGGTCGAACAGGTTGACGGTAAAGGCGCCCTGTAACGTCTGCCCGCGCACCCGCTGCGTCACCTGGTAGACGCCCGTCTGGTCGGTCCTGGAATACGGCTCGACAGGAAACGGCGGCCCGACGACGGTCCTGTGACCGTCGGGGCTGGTAATCGTCACCTGGTCCGCCCCCGGCCACGTCTGCACCGTCACAGGCAGGCCGGCCACGACCTGTCCATTGCCGGCGACAGGCTGCGGCAAAAACCAGTTTATCATATTGCTTATCAGGATCGGGAAAGCCGGCTGGAGCGGCAGGTCGCTATCGTGTAGATCGAAGCCCAGCACAGCGACGCGCCGATTGTTGTTCTGACCGGCCAGCAGCAGCGGTGACTCGGGCGCGCTGATGATCGTCTGCTCCCAGGATACCGGCGTTAACTGGTGGCTGTCGCGCAGCACATGAATGCTGCTCAGATCGACATTGCTGAGCATATTGAGATTATCGCTGCCTGCTCCGATGTGGCTGATCCGTATATCCGCGCCCGATTTGCCAAAGATGTATGAACCCGCCGGCGGGTTGATAAAGAAAAGCGAGCCGGAGGGCAGTCGCGGCGGAACAAAGCCATCGAAGATCGTCAGATCGTAGAGGTTCGTGTTGACGTACTTCGCGGGCGTTGTCTCGAAAAGATCAACGTCCGGTTGCAGGCGCAGCGCGGTTTCCAGAAACTTATTGCCATTGGTCACGAGCAGCACATGCCCATGTATCGAGCCGCCAACCACCGACCAGGCATCATGATCGACGGTCATGGCATCCTGGGAAACAAGTCGAGCGTGCAGGAGGCGCGTCGACTGCGGCAGTGGCCCCCATTGCAGCGAGCCGGTGGCGCCGGGGGCCAGCGTCGCCGTCTGGACATTGACGAGGCGGCCATCGGCATACAGCTCGACGGGGATCGAGCGCGGCGTCGGGCTATAGTTGGCTACCTGGGCGAGCGCGATGAGATCGCCATTGAGATTGCGCGACGAGAGCGCGAGCAGCGCGGCGTTAGGTGCGCTGGTGCCAATCGGCAGGTAGCGCACGGGAAATGGCAGCACCAGGAGCTGGTCGGGCACGATGACATGCCCGTCGCCAACCACGACGACCTGCGCGTTCGCGTGCCCCTCCGCCAGCGAGGCCGCCAGAGAGAGCGCCTGTTCGAGATCGGCGTCCTGGTTCGTGACGCTGGCCCGTTGCAGCGCGGCCTGGAGCTGCCCTTTGTCCTGAGATTCGGCGATCAATACTTCGGGAGTACGCGCCATCGTAATCAGTGAGATGCGATCACCGGGGCCGAGATCGTTGATGAAATTGGAAATCGTCGCTTTGGCCGCCGCGAAGCGATTGGGCACGACATCGGTGGCCTGCATGCTGGCCGAGGCTTGCAGGATCACGATGGTATCGCCGCTGAGCGGGCTGCTGGTAAAGATGGCGGGCCGCGCCAGCACGAGCACGATGAAGATCGCCGCCAGCAGTTGCAGCAGCAGCAGCGGTGTGATGCGCAGGCGCTGCCAGGGCTGGCTGGCTTGCAGGTTTTGCAGCGCCTGTTGCCAGAGCAGGGTGCTGCCAACCACGCGCTCCTGGCGCTTTGGTCGCATAAAATAGAGTAGCAGTATGATCGGAATTATGAGGCCAAAGGCCAGCGCCGCCGGAACGAGAATATCCATCCAATTACCTGACTCTTATCGATCATGAATCTTAATCATCAAATTCGGGATCTCTCACTCCGTGCGTAGCTGCGCGACTTATCGCGCTAGATCCGCCACTGGCGGTGTTCATGGCGCAATAAATCGCGCAGCTACGCACAGAAAGACACTCCCATTACTTCACCAGTTCGATTTCGCGTAATAGACGCTGTATGACATCGATGATCTTCATACTGGCCGGTATCAAAGCATAGCTCGCCATGTTTGCGTGCGCGAACGCTTCCAGATCACGCGTAAAGGTCGCCAGGCGCTCACGATAGGCTTCCAGCACGGGCGCCGAGATGCTGACCTCCACGCTGCCGCCGCCCTCGCTATCGCGCAGGCGCCAATCACCCTGAATATCAGGATCGATCTCGTCGGGCGCGAGAATTTGCAGCAGCGCCACCTCCTGCCGCAACTGGCGTACCGCGCGCACCCCGGTGCGATAGCCGCCCGGAGCAAGGAAATCGGAGATAACGATGGTGAGGCCGGGGCCGCTCACGATCCTGCCGAGGTCGTAGAGCGCGCGGTTGAGATCGGTTGTACCGGACCGGGGCAGCCGATTGAGAAACTCGCCCACGCTCCAGATCGAGTTTTTCCCACTGCCGGCACGCCGGTACGCGGCGAGCCTGTCGGTGAGCGCGCCGACGACGACGCTATCCTCACACTTGAGCGCGATATACGCCAGCGCCGCCGCCATAGCAACGGCCAGCTCGGCCTTCGGCGGTGTGCCATGTGTCATCGAATCCGAGCAATCGACGAGGATAGTAACGGTAATATTCTCCTCCGCCTCGAAGACGCGCAGGAAAAGGCGCTCCAGGCGAGCATAGGCGCGCCAGTCAATGCGGCGGAAATCATCGCCGGGGGCATAGCGCCGGTAATCGGCGAACTCCATCGAGGAGCCGGCCAGGGGCGAGCGGCGCCGCCCGGGCCGCCCCGTCGCCATCGAGCGCCGTGTGAGCAGAGTTAAATTGTCCAGGCGTTGCAGAACGCTTGCATCCAGTGGGAAACGCGCATTCCCGTTCTCGTCGGGCATTACCTATTCTACCTCTACCTCCTCGATGATCTTCTGGATCAGGTCCTCGGGCGTGATGCCCTCCGCCAGACCATCGAAATTGAGTACGAGACGATGACGCAGCGCGGGAAACGCTACGGCCCGCAGATCTTCTACCGAGACGTTGTAGCGTCCTTCGAGCAGCGCGCGCACCCTGGATGTAGTAATTAGCGCCTGGAGACCGCGCGGGCTGCCACCGTAGCGCACAAACTGGCGCACCTGCTCCGGCGCTTCCTCCTGATCGGGATGCGTCGCCAGCAATAAGCGCACCGCGTACTCTTTGATGTGCGTCGCCACAGGGATAGCGCGGGCCGTCTCGATGAGGCGTAGAAGCTGCTCGCCCGTGGCAACCGGTTTGGCGCGCATTACCTGCGTGCCGACAGTCGTATCGATGATGCTCAGTAGATCCGCAGCTTTGGGGAAGTTGACCATGATCTTGAGCAGGAAACGATCAAGCTGGGCCTCTGGCAAAGGATAGGTTCCCTCCATCTCCAGCGGATTCTGCGTCGCCAGCACAAAGAATGGCAGGGGCAGGGGCCGCGTGCGGTCTCCAACACTGACGGTGCGCTCCTGCATGCCTTCGAGCAGCGCCGATTGCGTCTTGGGCGTAGCGCGGTTCACTTCGTCGGCGAGCACGATATTGGCGAAGATGGGACCTGGCTGGAAGCTGAAAATGCGCCGGCTGCCAGATGTGTTACCATCGGCCTGCTCGGTGACAATAGTGGTGCCGACGATATCGGCGGGCATCAGGTCAGGCGTGAACTGGATGCGCGCGAACTTGAGCGTGAGCGCATCGGCCAATGTGCGCACCAGCAGCGTCTTGCCCAGCCCCGGCACGCCCTCCAGCAGCGCATGGCCGCCGGCAAAGAGCGCGAGGAGCAGTTCGCGGATCACACGCTCCTGACCGATAACAATAGAGCGCAATTCCCGCTCCAACGCCTGCGCAATATCTATAAATGTGGCAATATCGGCCTCGCCTGGCTCGCCGGTCGCTGCGGTGGCTGAGACCTCTTGCTCGTAGGCATCGTGTACGGAGGCGCTTTCTGACGGCGTATTCACGCCGGAGGACCGCTGTTCGCTTTGTTTCGCCATGTCGCCTTACTGTCCTTGTCCTTCTAGTGTATCAAAGTAGTTTTGCACGAGGTCTTTAGTATCGGGCGATACTCCGCTGTTATCAATAGCATCGTGCGCCATCTGGCTATATTCCGCGATCACCTGCGAATAAGGGATCGAAGTTCCCGGCTGCACTATACCGTTATTATTGCTATTGCTCATGATACTGGAGCCACTGCTGACCTGTCCGGGCACAAAGACCTGTTCGCTCTTCCCCTGACCATTGCCGTTTCCACCCTGACCGCCAGTTCCACCATGTCCCTGCCCCTGCTGGCCCTGTCCACTGCCCTGCCCACTGCCCTGGCTCTGGCCCTGGCCTTTGCCCTGGCCCTGGCCTTGCTGGCCCGTCTGTCCCGGCTGACCCTGCCCCGGCTGCTGGCCCTGGCCCTGCTGTGCCTGCTGGCCCTGACCCTGCTGTGCCTGCTGGCCCTGGTTCCCGGAGTTATCTGTAGCCGCGGCCAGGCTATCGGCGGCCTGTTGCAGCCCCTGCGATGCCTGATCGATGCTCTTATTGCTGGCCTTCGACGCGGCGGCCTGCGCTGCCGCCTGCTGCACGGCCTTTGACGCATCGGCAATCTCGCTCGGGCTGCCATCGGCCACAGACTTCGCCAGTTGATGCAGCGCGGAGCTGAGATCAGGATTCTGGCTGGCCTGGTTCGCCGCGGCTTCGATCTGCTGCGCTAGCTGGCTGCGCTGCGCCGCCGACATCTTACTGACTTGCGAGGCGAGATTCTGGAGCGAGGAGGAGAGGCTTTGACTATTGCCATTGGCGAGCGATTTGCCCACAGAACTGAGGCTGCTATTGCCGCTACCCTGGAGCGAGGAACTGGCGGCGGCGCTGGCCTGCGCCTTGCTGGCTGCCTGGGGATCGCGCAACTGATCGAGCCTGGCCTGCGCCTGGGCGAGAGCTTGCTGCGCCTGCGTCTCATTCTTAGCCTGCTGCAAATTGTTCTCAAGCTGGCGCAGAATTTGATCGATCTGCTTCTGCTGGGCCGCCGACACGCCCGGCTGATGATCGAGGATCTGGCGCAGGTGCTCGATTGCCGCGACCTGTTTAGCTATACGGGCATGGGCCGCCGCCTGCTCCTGAAGAACGCGCGTCATCGGGTTGGGTACAATGAGGAGCAGGGCGAGGAGCAGCGCCGCCGCCGCGAGCATGAATAGCATGGTACGCGGAAGGCGCAGGGAAATAGCCCCTCTCGGGGTATGCTTTTTCAATTGATTGAGCGCATCACGCCGCTGGAGCCGTGCCAGGACCGAGGGTTGATCGCGCAGTTCCCACGCCGTCCCCAGGCGATCATGCAGCGACAGGCGTTTATCGATAGCGCGCGCGGCTCCGGCAATGGATGGACGATACCAGAGCGCGGCCGCCAGCGCCAGCGCGACGCAGGCAATAGCCATTCCGGCGGCCCAGTACTGAGCGGTAGCCCAGGGGATAAGGCGCGCGGTCAGCAGCGCCAGACATGCCACAACCAGGCCCAGGATCAATCCTGCGCTCGTCCAGCGCAGGACCTGCTCCAGCGCAAGCCGCCGGCGCCACGGGCGCAGGGCATCGAGCAAACTCTCGCTACCGGGAGCGTCCTGCGTGATTGTTGCTATGCGCGATGGCATCAATGTAGCCATATTGCAACCTTTCTCGCGTCCGGTCTATATCTATCTAATCCTTTTCAACAGTATATCTCATAGCAGTATCTGGCTGCTGACTCGTCATCCCTCTCTGTTTCGGCAGGGGAGGGATCAATCCGCCCGCCTGGGGAGGCAATCTGTCTCATTTTCGCAGGCGGATCGATCCCGCCCTACCAGGAAATTATATCCGGCTGGCACATGATTACGCCGCTGGCGTCTCCGATTCGCCGCGCCGCATCTCACCTCGTCCCCACAGCAGCAGGTTGCCGGGCAGGCCGGGCTTCACGGTCCAGGTGCTCAGCGTAAAGAAGACAATGGTTGCCAGCACATCGAGCAGGGTATAGAGCAGCCAGGGTGCAACCTTGAGATGCCCCAGAGTAACGGCCAGGCCGCCACCATAAGAGGTCGGATAGGTACTGATCAGGGCCTCTACCGGATTCCAGACAAGAATGAACGGGAACTGGTTGGGCGAAGATGCCGGCCTCACGCTGGCCCAGATAAAATCGATGGCAATGCCCATTAAGGGAATAATCAGCCAGATTACACCGGCCATATACGCGATAGCGGTAGATACGGCAGGACGGCTAAAGACCGTCGAGCAAAACAGCCCGAAGGTTCCTACGACCAGCGCAGTCGCCAGGTAGACCACCAGAGCGCTGAGCACCTGTCCCGGCGATATTCCACCGAAGAAAAAGACGAGGCTGAAGAGCGGCACAGACGCGGCGATAAGCAGCAGGGCATTCATCAGGCCCGCCGCCAGCTTTCCCGAGACCAGCGAGAAGGCCGAGAGCCGCGAGCAGAGCAGCAGATCATAGGTCTGGCGCTCTTTCTCCCCGTTCACCGTCGTCGCAGTAAATGCCGGCGTGATGAATACAATGAGCAGAAGCTGTACCATCGAGAGCAAAACGTAGAGGCTCACACCCGTATCGCTCAAGCCGTTGCTATTATAGAAGCCATTATAATCGGTGAAGCGACCAATAAAGAACCATCCCAGCAGGCCCATCAGCAGGATATAGACAATAATAACCCAGATCGTGCGTTCGCGGCGCATGCGCAAACGCAGTTCTTTGGTAAGGAGAGCCAGAAAGGTCATGATGGACTACTTCCCTCCGTGATACTCATAAACACCTCTTCGAGACGGCCACCGCCACTACGCGGCGCGAAGGAGATCACCGGTATGCCACCCGTGATGAGATCGACGAGAATACGATGCAGCACCTCATCATTGCCCACGAACTCTGCCTGGATGAGATTTCCATCGCCATTGGTAACATTACTGATATCGGGCATCGCCTTCAATAACTCTACTGCGGCAGGGACGCGCCCGGCCTCCAGAACGCGGATCTCCAACTGGCGCCCATCGCCGAGGCGATGCGAAACTCTGTCAACGTCGCCGGAGACGACGAGTCTGCCCTTTTGAATAATGGCAACATCGGTACACATCTCGGCCATTTCGAGCAGGATATGGGAACTGACAATAATTGTTTTGCCCATACCCTGCAAGGTGCGCACCAGTTCGCGCAGTTCGACGCGGGCGCGAGGATCGAGGCCCGAGGCCGGCTCGTCGAGCAGCAATATCTCTGGATCGTGCACCAGCGCCCGCGCCAGGCAGAGCCGCTGCTTCATACCGCGCGAGAGCGTTTCAACGAGAGCATCGCGCTTGCTGGTCAGTTCGACCAGTTCGAGTAGATCGGCGATGATACGCGCGCGCTTCTGGCGGGGAATGCCATGAATGCCAGCATAGAATTCGAGATACTCGGCGGAGGTCAGGTCGGGATAGACGCCGAAGAAGTCGGGCATATAGCCAACCTTGCGCTGAATTACGGCGGGCGCCTTGCTCACCTCCTCATCCTCGAACCAGACCTGGCCGGCACTCGGTGCGATCAGTGCCGCAAGGATGCGCAGCAGCGTCGTCTTACCGGCTCCATTGGGACCGATAAGGCCGTAGATCGTGCCGCGCGGGATCTCCAGCGAGAAGTCGCTCAGCGCATTGACGGCGCGATAGCGCTTGGAAACGCTCTGTATTTTAATGATCGCATCGCGCGAATCCGTGGCTTGCATAAGACGCTGCCATCCTCCTAGCTCATAATGGTGCCCTGTAGTTGTAACGACGGTTTGCTAAGGACCGCCATGCCCACCGAGGTATCCTGGTTGGCAAACTGCATCAACACACGTCCTCCTGGGCCGACATACGCCTGCACGTTACTGGTCGAGAACGAAAAGCCCTGCATCGAAATGGTATCCCACGATCCGGTCCGCCAGTTATAGAGATAGCTATGCAGGTGCGTGACATCGACTGGCGGCCCGGCCGCGCCTCCCATCGAACTCATGATTTGCGGCAGATTCGTCGATTCTTGAATGGAAATCACATCGGGCCGCAGGTGCGGGATAGACGGGAGAGTGAACTCGAAGGTCATACTGCCCGTCGTCATCGTATAGACGCCCGGGAACTGCATCTGCACGTTGCCGTTGTTCCCATTCTCCACATCCACGAGCTGGCCGGACACAGCATCGGAGGGGAGATTCACCGTACCAGCATAGCCGATGTTCAGCGGCGCCTGAATCAATGATTCCTGAACCTTTGAGGAAAAGTTGCCGTTGATGGTGACAGCGCCGGAGGCATTGGAGCCTTGATCGGCCCAGCCGATGAGCGTCGCAGGCGCATCGGGAATGAGCAGGGGATCAATGCTATTTGCTCCGAGAGGCGAACCCGGGGAAAACGGACTTGAGACGGTCACGGTCCCGTTGGAGGTCACAATTCTGCCCACTTGCAAACAGGGGCCATTGCCACAGTAGGCAAAAGCCGTCTCGCCGCTGAGCGTTTCCAGCATAGCAATATGGCGCTGCAACTCGGTCAATGGATGCGATGGATCATAATATGGTCCATACGGCACAGGTAATCCCTTGCCATTGGCAATCTGATCGGCCAGCGACATATTCTGAGCGACGTTCGAGCTAGTACTCTCCATAGAGAGGTTAACTACGCGCGTCTGCCTGGCCGCCATGTGGCCCAGGGGCAGGTAGTGATCGTCCATCAGCACATAGACATCGCTGAGGGCGTAGGGAAGCGCGTTGGTCACGGTTCCCACCAGCCGGTTATCGCGCAGCGTCAGGTGTGAAACGACGCCGCCCTGGATCTGGCTATCGTGCTGCGAAACGAGTGAGCGCACCGTCCAGATATCAACCCCCTGCAATTTCACGTCCACGCCATCGGGGGCTGTCGTGATGGTAGCAGGCTGCTGAGCTGGCTGGTTGCGATAAAAGGGAGAGCGATTATTGGACGGCTGGACCAGGCTAAAGCCGGGGATATGCACCAGGAAATCGCCCTGATTCGGTACGAAAACGCCCACATAGGTCGTGACATGCGCCGCCGTATTTGTCCGGTCCGAGCGGTCAAGCTGGATCACCGAGATGCTGCTGCTGATGATGGAATTGCCCTTCTGCTGCAAGGCCAGCCCATACGTGAGCAGCGAGAAGACAATGATGGTGCTCAGAGCAATGCGCCAGCTCCAATCGCGTTTTTTGAGCCAGCGCACAATGAAGAGTCGCACAGGGCCAAGCACAACCACATAGCTCGCCAGCAGGATCAGGATCAACCAGGTCCCCGGAAACGAAGTCGGGAAGAGCGAGCGCAGCAGGGTATCCATACCGCCATTGTAGTAACTGGAAATGTTAGCCGCGAAGCTGCCTATGCTGGAGGATGAAGTAGTGGTCAGTAGTTGATCTCCAAGCGTGCGCAGCAGCAGGCCCTTCCACAACGCCGTCGCGTTTGACCAGTTCACGATAGGCTGAAGCGTGGGATCGAAGGCCACATAGCAGACCAGCCCCTGATCGACCTGCGACTGTACAATCAAAGGCGCAACACCCGAATCCAGGGCCACCGAAGCGCCCGGCAGTGGATTGCCGGTGCTGACGATCACCGGGTCGCTGACAGAATCCGCGACCTTGCTTTTGCCCGGGCCGCTTCTCTCAGGTCCTCCCACCGGCAACAGCGCGGTCCCTGGCGGCAAAACATCGGCGCCCGTGACGGCTACCGGGAGGAGACGAGCCGGGAGTCCGGTGAGTGTCGCGCGCCACTCGGGGCCGCCAACCACGATCAGCGAGCCACCCTGCTGCACCCAGTTCTGCAAAGCTGCGAGCTGCTCTTTGCTCAATGTGCTGGTCGTGAAATTATCCATGACAATGAGATCAAAGTTTTTAAGCGCCGCCGCTATGGTCGGCATCGTGGCCGCGCTCAGCGGCTCCATGAAGATCGAGGAGGTCTGATTGGGCAGCGAGAGCGCGCTTAACGGGCCAAAACCGGTCTGCTGATCTGAGAGGACGCCGATGAAAATATCGGTGGGACCAAGCGAGCGCAGTGCCGTCTGCTGCGTGCCGACCTTCTGGCCGTCGCTGTTGAGCAGGTCAACCGTGACCGGCAGCGTTGCTCCCTGCGCGCCGAGGTAGAAGGGGGCGTAGAGCGTCACCTGCTTCTGAGCACCGGTAGGAAGATTCACGACCTCCTGGTAGATGGAGATAGGAGCATTATTGCCTGTCCCTGCGTATGGCGGGGGAACGTTGACGGAGATCTTGCCATTGAAGTTCGGGCCATCGTTGCGCAGCGTGACCTGCACCGGTATCCAGTTGCCGTCGCGAAAACGTGAGTCAAATCCCGCATTGACGCGGAACGTTGGTCCCCCGGCTCTTGCAGCATGGGAGGCAGCGTGCACCTGTGTGCTCAGGGAGCAGAATAAAAATGCGAGGATCAGAGCAAAACAGGCACTGATGGGCACCCAGACAACCGCCCGGCGCGGCAGATTGCTTCTCTTCAACATAATGCTGAGCCTCTCTCAACGAGAAAATATATGGTCACGCATCGATAAATGCTTATCTCAACAAGTTACAATCCTTTATTGTAGTATACGTAACTGGTTTTTCAAAAGCTAGTGGTTCTAGCCATCATCGCGTCTCATGACATTTTTCCACGATTCTTGACACGATGTGCGCTATCGACTACAATTTCTTCCAGAGCGCAATTTCAACGCAAGAGTGTTCACGGATTCCGTGATATCGCGGTCTTACGGGTAAAAGCACTACTGTAAGAGAGGTTGCCCCCTCTCGTGCTCACATAGTCTCCATTGCGCAACTTGAAGCAGCCTGGTGCAGCTTCGGCTACAATGCGGCTAGTACATAAACGTTTGACAACGACATTTTGTTGCAATCCGCCCCGTCCGGTCCTGGAGCGACCTGATAGTCGCCTGCCACACCACTTTTGGACGGTTTTTAAATACCCTCACCGCGCCGGAACATCTCGGCATAATCGCGGATGCCGGCTTCTAACGGGAACTGCGGTTCATACTTGAGCTGCTGGCGAATGGCCGTCAGATCGAGAACGCCGCGTGCTTTCATATCGCTCTGCTCAAGCTCGCTCAGGCCCGCCCCGATCTCGATATCGGCGCCGGGCAGCACCTTACGCACGGCCTCGGCCACCTCGGAGGCGCTATGTACAGCCCCGGATCCAACGTTAAAGACGCGCTGGCTCAACGCGGCGCCATCGACATCCAGCGCCCTCACTACCGCCTGCGCGACATCCTTGACATGCGTGTAATCGCGGCACATATCGCCTCCCGTTGCGAAACGTGTGGGCAGGCCGCGCACGCTATTCTCGACCATCGGCTTGATATACATGGGATAACGCATGCAATAGCCGTAAATAGCCGAGTTGCGCAGAGCGATGAAATCGACGCCGTTGGCGCTGTAGTAAGTAAGACCAACGATTTCCGCCGCCGCTTTGGAGGCGCCATAGGGACCGAGCGGGTGCCCGGCTGCGGGCTGGAAGATCGGGTGGCGCTCGTCGATGGGTTCATACTGGCGCGGCGCGTAGACGGCAATGCTACTGCTCTGCACGACGCGCCGCACGTTAAAGAGGCGCGCAGCCTCCAATACATTGATGATGCCGTTGACGTTGACCTGAAAGGTGATGGCCGGCTCATCCAGCGAGTAAGGAGGATCGTAGAGCGCGGCGGCATGAAAAATTCGCTCGACTTTGTACTGCTGCACACAGCGCATGACCCCGGCAAGATCCAGCACCTGGCCGCGCACCCGCACGATGCGCTCCTCATAGGGCGCGGTCAGGGCTGCAAGCTGTGGTGATGGGCCAACCGTGTCAAAGCTAATCACGCGATCCCCACGCTCGGCCAGGCGCAGCGCGACATAGGTTCCCAGAAATCCAGAACCGCCGGTTATCATGATCGTGGACATGCCAGAATGCTCCTGATCTATTCTGCTATTCAATACGCCAGATTGATATAGATCTTCACGTCGTGATAATGATGATCTTCGTCTCGGTCATCTCTTCTATAGCGTAGCGGGGTCCCTCGCGCCCCATGCCGCTTGCCTTCACCCCACCATATGGCATATGGTCGGCGCGATAGCTGGAGACCTCGTTAATGTGTACGCCGCCAAAATCGAGCCGTTCGGCAGCATAGAACGCCTTCTTGAGATCGCTGGTGAAGATACCGGCCTGCAAGCCATACGGCGTGCTGTTCGCCAGCGCGATAGCCTCATCCAGCGTATCATATGGCGCAACGGCCACGGCAGGCCCGAAAAGCTCCTGCTGGCAGATCCGCATATCAGGCGTTACGCCGAGCAGCACTGCCGGCGTAATGCAGCCATTGGGGAGCAGTTCGCCGCCGACGAGTAGCTGCGCACCCCGCTCGCAGGCATCGCGCAGCACGGCCAAAACGCGCTGCGTCGCCTGCTCGCTTACCAGCGTGGAGATGTCGGTAGCGGGATCGCGCGGATCTCCGGTGCGGAGCTGGCCGACGCGCTCTGCTAGCTGGCGAGCGAACTGCTCGCAGATGGCGCGCTGGGCGTAGATGCGCTGCACCGCGATACATGCCTGCCCGACGGCGTAATAGCCGCCGGCGACGACGCGCGCCAGCGCTCGCTCCAGATCGGCATCGGCCTCGATGATGAGCGGCGAGTTGTTGCCGAGTTCGAGCGCGACGCGCTTGTAGCCAGCAACGGAGCGGATATGCTTGCCAACTGCCGAACTGCCGGTAAAGGTAATCATCGCTACGCGCTCATCGCGCACCAGCGCCTCGCCGATCTCGTCACTGCCCGGCAGCACACTCAACGCACCGCGCGGCACTCCGGCCTCTTCAAAGATAGCTGCCAGTTCCAGCGCGGTGATCGGCGTTTCGGGTGCGGGCTTGAGCACGATAGCGTTTCCGGCGGCAAGGGCCGGGGATATTTTGTGACAATCCAGCAGCAAGGGGAAGTTGAAGCCGGTAATGCCGGCGACGATGCCGAGGGGGCGGCGCACAGTATAGGCGATGCGCCCCTCGCCACCCGCTACGGCATCCATCGGGATAACCTCACCATGAATGCGCGTCGCCTCCTCGGCGGCGAGGCGCACCGCCGCCACGGCCCGCGCGATCTCCAGCCTCGCGTCCTTGATCGGTTTGCCAACTTCATGCACGATGAGCCACGCGAAACGCTCCTCGCGTGCGGCGATCAGGTCGGCAACGCGGTGCAGGAGCGCGGCGCGGCGGTGCAGCGGCCAGGACGCCATCTCTTGCGCACCCCGGCGCGCCTCTTCCAGCGCGGCATCAACGTGGCGGAGCTGCGCCCAGGCGACGCGGCCCACCAGCACGCCGCGATCATATGGAAAGCGGATCTCGATCTGCTCATCGGCATCGCTCCACTCGCCGCCGATGTAGAGGCGATGGTCGTTTCCCAGCGGGAATGCAGATTCCCAGTTGTTCTTTGTCGTTTGCATGATCGTAACTTTATCATTTTTCGTGCGCTGCTTGCGGCAGCGCACATGAAAGAAGAACGTTTCGCAACGATCAGGAACCGCGCTGCTCAAGCGCCTGCTGCGCCGCCTCTTCATCAGGAGCCATGACGATGCGCTGCATGAGTTGCAGCAATTCGTCGTCCGTCGTGAAAAGCGGCACCCGCTGCTGCGCCAGTTCTTTGAGCGCAGGGAATCGCAACCCTATCAGTTCGATGAGGTTCTTCTGCTGCCCTTCCCGCAGCCCTTCTTGCAGTCCCTGTTGCAGTCCCTGTTGCAAGCCCTGTTGCAACCCTTCCTCCCTGGCTTGCTGCCGCACTTTCTCCCCCTCGCGGGCCAACCGCTCCTGGAAATAGGGATCACTTTCCAATAAACTATCGTACATCTGCAATCGCTCCTCCACAATCTGTTTCTCTGGCTCCGAAAGCGTCTTTGACCGCCTCAGCAGCGTCCGAAATCTGACCAGATGCCGCCGCAAGTCCTCTCCCTGGTACAGCCGCTCCATCTCGGCTATGACCTGCAACAGCATCGCGGCGCTCACCCCCTTCATCGCCGGCATGAGCGTATACATGCAT
>DATGLE010000179.1:0-7101 GCA_035294325.1 Ktedonobacteraceae bacterium | reverse complement strand
CCTGCTACCACCTTGCCAAAGGCCAGCACGAAGATATTGCTATCGCCTTCGATGCCATCACCGGCTATCTGCCCACCTTGCAAACGATGGTCAAAGAGTCTTCCATCCATCGCAAGGAGGCCGCGCAATTAGCCGCGCAATGCTTGCTGCTCAAGGCCAGGCTTGCTCTGCATCGGGAAGGGCCGCAGCGCGCTGGCAACTACGCGCAGCAGGCATTGACCTATGCCGAAGAGAGTGGAGAGTTAGCTTTACAACTCGTCATCTTTCACGACCTCGAATGGCTCTCAGTCTGTAGCAAGCAGGGAAAGCAGGCGCTCAATGCCGCTTTACGGACACAACATCTGCTCGATCATGCGACGGAGCCGATCCCATCGCTGATAAAGAGTAAGGCGCTTGCAGCGATAGCAGAAGGGCAAGCCTACAATCATTACCAGCAAGATGCTCTGGCCGCTTCGGCGCAGATGTATGATGCCTTCGCCTCTGCAAGTGATGACGAGCGCTTTGTTTATGTAGAGCACGACGGACCAACGTTCTATGATGCGAAGACCTACTACTATCTGGGACAATATAGCGATGCGTACAATGTGTTCGAGAAAATCCTTGATCCACAGACTCAGGCACTCAAGGTGCCGGTTGCCTCGGAACGCTCGCGTATCTCAGTTATTAATCACATGGTGCTCGCAGCCCTGAAGCGCCCGAACAAGGACAAAGAATTGATTGTGCCGCTGTGGATGGCGGGGATGCAGGGCGCGAAGAATTTGCGGAGCGAGCATCGTTACGAGGAGGCGCTGGCGGCCTACGGCATCATGGAAGCGCTGTGGTCCGACGATGCGCAGATCCGCGACCTGCGCGATCTGGTGGGGCGCTGGTAGGAACCGTGCGCCAGGATGTCAGCCCGAGCGCCTATCCATGACATCCTGAGCGCCCCGTGTCATCCTGAGCGCAGCGAAGGATGAAAGGCCCGGGTTTAGCGCCGGCGCAGTTTCATGCTGATGCGCTTGAGGTGGCGTTTCATGGCTTCCGGGTCGTCGAGGTCGGAGGCGGCAATCTCGATTACGTCGATGCCCTCCATTTCCAGGCTCTCGCGGATCATGCGATCTATGCGCTGCTGGTTGGTGTTGCCGTGAATGCCTCTGGATAGCCCGTCGAGGTAGATGGCAAGCTGCGTGCCGCTCACCGGGTCGTCATAGAAGAGATCAGGGGTGGTGACGCCCAGGGGCTTGCCCAGGTCGATGCTGTGTTGAGCTTCAAAGCGTGGCAGCCCGGCCTGCTCCAGCAGTTCGGCCAGCGCCAGTTCGCCGCGATTGCCGGGCCGCGCTTCGCGCGCCGATACCTGCTGCACCGGCGGCAATTCGCGCTCGGAGACGGGTCGCTGCTGATACTCGCTCAACAGGTGTACAGCGATGTGGCGATCAAGCAGGTCGTGATAGAAGATATTGCGATAGGTGCGCATACAATAGTAGCAACTGGCGAGGCATTCAGCAGGACACTGGCTCAGGCTCTGCATGGCATTCTCAAGGATGGTCTCCCATTGTGCGATCAGTTGCGAGAGCAGGCCCGAACCGCCGGGCATAGGATCGTAGAGGAAGAGGTGATAGGAGCCGTCGGCCTGCGGCAGTGGAAGCAATTGCAGGTCCTCGGTCTCCATCTCCAGCACGCGCGCTGATCCGATACGCAGCGCCTCGCCAAGATTGACGGCGGCCTGGCGGTCGGCAAGGCCCTGGAAGAGCAGGCCATCGAACCTGCCATCGGTGGTGAGCGCGATCCATTGCGGTTCCTTGCCGCAGCGCTCGCGGTGGAGTTGCCGAAAATGTTCAAGTTCGCGCTCGGAGGCGTAAGGCGAGCGCACTGCCCCGCAGACGGTGCAGATGGGGTAGCCGAGATAGCCCTTTCTGGCGCGATCAGCCGGGCCGATGTTGACGAGCCGTACATGCTGTCCGAAGCGATGCTGTATCTCTTTGCCCGCGATGCTGTAGACCTGGCCGCCGCGATGCGTCTGCTTGAGATAGCCCGGCAGCGCAACCGGCAGTTGGAAGCGGTTCACTTCTTCGTCGCTGATGCGCGAGACGTAGGCCAGGTCGGCATCGCAGATGGGCATGCCTGAGAGCAGTGCGCCCTGCATTGCGCCATACTGCGTGGCCTCCGCCTGGATGCTGACCTCGGCGACGCGTTCGCGCTCGATATCTACCTGGTAGCGCTCCAGCATCTCCTGCTGCTCGGCGAGAGGAAAATGATAGAGCGCGAGCCTGAAACGCCCGCCGTTAGCATAGATGAGGTTGCCTGGAATAAATTCGCGCAGCGCCATTGAGGGGATACGCGAAAGCTCAAAGTCGCGTCTTCTCTCGCCTGCGACGGCGGCGCGGCTGGCAAAGGCTTTGATACCGCTCTCGTAGGTGCCATAGCCCGGCAGGAAGCCTTCGGTAGCCAGCACAGTGAGCGTATAGGTGCTCATATCTTTGTGGGCGAGTTGTTGCAGGTAGCGCTTGCAGCGTGCCAGCATGCGCTCGTCTTCGGGTTCGAGCAGGCCGCGCTGCTGCGCCGCCAATAGCTTCTCCTGCACGCGCACGGCCCAGAGCAGGCGGCCATGCAGGCGATTGACGACTTCTTGCAGGCGTGCGGGCATCTCGTCGCAGTAGCGCTCCAGCGCCTCCTCGCTGACGACGCGCCGGTCCATCTGGGGCCAGTAGTGGGCGAAGATCTCGCGGACGGTAGACAGGAAATATTGTCTATGTTTGCTGATGACGGTTGCGAGCGGGGCGACGCTGTAGGGCTGCTGGCGGTAGAAGTTGCCTTCGTCGAAGAGATAGGTGACGAGGTAGTCGGGGAAGGCGATGGCGCGCGCGGCTTCCAGCTCTTCAAGATCGAAGGCGCTCATTTTGGCGGGAGGCGCGATAAATCGTGCGTCTCCGCCCGGTGGGGGGACCATCGCGTCGTGCGTAGTGATCTTCGCTTCAGGTGGGATGATCTTCTCCTGTGTGTAGCCGCACGATTTATCGCGCTCGTCCACCTTCGGAGTGTGGCGCGCGAGGCGCAACATGGCGGAGAGAATGGCGGCATGCACATGCTTGCGCACCATGACCTCGTTGTGCAGATTGAAGCGGGGCGTCTCGATGCGCCCACCGAGCATGCGCGTCGGATCCTCAAAGAAATAACTATCGTGATCGCTGCGCCGGCAGTAGGTGTAGATCACAGCCATATGCTGGCGGCGCCCGGCGCGCCCGGCGCGCTGCCAGTAGTTGGAGGGCCGGGGCGGGACGTTGCGCAGCAGAACCATATCGAGGGCGCCGATATCAACGCCCATCTCTAAGGTCGGCGTTGCCACCAGGCAGTTATATTTGCCTTCCGGCTTTTTGAATTCTTGCTCGATAGCCTCGCGCTCCTTCGCTGGCACCTGAGCCGAGTGCTCCTGCGCCGCGAGCATCGAGAAGGGCAGGTCGAGCATGGCAACGTTATAATCATCGGCGGGCGGCTCCTCGCGCAGCAGCGTGCCCTTGCAATGCATGGCCGTGCAGGCGGCCAGCGGGCCTTTGCGCGTATGAACGCGTTGACAGACGTTGCAGCGATAGCGCTCGTGCTGCGTGACCAGTCCGCATTTTGCCGCCGCGACCTGGTAAACGCCCGTTGCGCCCGGCAGCGCTTTACCGCGCGCGCCGGTGAGCGTCACCGGCTCCAGTACTTTCACAACCCCGGTCAGGAAGCTCCAGAGATCCTCGAGAAAATCGTCATAGCGCTCTTTGGGAAGCTTCCATTTGCTCAGGTAGTTCTGGGTGAGTGTCTGTCCCTTCTGCGAACGGAACTGGATCACGTAGATCTCGCGGTCCCCGCTCTCACGCTGCTCCTTCATGCCTTTGGGCGGAAAATCGAAGAAGGGCAGATAGCCGCGCTGCACTTCATCGTCGCCCTCGCGCCAGTAGCGGGCGAAGATCGGCGCGCTGGCGTCATGCAGCAGGCGATTGCGCCGGTAGGCATCGAGCAGCGAGGCGATGCCACCTGCGAGTTCTCGCGGCTCGATGCCGAGCTGTCTGGCCCAGGATTGAATCCAGGGATGTTCGTCCTCAACGCCGGCGTAGACAACGCGTGCCTTGCCCCAGGTCTCCAGGCTGTCGCGCTGCTTGAAGCTTGTGGACCACTCACGCACAAGCAGGATATGCAGATAGTAGCTGAGCTGGCGGTCAAGCTCATGGCCGAAGGCTTCATCGGCGCGCCCGGTGAAGACTTCGGGAGCCAGCGCGCGGGCCAGGGCGCGATCCTGGCGAAAACGCGTCATCAGGTGCTCGCGCACGTCGGTAATTGAGCAGGGATAAGCACAACTTTTCAGGAAGTCGTAGATCAGGTGGCGCAGGCGATAGCGGCGAGCGTGATCCTGCATCCAGCCAGCCTGAAAGGCTGCATCCTGGCGATTGTCGGTGAAGACGATCAGCTTTCGCTCTTCCCCCTCCACGGCGTTAATCATGTTCTGCGCCAGGATATGCACATCGGCGACGGTAATCGCGCGCAGTGGCTTGATCGGCTCGATCATGCGCTCCCCGATGGTATTGCTGCGCTGCCCGCAACTGGGACAGAGCGGCAGCCTGCCACGCTCGTTGAGCTGGATCACCCAGACCGGGACGAGCGGTCCCTGCCGTTTGCAGCGCGCCCCCTGGCACGATCCTTGCAGCAGGTGCAGCGTGCCGCAGTAGTGGCAGAAGTAGAGCTGGCGCCGCTTCTTGTTAAGGCGCTGCGCGGCGAGGTCATCTTCAGCATCAATTTCGGAGGTGAAGCGGTTAGTGAAGAGCACACGCTGGCCGCCCTCGGTCTCGTCGGCGACCTCCCAGACGGTGTTATCGCCCTCCAGGTCGCCGCCGGCGAGCTTGCCATCCTCCATGACAAAGTTGCGATAGTGACCCTCAAGATAATGCTGCCCGCAGTTCTTGCACACAAGCAGCGGCGGGCAGGCCGCCGGCTCAACCGATTCGCGCTGCATGGCCGCGGCGAGCGAGAGATGCAGTTCGGCGCGAAACTCTTCGCCCTGGCCGCGTTGAGGCACGAAGGCGATGACGGCCCCCTCCAGGCCCTTGACAAAATAATGCACCTTCGGGCGCATGAGCGGATTGCCCTCGCTCTCGGCGGCGGCTCCCAGCACGAGATAGCAGAGCAGTTCGGCCAGCGCGCCGTCATCGACGATCAGCGTATGGCGCCCCAGCGCGCCCTGGATGCGCTGCACGGCTTCGGGCAGATAGAGCGGCTGATCGAGCTGCTGGAAAATAGCATAGACAGCTTCGTTATGCGTGAGATGTTCGTAAAGGGCCTCGCTCCACGGTAGAAGCTCCGGCATGGCTTCGCCGGTGAGGAGCGCGGCGCATTCGCGGATCCGCTGCTCGTCCCCCGCCTCGATGGCGCGCAGGGTGCGTTCGAGCAGCGCGGCGCTATCACCGGGAGGCGCGGGTGTGTGGCGCGCTGTGGGAAAGGTTGTCGTCTCGTACTGCTCGCGCACCAGGGCCACGCGGCGTGCATTCACACCGAAGAAACGGTGCGCGAACTGGAAGGCCGCCTCTTCGCCGTCTTCGTCGTTCAGGTCGGTGACGGTTGCCGATGTGCCAATACAGATAACGTCGTCGGCGCTCTTGCCACAGAAAGCGCGCAAGCGGCGGATCAGGCACGAAACTTCCGCGCCAACCGCGCCACTGTAGGTATGCGCTTCGTCGAAGACGAGGAACTTGAGCGGGGCATCGACGAACATGCCCAGGTCTTTGCCGCGCGTGAGCAGCAGTTCGAGCTGGTTGACGTTGGTGAGAAGCAGGCGCGGCGGGCGCGCGGCCATATCCTTTTCGGTCAGCCGCTCCTCGCACGGTGAGACGATGACGCCTTCGTGCTCTTTGTAGCGCTGGCTGTGACGCTCAAATTCGCGGCGCCCCTCACCCTCTTTGAGCCGCACGACGTTTTGTACATCGCCATCATCGGCGGGCGTGGTGCCGACGTACATGCCGAAGGAGATGCCGGAGCCGGCGAGCATGCTGCGCAGGCGGCCAAGCTGGTCGATGGCGAGGGCATTCATGGGGTAGACGAGGACGGCGACGACGCCATCGGGCGCGTTCTCGTCGCGCAGGCGCAGGCAGTGATCGAGAATGGGATAGAGGAAGGCTTCGGTCTTACCGGAGCCGGTGCCGGTGGCGATGAGGCAGTGCCTGCCGGCGCTGATCTGGCGCAGGGCTTCGTCCTGGTGGGCGAAGAGCACGGGGTAAGGTGCCAGTCCGGGTAGCGCAGGATGTACCAGCCCCTCGCGCGCCAGCGTGCGCAGGTCGCGCCCCTGCCGGAAGGCTTTGCTGAGTGAGATATATGGCCCCTGGATCAGCGGCGAACGCCCCAGGCCGCCGTGCAGCGTGGTCCGCGCCTGCGCTGCCAGGTCCGGGTCAGTCAGGGGGAACGCGGTAAGCTGGTAGTCCAGGAATTGTTTGTTGACCTGGCTGGCAAAACGTATCGGGTTGATCGTCGTCATTGTCATCGAACGTATCCTTATCCTCTCCCAGTGTCATCCTGAGCGGCCACAGTGTCATCCTGAGCGCAGCGAAAGATCCCGCCCGACTGAAAGGAAGGGCGAGTCCGTCATCCCGCGCCGCACCTACGCGCGAGCATCAGAATCCCACAGATCTAACTGCCACGCCTCCGCCTTCTCGCCAATACGACTGCCCGCACCATCGCTCCGCTCGTCATAGGCGGCATTGTTCCCGGCAATCCGCTCCCCCGGCATGACCGGACCTGGACTGACGAGACCATCGATTTGCATGCGTGCGGCGTGCCCCTCGCACTCGGCCCAGCTCTCGCCAACCGAGCCTTCTTGCTGCCAGGCGGTGAAGCGCGGCCCCAGGCGTTCCGCCACCTCCGGCGGAAACTGCCAATCCTCCTGGCAGAACGCCGCGAAACCCACCTCCTTCAAACGTTTGAAGGCGGCCAGCGCCAGCGTCGTATGGCGCAGTTCCGGCGGCTTATCCTTATCGACGCGCCAGAATCCCTTCGCGTTGGTCCTGTCGTCGCGCAGAATCCAGGCAAAATCATCATACTCCAGACCGTACAATTCGGCAATCATGGCGTCGAGAATGCAGCGCAGGCGCAGGCGTTCGTGCG
>DATGLE010000178.1:0-8534 GCA_035294325.1 Ktedonobacteraceae bacterium | reverse complement strand
TATGACGATTTCACAAAGGTAGATATTCGCGTCGGCAGAATCATCAGCGCCGAAGACTTTCCCCAGGCGCGCAAACCCGCCTACAAGCTCACCATTGACTTCGGCGCGGAGATCGGCATCAAAAAATCGTCGGCGCAGATCACAAAGCATTACACAAAAGAGGAACTGGTGGGCCGGCAGGTGATCGCCGTCGTCAACTTCCCGCCCAGGCAGATCGGGCCGTTCATGTCCGAGGTCCTGACGCTCGGCCTGCCTGACGCGGAAGGCAACGTCGTCTTGCTCACCCCGACGAAAGAAGTTCCCCTGGGCGGCAAAATGTTCTAGACGACCAGAATACAGAGATGGGGGCAAGCATGTCATCCTGAGCCGAAGGCGAAGGATCCCGCACGAGCGTAGCGATGTGCGAGGGTGGCCCGGTTCTTGCCAGCAGGCACGACGGACTCGCTGCTGCTTCGCGCAGCGGATCCTTCGCTGCCGCTCAGGATGACATTCCTAAAACTCGGGATGACATGGAGAAGTTCCACCCGAATAGGAAGGAGAAGAGATGCGCATTTCACAACTGCTCACCACAACGCTGCGCGAAGCGCCGCGCGATGCCGAGAGCTGCAACCAGGAATTGCTGGTGCGCGCCGGCTATATACGTCAGTTGACGGCGGGCGTCTACAGCTTCTTGCCGCTCGGCAAGCGCGTTCTGGAAAAAATTTCGCGGATTATGCGCGAAGAAATGGACCGCATAGGTGGTCAAGAGGTCATCATGCCGATTATCCAGCCGAGAGAGCTGTGGGAAATGCGCCCCGCGCATGGCGGCGTCTCGCGCGCGGAAGCCTACGGAGACGAGTTGTTCAGCCTGCTGGATCGTCGGGAGCGTGCGCTGGCACTCGGCGCGACGCACGAGGAGGTCGTGACCACGCTGGCAAAAGAGTTTGTGCGCAGCTATCGCGACCTGCCGCGCTACATTTATCAGATCCAGAGCAAATTCCGTGACCAGTTGCGGCCACGCGCTGGCCTGCTGCGCACGCGCGAGTTCCTGATGATGGACCTCTATAGCTTCGACGCCGACCAGGATGGACTCGACAACTCTTACCGTAAGCTTATCGAAGCGTATCGCGCCATCTTCGCGCGCTGCGGCCTGCGCTTCATTCTCGTCGAGGCCGATAGTGGCGCCATCGGCGGTAAAGAATCGCACGAGTTTATCGCGCTCACCGAAGCCGGCGAGGACGACGCCATGCGCTGTGACACCTGCGATTACGCGGCCAATCGTGAGAAGGCCGAGTTTGTGCGTTCCCAGTCTGGAGGGGGGCCGGAGGCTGCGATGGAAGAGGTCTACACGCCCGGCTGCACGACGATCAGCGCCCTGGCTGCCTTCCTCAATGTACCGGAGGCGCGGACGATGAAGTCGGTCTGCTATGTCGCGGGTGGAAAAAGCGTGCTGGCGCTGGTGCGCGGCGACCTGGAGATCAACGAGGTCAAGCTGGCGAACGCGCTCTATCGTGCGGGCATCAACGCCTCCAACCTGCACCTGGCGACGCCGGAAGAACTCGCCCGCGAGGGCATCATCGCCGGCTACACCTCGCCGCTCGACAAGGCTGAGCATATCCTCATCGTCGCGGACCTCTCTCTCAAGGAAGGAACTAATTTCGTCACCGGGGCCAATCGTGCCGATTATCACATCATGAACGTGAACTATCCGCGCGACTTCCGCGTCGACGCGTGGGAGGATATCGCCTCGGCCTGCGATGGCGCGCGCTGTGTACGCTGTGGCGGCACGCTGCATGCGCTGCGGGGCAGCGAACTGGGGCACATCTTCAAGCTGGGCACAATGTATAGCGAACTCTTCGACGCCTCTTACCTGGATGCTGAGGGCGCGCCGCGCCCGTTCGTCATGGGCAGCTACGGTATCGGCATCAGTCGCCTGATGGGCATCGTCGTCGAGCAGAGCCACGACGAGAAGGGCATCATCTGGCCGTTCAGTATCGCGCCCTATCACGTCGCGCTGATCGGCCTCGATCTCGACAAAGCCGAGACCGCGCAGGCCGCCGCACAGCTCTACGCCGACCTGTGCGCCTCCAGTATCGAGACACTCTTCGATGACCGCACGGAGAGTGCCGGCGTCAAGTTCAACGACGCTGATCTGATCGGCCTGCCGCTGCGCGCCGTCGTCAGCAGGCGCTCGCTCAAGAACGGTGGCATCGAACTCAAGCTGCGCACGCAGCGCGAGAGCCGCATCGTTCCCCTGCCCGACGCCGTGCGCGTCATCCAGGAAGAAATTCAGGAGGGGTGCAGGGGAAAGTACCTCCCTTGAAGGGGTGGGCTATCCCCTTACCATCTGCGGCTTGTGTGCGAACGGTGGCGTGCGGGGCGGGCGCCGTCCCTTTTTCACGGGCAGAGCTTTCTGGGAACAGTGCGTGAGCCGCCACCAGGGCCGCCACCAGGGCGGCCCACGCGAAGGTTCCAGAAAAAAAGCCTGGCTGTGAAAAGCGCTGTCCCTTCCCTTGCCACCACTTCTCACGGATAGGCCGCCTGCTGCGTTCCCAGGCAGAGAAATCCTTTCGGAACGGTCGCTGGCCGTTCCCCTCGCCGAATTCAACAGTCTACCGGCGAGTGGTGGGTGCAGGCGAGAGTGCCAGAGTTCCCACGGTTTGCCATATTCAGCAGTCTACCGGTGAGTGGTGGGTGCAGGCGAGAGTGCCAGAGTTCTCACGGTTTGCTATATTCAGCAGTCTACCGGCGAGTAGTGGGTGCGGGCGAGAGTGCCAGAGTTCCCACGGTTTGCCGAATTCAGCAGTCTACCGGCGAGTAGTGGGTGCAGGCGGGCGAACTGCGTTCGCCCGCCTGCACCCACTACTCACCCTTGCGAAGCGCCGCAGGCGCTGAGCAGTTACAAAGAGGAGAAAAAAGTGCAATCTGAAATAACCATTCGCGAAAGTCGGAGGGAGGACGCCGGCGCCATTGCATCCATCCTGCGGGCGCTGGACTGGTTTGAAGTGATCAATCATGAGGAGCCGGCGGAAACGGAGCGCAGAATTATGCGACACCTCGAATTATGCCAGCGCGATGGCTGCAACACCGTCCTGGTAGCCGAAACGCCCGCAGGTGGCGTTATCGGCTACCTTGCGGTCCACTGGTTCCCCAACGTGATGCGCGGCATGGAGGGCTACATCTCGGAGCTATTTATTCATCCATCCGCGACAGGGATGGGTGCCGGCAGCCGTTTGCTTGCCGCCGTCAATGATTGTGCGAGAGAACGCGGCTGCAAGCGCCTCCTGCTGATGAACAGGCGCAGTCGCGAGTCGTATCAGCGCGGCTTTTACGCGAAGCATGGCTGGGAAGAGTTGCGCGACGGCGCATTCTTCACCTTTGCCGTCACCGAACCATAAATTTTGAGCCACCTCTGGTGGCTCGCAGAGGTTAGAAGGAGGAAACTGGCACACATCTGAAGTTACAATAGTTCTTGATAAGAGGCCAGGAGTATGCTACCCTGAATCCATAGAGCAAGAAGAGAGAATGCATTATGCCTTACACATCGATACGCGAAGCCGCCGAAGAGCTTCATTCCGGTCTGATCCGGCCTGCCGAACTGGTCGAAGAGACACTGGAGAGCATCGACAGGCTCGACGGCGAGATCCAGGCTTTCATCACCGTCATGCGCGAACAGGCATACAGGGATGCCGAGCAGGCCGAGCGTGAGATGCGCACCGGCCTGTACCGCAGCCAGTTGCACGGCATTCCGATAGCGATCAAGGACCTGATTGCCGTTAAGGATGTGCGCTTGACGGCGGGTTCAAAAGTGCTGGCCGATTATATCGCGCCGAACGACGCCACAGTTGTCGAACTGCTGCGCCAGGCGGGGGCGATCATTATTGGCAAGACCAACACCTTCGAGTTTGCCTATGGTCCATACTCACCGCCGACGCGCAACCCCTGGGACCGCGCGCGCACGCCGGGCGGCTCCAGCGGCGGCTCGGCGGCGGCAGTTGCGGCGGGCATGTGCACCGGAGCCATTGGCAGCGATACCGGCGGCTCGATTCGCATCCCCTCGGCCTGCTGCGGCGTGACCGGACTCAAGCCGACCTATGGCCGCGTCAGTTGCTATGGCGTCATTCCTCTGAGCTGGTCACTCGATCATGTTGGTCCGATAGGGCACAGCGCCGAGGATTGCGCCATCATCTTTGACGCCATCGCCCGCTACGATCCGCGCGATCCCAACAGCGTCTCCGGCCCGCCAACCGCGCCAAATCGCTACACATCTACGCTGATCGGCGGTGTGGAGGGGCGCGGCCCGCTCTCGCTGCAAGGACTCAAGATCGGCGTGCCCCGGGAAGATTTCGTAGCTCCCCTCGATCCAGAGGTGCGCCAGGCGTGGCGCGCCGCGCTCCGCGTGCTGGGCGAGGAAGGCGTGGAGATCATCGATGTCGAACTGCCACGCCCTGCAATGGAACTCTACCGCAACATCCAGAGGCCGGAGGCCACGCTCGCGCATATGCAAAGGGGCTGGTTTCCGCAGCATGCCGATCTCTATAGCGAGAGGACGCGCGAGCGGCTGCGGCTGGGACAGCAGGCAACAGCGATTGAATACCTGAGCGCGCAGCAGGAGCGCCGGCTCTTCTCCAGCAGCCTGCGCACCATCATGCAGCGCGTCGACGCCTTTGCCTTGCCGACCCTGCCCATCCCTGCCGTGCTCACCGAGCAGGCCGGCCAGGAGATTGAGGTTGACGGCGTGGTTGAGAATGCGGACAGCGCCTTGCTGAGACTGACGATGCCCTTCAACCTGGCCGGGCTGCCGGCGGTCTCGCTGCCCTGCGGCTTCACAACTGGCAACCTGCCGATTGGTTTGCAGATCGTGGGCAAGCCCTTCGAGGAGGCCACTGCCCTGCGCATCGCCAACGCCTACCAGCAATTGACCGATTGGCACCGCCGCGAACCGCCTGACCTGTAGAATAATGTGCTCTGACCCGGGACTCGCGCGGCCCGCCGCGCCAGAGATAGATGGTGTGTTGTGGCAAATGCGCGCAGCACATTTGCCACAACACACCATCTATAAAGCGAGCGCCGCAGGCGGGAGCAATCGCGCCGTATACAGAGAAAAGAATGCCATTATCCCGCTAGAAAGGTCTTGCTATGCGAGATGTAGAGGCGCTGGCAGTGAACAAACAATTTTTGCGCTCCATTGCCGATAACCAGTATGAAATCCCCGATGATATCGACTGCTTTGCCTTTGCGAAAGCGCTGCTGGCGAACTTCTCATCGCCCGACGAGGAATTGCGCGATGGGCTGAGTTCTATGATCCTGGCGAGCGGAATCATCGATAAACAGAAGCTCACCGGCGAACAATTGCGGAACTTGCTGCTGATTGTGCTGGATAAGGAGCACCTGTTTTATCGTATTGGCGAAGCGGGAACCGATTCGGTCTTCATGCGCAGCTTCTCTAACCTCATTGTTGCCGCCATCCTCTACACCGACGCCAGAGCTAGCAGGCTGCCAGCCGAAGCCGTGCGGCAGGCCAGAGACGCGCTGCTGCGCTACGCGAGGGAGGAGCAGGACTGGCGCGGCTACATCAGGGGCAAGGGCTGGGCACACGCGATGGCGCACCTCGCCGACGCTCTCGATGAATGCGCGCAGCACCCGGCCATGTCCCGGGCAGACCGCGAGGAGATCATGAGAATGGTCAGCACCCTCGCCAGGCTGCCGGAGCCGCTCTACCATGAGGAGGATGTACGGCTCGCTACTGTTGCCTATCACATCATCGGCTGCAAACAGGTCGAGGATGAATTCCTCAGCGTATGGCTCCAGAGTTGCTTTGTGCGTCGCGATGCGGATGTAAGGTCGTGGACGCAGGCCACCAACGCGAAAAACTTCATGCGCAGCCTCTACTTTCTCCTGCTCTGGGACGATATAGCGCGCACCCTGGCCGACCAGATCGCGGATATCCTCAAGCGGCAGGACAGGATCTATATTGAGGACGAGACGGGCGATCAGAGATAGCAGCGGTCCTCACTTCACGCGGGAGAGCGGGCGCTGCGAGACCAGCGAGAAATGATCCCAGGGGCTGGTCTGCCAATCGTCCACGTTCTCGAGTTTCGTAACCCATTTTGGCAGCGGCATGAGCAGGTAGCGCGACAGGGAATGCACATACGGCTCGTACATCCTGCGCAGATGCATCAGCTTGATCTCCGCATTAACCGGATCGCGTATAGTAATGCCGGCGGCGGCGAGCATATCTTGCAGGCGAGAGAACTCCTCGGATGGCAGGCGATTCTCGCGGGTTTCGGTTGGCGGAGTGTTGAAAAGCTGAGACAGATCGACGGCGGCATGGCGCGCTATCGCGAAGGTAAAGCGTCCCGCCTGTTCGGGAATGCCATCAAGGCCAACCATGACGAGCGAGCAGACATCCAGGATCGTCGTCAGCGCCTCCAGCCATGACTGGCGATCATGCTGCGAACGGTAGAATATCAGCACAGGATAAGAGAGATGGCTTTCGAGCAGTTCGGCGCACCAGCGCTCCCAGTTGCGCAGGTATTGCACCAGATCATCGGTCTGCTCGGCGAGCATATGACGCCGCAGGAACTCCGACGCGCTCGGCGGGGAGCCGGCGCGAGCATCCAGCAGCGTGATCTCTGCCTCGCGGTGCGAGAACGACTGGTAGATCACCGGCACGTAACTGATGATAACCGCGAGGAAGCCGAAGCCCAGTCCTGCCTCCACTACGGCGCAGAGCCGTGCCAGCCCCTCTCTCGGCACAACATCGCCGTAGCCGAGCGTAAAGAAGGTCGTGCCACTCAGGTAGAGATCGGTGGCGAAGCTCACGACCTTATCGGGCGAGGTGAGCGATGACCCCAATGCAAACTGGAAGAGCGCGAATGCCACAACCAGGGCTGCGGCCCAGATAATCAGCAGCAGCAGCAGCGATAAAGGGCCGTAGTAGCTGAGATAGAACTCGCGCCGCCTATCGGAGTGTATTTTGCGCGCTATCACCGACCACAACCACCATGTCGCCCTGTAGAAAAATCTGGCGAAGCGAAATCGGCGCGCGATGCGGCGCGGCAGAATGATTGTCTCGAATCCATCCTGCAAGACGAGAAAGAGCAAAATAATGCCCGCGATACCTGCCACAACCCTCATAGAGCAACCTCCCGTTAAAAAACTCATACCTGTTGCCCGCGATAAGCAGCGGGATTGTACAGACAATTTAACACAGGTTCCGGCAGCATAATTCCGGCAAGTTTGCAAACTTGCCGGCACTTGACAAGGCGTCCCGCTTCTGGTATGCTCACAGCACGATCACAGTACCACATCGTGTCTGCCATGCCGGTGTAGCTCAGAGGTAGAGCAGCTGTTTTGTAAACAGCTTGTCGTGGGTTCGATTCCCTCCACCGGCTTTCATCTTATCACATCTCCTCAAACAGCCACAAAAGCCGCCTCAGACAGTCTCCAACGTATCAACGAAAACCGCCCGAAACGGCTTATTTTCCACATAACCGCATGTCTTCAAAAAAGACAATTTCTAACGTCCCAGGATATCAGACGGACCTTTGCGAAAGCCCCTCAGTGGACGACCTACACCCATATTCGTAACCGGCGAATGCTTCACCTGACCTTGACGGGCACTCCTGCTGTAGAAATCTTTCAGGTAGTTCTCCGTCACGACGACGCTACTATGCCCCAGCAACAACGAGAGCTTATAGATATCGCCACCGTTCTCCATGAACATACGAGAGAAGGTATGCCGGAACGTGTGAGGGGAGGCGCGGACCCCAGTCACCTTAGCCCGCTTTGCTGCCTCTGCTACCAACTGAGCAATCCCGTTAGGCGTTAGAGGTTCACCAAACCGATTGATAAAAAGCGTCTTATCACCGCCCTTCTCAGATTTACGATAGACATGAATATATTTCCAGAGGCAACGCGCCACCTCTGGACTTAGCCCTATCTCGCGTTCCTTACGGCCCTTACCCATCACCTTAATAAAAGCCTCATCCATCACCGCTAGGTACACATTATCGAGCGTTAGCCCGCAAAGTTCAGCAGCACGTACCCCTGTATCCAGTAGCAGCAGCATAATAGTGTAGTCCCTATAGCCTACAGCAGTAGCAGTATCACAAGAGTCAAGCAAAGCTCTGATTTGATCCTGAGTGAAGGTCTTAATGACATACCGGCCCACCTTCGGGTTATCGAGCTTTGCAGCCGGATTTTTCTTTACCAACTCTTCACGAGCACACCAGTTGAAAAAGCCCTTAATAACCTGGACATAGCCCTTAACAGTCACATCACGGACAGGCACGCCCTTACGAGTAGGCTTATGCGGATTATTAGCATCTGCCTCTGTAGACTTCACATGCTCAACAAACAGCCGCAGATGAGTAACCGTAATATCCCTGAGAGTGACAATATTCCACTCCTGTTCGGCTATCATACAGAAGTAAGCCAGCTTTTGCCGATACCACTCTATCGTTTTATCCACGCACTTCGACTTACGACTGAGCAAGTAGCCATTAATAGCATCAGCAAGCTTCACAGGTTTAGCCATAGAACACCTCCTA
>DATGLE010000177.1:0-2100 GCA_035294325.1 Ktedonobacteraceae bacterium | reverse complement strand
TGCTTACCTTTTGTTAGTATAGGCAGAAAGACCCGCAAGGGGATTTCGGAAGGGTATTAATAAGGAGGAGAGAGCTACATGTTAACTTCTATTGGCATTCTCATTTTACGGCTCGTCATCGGACTATTTGTTGCCGCGCATGGCGCGCAGAAGCTTCTGGGCTGGTTCGGTGGGGGCGGCTTTAGCGGGACAACCCGTATGATGGAGGCGCAGGGTTTCCGCCCGAACTGGCTCTGGGCGCTGCTTGCCAGCGTGGGGGAGTTCGGTGGCGGCCTGTTTCTGGCGCTGGGGCTGCTGACGCCGCTCGCGGCGGCGGCTATCATCGGCGTCATGCTCATGGCCGTGCTCAAGGTGCATCTGTCGAAGGGTTTCTGGAACTCGAAGGGCGGCCTTGAGTTCCCTACGACGCTGGGCGTTGTCGCCTTTGTGATCGGGCTGATTGGTCCGGGCAGTTACGCTATTGATACGCTCATCGGCCTTGCGCTGGCCTGGCCGCTGTACCTGCTGCTTGTCCTGATTGCCATCGTCGTCGTTCTCGGTGGCTACGTGGCAAGCAATCAGGTGCTGAGCCATAAGGCCAGGGAGCAGCAGCCCGCTGTATAATCGCGCGATGACAGACTTTTAACAGGGTACCCGACTGGTAGGAGCCGGATTTATCCGCCCGCGTCTGGAGCCGATTCACACGGTCTGGCGGGCGGATAAATCCGGCTCCTACCGGGAAACGATCATCATTCTGCCGGCGCGCCTCTGCTCTGGCACGAAAGCGAAAAGCGCGTGGCCCCTCCGGGGTAGGCGCGGGCAGGGCGCGCCGGCGACTTTTTCCCCAGGTCCACACATGTCATCCTTCGCTGCACTCGGGATGACATGGGCGGGCAGGATGACATGCCCTATGTTGTTTTTTCCTGGGCAGCAATGGCCTGGAAGTCCTGTCTATCTTTACGCGGCGGGGCATTTCGGTTACTGTCAGGATGAGTTACTTTTGTTTGTTCTGCTGTGTATGAGAGAGGAACCTGTAGATGGATTTTCCCAGGTCCGTGATCTTCGATGAGTATGAGATGCGACTCGATCCCGACCGGCCGGGCATGATCGAGATTACCAGTGTACTCACCGGTGACGTTTTGCGCCTGACGATACACGAGGCGGTGGCGATCCTCAAACTGATGCATAAGTATCGTGAAGAGATCCGTATGCTCAGAACCGGCGAGATGTGAGACCCAATCCGTTTAAATAATGATGATTTCTGAGGATTACCTGCCCCATGCAGGGCACCCCATGGTGAGGAGGTATCCCCAGGCCCGCCAGGAGGGCAACCGCCATTCTGGACCTCCCGCTTGCTACCGAAGGTGGCTTGTCTGTAAGTATTGGTTGGGGGCGAACGCAGTTCGCCCCCAACCAATACTTACGCTTGCGAAGCGCCGCAGGCGCTGAGGAGTCTGATGTGATATGATAGAGGCAGCAATAGATGCCCTTATTATTGAGGAGGTTAAAATTTCTTATGAGAGCTGTAAAAACACATGTCGGGCGCTGTATGGTCTCTGTAGAAGGTAAGCAGTGCGGCAAGCCTGCCGCCTATGCGCAATTGCTGGCCGCTGGCCGTCAATTTCTCTTCTGCGAGGAGCATGTGCCGAAGACGGTAGAGAGAGCGGCAAAGGCAGCGGAGAAACAGGGTGCGTAGCACTAAAATTTGTGCGTGGCGTCGTTGGCCGCCTGCTGCGCCGCGTCCTCTGCTTCCGGTTCGAGGTTCACAACTATCGGCTCCTGTGCGTTGCGCACGATCACCCATTGCGAAGGCGTATCTGAGGGATTGATCTCCTGGTGGGGCACGAAGGGCGGCACATAGATGAAGTCGCCCGGCTCCACATCTTCCGCGAACTCCAGCTTATCGCCCCAGCGAATCCTGCCGTGCCCGGAAACGACGTAGATTACTGTCTCAAGCTCACCATGATGGTGTTTGCCGCTGGCAACATGTGGCTCAACGACGGTCACGCCGGCCCATATGCCCTGCGAGCCAGCCAGATCGCGCGAGACCGCCGCCACGCGCTGCATGCCCGGCGTCTGTGGCGTGTTGGCGTCGAACTGCTGCGGCCTGATGACACGCAC
>DATGLE010000176.1:0-26661 GCA_035294325.1 Ktedonobacteraceae bacterium | reverse complement strand
GGCTCGGGCCGAGAAAGGGTGGAGTCTGGAGCAGGTCGGCGAAGCGGTTGGCGTCGGCTGGAATACGGTGAGCCTGTGGGAACTGGGCAAGGCCACCCCGCATGCCCGCAATGTCTATCGGCTCTGTAAGCTCTATGGCAGGACCGCCGAAGAACTGGACCTGGCTGCGCCCCGGCCCGCTTTGCCAGTCATGACCGCGAGGAAAGAGGTCTTCGCCCGGCAGCTCTCCGGCGTCGTCAGGGACGACCTGACCATGCGCCTGCTTGCCCTGGGCTTCGTCGCTCTGCCATTACCGCAGTTGCAGGCCCGCATGCAGCGCATACTAGAGGAAGATGAGAGCATGAATCATGATCCGATCAGCCGCCGCGCCGCGCTGCGCCGCCTGGCTACCGCGCTGGGGATGACCTATCTCAACCCCCAGAGTCCCCTGCCCTTCGAACTCAACAGCGACCTGCTGCGACAGACGGCGGCCTGCCTCGCCGCTTGCTGGGAACTGAGCAGGAGCAAGGAGCGCGGGGATATCAGGACCGCCTTCGGGAGCGCGAACACCTATGCCCAGATGCTCAAAGCGCTCATCAAAGAAGCCAGTTCCAACCAGCAGCGCCAGGAGAGCGCCAGCCTGATCGCGCAATGCGAAATTCTGCTCACCATCCTGAGCTGGCACTTTGTCAATCTCGAAACGGCGGCCCGCCATGCGAAGGAGGCCGTTGCATACAGCGAACTGTCGGGCGACATCCCGCTCCACCTCTATGCCTTGAAGCAGCAAGCCTGGATGCATTATTATAGCCAGCGCAGCGATCAAGCGCTGAAGAGCATCGGGCAGGCCACGCTCGTCCTCAAGGAGCATAAAAACAATCTGCCACAGTACACCCATAGTAATATTTATAGCGTGATGGCTGTGATGCAGGCCAGCAACGGCCAGGATGCCAGAGCCACGCTGCACTATGCTGAGAAGATGCTGCGCGACGATGATGCCCCGGTTTACGTTGATCCTCCAATCTCGGCATTTATTCAGAATATCGGTATGACGCTCTATGAACAGGGGGATTATGAACGGGCAATGGCGCTGCTGGAGCAACTCATTGACAAGGAGCAGCTTACAGCGAAGCAGCCTATGCCGGAGCGCGGGCGCGTTGAGGTCATCAACATCATGACGCTGACCTCGCTCAAGCAGGTAAAGAAAGACAGGGATCTTTCGCTGCGGCTGTGGACGGAGGGCATCAACGGGGCGCGGGCGCTGCACAGCGAGCAGCGCTACCGCGAAGCCCTGCTCGCCTACGAGATCATGCAGAGCCTCTGGCCCGGCGAGGATGATATCAAAGCGCTGCGCGAGCTGGCTGCGCATTGGTAGAACGACCCTTTTAGCACCAACAAGGCCCGGCTATGTCATCCTGAGCGGCAGCGAAGGATCTGATGCCCGACGAAGCGGATCCTTCGCTGCCGCTCAGGATGACATGCTTTACATAATATTGCCGGTCTATCCTGTGTAACAGAAAAATACTTGCATATATTGTGTTGATATGTTATGATGCGCCTATCAGACACCACGTAGGAAGGGATCGGGAAGAAGTGACAAAACATCCTCAGCCAGAACCGCAGATCTATGACCGTACTCTGAAATCGCTCTTTGGCGACGAAGCCGACCAGATCGTGCCTCGCTTGCTGCCCGGCAGTGAGCTGCTCGGGGAGCGCAACATTGAAATTGATCGCTCCACTCTGAAAGCCGATCTGGTGTACAATATGTTCTATAGAGGGGAGCCGCATCTGCTCAACCTTGAGTTGCAGACGGGTGCGGATAGCGATATGCCCAGGCGCATCGTGCGCTATCACAGCGAGTTGCACACGCAATCGGGCCTGCCGGTGATCTCGATGATCCTCTATCCCTTCGAGACCACTGTGCCGGTGCCACCCTATATCGAGAAAAGCGGAGGCCGCACGATGATGCTGGTAGACTACCAGGTGCTCACCGTCTGGAAGTGGGATGCGCGCGAGTTTGTCCGCGATCATGTGGTTTGCCTCTACACGCTGCTGCCGGCCATGAAGGGAGTGAGCGTAGCGTTATTGTTGGAAGCGCTGCGGGAGATGGAGCAGCACTATTCGGAGAAGGAGTTGCAGCGACATCTGCCGCGCTTCTATTCCATTTTACAACGTTCCAATATGTTGACAGAGCAGCAGAAAGGACAGGTGATGGAGATCTTGGAAACGGCATACGGACACGACTGGCTTATCGAGACGCTGCCCGAAGTGATCGATCTTGCAGAGAAGCGCCACGCCGAAGGCAAGATCGAGGGCCAGGTAGAAGAGGCACAGAAGATGCTCGTGAAGGTGGTGGAGGCGCGCTTTCCGGCGCTGGTGGCGCAGGCACAGGAGCGGGCCGAATGCGCCGGCGATGCAAGCGAGTTGGACAACCTGATAGTAGAGATCATCAAAGCCCCGGATGAAGCGGCGGCGCAGCGTTTGTTGATTAGCTATGGAAGAGAGCAGTGAACGCCCCAGAGCGGCCAGATCATCCCCCCTGTCATCCTGAGCGGCAGCGAAGGATCTGATGCGCTGGTCATGCAGATCCTTCGCTGCCGCTCAGGATGACAGGTTTCTACTCGGGTTGTTCCTTTCTTATATTCCGCGGCACTAATGCTGCGTGAGGTAGACCTGCGACCAGTCGCCGAAGAAGAGGCCCTCGCCGTTGAGCGTCACGCCATGTACCCACGATGGGATGATTGCCGCCATTGTCTCATGATCGAGCGGCAGCCAGCCAACATCGGTAATAGCTATCTGCTCGGCCTTATTATAGAGCGCGATGCGAGCGTCGCCCGACAGCTTCTCGGCCTGCGTCACCGTCTCGTCAAATTGCGGGTTGTCCCATCCGCCATTGTTATTGGGAGCATTGGCGGTGAGGTTCAGCGTCAGCCAGTCGTAGGGATCGGGATAGTCGGCGGTCCACTGGATGAAACCAAACTGCACCTGATGTTTCGATAGCTCATCAATATAGGCGGTCAACTCTACCGGGCGCAGCTTGACCTGGACGCCCAGCGCATTCTGCCACATCTGCTGCAAGGCCGCTGCCTCCTGTGAAGTGACCTGCGAACTGGGATAGCTGAATGTGATCGGCGGCAATTTGGTCACGTCGGGATAAGCGGATAGCAGGGATTGCTTGGCTTTCGCGGTATCGTGCTGCAAGCCCGGGAAATTGGGCTGGTAGCCAGGCATGCCTGGCGGAATGATCGTCGGAGCCGGCGTCACCGCTCCCTTGAAGATTGCCTGCGCCAGCGTTTGCTTATCGGTGGCATAGGCAAACGCCTGCCGTACTGCCAGATTATTGAAGGGCGGCTTCGTATTGTCGAAGAAGAGGATATCGGTCTGCAAGAGCGGCTTGCGGACGAAGCCGGGCGTGCCCTGCGCCGTTTGCTGGTCGGTAGGGGTGATATTCCACACAAAGTCGTACTGCCCTGCGCGGTACGCCTTGTAGGCCGTGGAGGGATCGCTGACGAAGATCATATCGACCTCGGTCAGCTTCGTCTTATTGCCATAATAGTGTGGATTGGGCACCAGCACCATCCTGACGTTATGCTCCCATGTCTTGACCATAAAGGGGCCGGTGCCGATACCACTGCCCGCCGCGTGCTGTATCCAGTTCTTCTGCCCATACTGATCGATGATCTTTTCGTTCAAGGGATCAAAGATCGCGGTGGTCAATTCTTCGAGGAAGTAGGGGGTAGGCTGCGTCAACGTGACCTGGAGCGTATGGTCATCGAGCGCCCTGACACCGGCCAGCGTCTTTGCCTTGCCGGAATTGACATCGCTGGCGCCAACGATGTTGCCCTCGAAGAAGGTAGCGATGGGCGAGTTGACCGCCGGCAGCAGCGCCCGCGTCCAGGTGTAGACGTAGGTCTGTGCGGTGACGGGCGTACCGTCCGAGAAGGTGATGCCCGGCTTGAGGTGGAAGGTGTAGACCTTGTTGTCCGGCGAGATCTGCCAGGTCGCCTGGTCGGGCAACACGTTCAGATTTTGATCGGATCTGACCAGCCCGCTGTAGATCATGTTCACGGCAACCGCCGAATTCGCGTCGGGTCCCTGTGCTGGATCAAGAACGCCGATATCAGCCGTTCCCACGTTGGGCATAGTCAGCACCTGTTTGGATGCCAGCCTGGGGGAGCTGCTGTTCGCTGCCGGGCTGCTCCCTCCGCAGGCAGCCAGGATGATGAGCGTGAGGCTGAAAAATAGTGCCAGTGTAAACCAGGAGCGCGAGCGCATGTATAAACGGTGATACATAGCCCCCTCACTTTCTCAAATTATTTCATGGCTCGCAGTGGTGGCGAGCGGGGTGCGTGGCGCAGCCAGGAACCCGTCAACCACTGCGAGCGCTCCAACCATAGACAAACGGATGTTGCAAGACTATAATGTGGGCAGAAGTTACATTGTTCAACGACGAACAAGAGGTTTGTATATGCGTATCCGTATAATAGGTGCGCCTATGGATCTGGGCGCTGACCGGCGTGGAGTCGATATCGGGCCAAGCGCAATTCGTTACGCGAACCTGAGCGATCACCTGCGCCGTCTGGGCCACACCGTTCATGATATAGGTAATATAGTCATTCCTCAGCCGGAAAGTCAACCAGCAGGTAATCCCCGCGTAAAGTACCTCGATCCAATTGTACAGGTCTCGGAGGATCTGGCCCATCTTGTCACCGCCACGCTGGAAGAAGGCGAATTCCCGCTGATTCTGGGGGGCGACCACAGTATCGCTCTGGGATCGATCAGCGGGGCCGCGCGCGTGCATAGAAACCTGGGCGTCATCTGGATTGATGCGCATGGTGATTTCAACGTCGAGGAGACCACGCCTTCGGGCAATATTCATGGCATGGTGCTGGCGGCCCTCTGCGGGCTGGGAAACAGTCGTCTCACCAGTATCTGCGGATGGAGTCCCAAGATCAGCCCGGAGAATATCGCTATCGTGGCAGCTCGCGACCTTGATGCGGGCGAACAGGAGCTCCTGCGCACGCATCGCGTCCACGTCTTCACCATGTCCGATATCGATGAGCGGGGCATGTCGGAAGTGATGCGGCAGGCTATCGCCGTCGCGGGCCGGCAGGATCAGCCCATCCATCTCAGCCTCGATATGGACTCGCTGGATCCGCGTGAAGCCCCGGGCGTCGGCACTCCCGTGCGCGGCGGCCTGAGCTATCGCGAGGCCCACCTGGCGATGGAGGTGGTCGCGGCCTCCCAGCGCCTGGTATCAATGGATGTTGTAGAGGTCAATGCCATCCTCGATCGTGAAAACGCGACGGCGCAGCTTGCCGTCGAGCTGATCCTTTCGGCGCTTGGCAAAAAGATTTTGTGACCGTCATGACAATGCTGTCTGTTTCCTGATGTACTTTCGTTCGTTCTAGGAAGTATACTGAGAGAGTGCCTGATGCTCAGCGTCTCGCTCTCTCGCGCCGGGCAGTCGCGCGGCTCTGCCGCGCAGTGGAGGGAGTGTGTGGTGTGGCTCAGACGCACAGCGCCCGGGTCACACCACACACTCCCAGGCGGGCACCGCAGGTGTGAGCAAGAGAAAATGCTGGGCATCAGACACACTCTAAAAAACCAGGAATAAGGAGGGAAATGATAAGTCGCAACGGCGCCACTTATCGTCACAAAAATGGACGCAAAAGAACTTTTCATGAATGGCGAGTTTATACCCGCCGAGCGTGGTGTCATTTCAGTACGCACACATGGCTTCGCATATGGCACCGGCTGCTTCGAAGGTATTCGCGGTTACTGGAACAAAGAAGATCAACAGGTCTACCTGTTTCGTCTGAGAGAACATTACGAGCGCCTGCTGCGTTCGTGCAAGGTTCTGCAAATAAAGCTTCCGTATACCGTTGAACAGCTTATAGACATAAGTATAGAACTGGTCAGGCGCAATGGTCAGCGGCAGGATGTCTACCTGCGACCGGTCGCGTATAAGGCCGGCGAGGGTATTGGCGTCAGGCTGCATGATATCGAGGATCATTTCCTTCTGACATCGGAGCCAATGGGCAACTACGTCGAAATTACCGGGTTGAGCTGCGGTGTTTCCTCCTGGCGGCGTATCGATGATAACGCTATTCCCGCGCGCGCCAAGATCTGTGGCGCCTACGTCAACTCGGCGTTCGCCAAAAGCGAAGCCATGCAAAACGGCTTTGACGAGGCAATTATGCTCACGCATGAGGGCAACGTTTCCGAAGGGAGCGCCGAGAACATCTTCCTGGTCATCAACGGCGAGCTGGTCACGCCCGCCCCTACCGAAAATATCCTGCTGGGTATCACACGCGATACCATCATCAAGCTAGCGCGGCGCGAACTTGGCTGTGTCACACACGAGCGCCAGGTAGATCGTACCGAGCTTTACTGCGCCGACGAGATCTTCCTGTGCGGAACCGGCGCGCAGATCGCCCCGGTTATCAGCGTTGATCACCGGCCGGTTGGCGATGGCAGAGTCGGGCCAATAGTGAGCAGGATACAGAAGCTCTACTTTGATGTCGTGCGCGGAAAATATGTCGAATATCGCGACCAGTGGTGTACGCCGGTCTATGCCGAGGTGCCCCAGCAGGCAATGGATTAAGATTCAACACCAGAAAAGATGGCACCCGCACGGGTGCCATCTTTTCTGGTGTTGAATACGAAAGGTAATGTTAGCGCTTCGTGTACTGTGGAGCCTTGCGAGCGCGCTTCAAACCTGGCTTCTTGCGTTCCTTCATGCGTGGATCGCGCGTCAGATAGCCGGCCTTGCGCAGCGCCGGTTTAAAGTCGGGGTTCATGCTTACCAGTGCGCGAGCGAGCGCGTGACGAATGGCGCCGGCCTGCCCGCTGGTGCCGCCGCCCACAACGCGAATGCTCATATTGTACGCATTGTTATTCAGATCGAGCACGCGCAGCGGCGAAGAGATCGTTGCCATCACCATACCGCGCTCCCCAAAATACGCCTGAGCGCTTTTGCCATTTATCGTGATGCTGCCATCGCCATTGGGGAAGAGGCGCACGCGGGCTACCGATGTTTTGCGTCGCCCCAGGCCATAGTAGTAATCCCCTTTGCTCGTCTCTCTGGTGGTATCGGCCACGGTAGATCCTCCTCTTTCTTCTTTTACCTGGCCCTGGCGGGCTGCTTCAACAACGCCTGCGGGCCTGTCCACGGCACCGGCTTCTGTGCCTCGTGCGGATGACTGGGGCCGGCATACACCTTCAAGCGCTTCATAATCTGCCTTCCCAGGCGATTATGCATCACCATACCGCGTACCGCGTGTTCCAGGGCGCGCTCAGGATGTTTCCCTTGCAGGACCTGGCGCAGCGTCTCTTGCTTCAAGCCGCCGGGGTATCCGCTGTGGCGATAATAGATCTTCTGATCCAGGCGCCTGCCCGTTACCACAATTTTCTCCGCGTTGATGACAATGACGAAATCTCCGCAGTTGAGATGCGGCGTGAATGTAGGTTTATGCTTGCCACGCAAGATATGCGCGATCTGTGATGCCACATGCCCCAGGACCTGCCCCTCGGCATCGATAACATACCATTGAGGTTGCAAGTCAGCGGCTTTAGCGCTATATGTCTTCATCATCGTTCATTACTCCAAATTTTTCAGGATATTCAACCCGTACCAGGCACAGCCCATGTGATGGAGCCGCTGAACCAGGGTGTGTTTTCTCCGCGCGCTGCACGATGTGCGCAAATTCTTCGAGACAGAGCCGCCCCTGCCCCACTAGCAGCAGTGTGCCCACCATTCTGCGTACCATTCCCGTGAGAAAGGCATCAGCCGTAAAATCGCAATAGATCAGCGCTCCGTTTTGCTGGCGCTCGCAGCGTGCCGCCATCAGTGTCCGAATGCAGTGATGTGGTCCTGGCCGCGCCGGGTTGTGGTCTTCGGGGCTATGTCCAAACGCCCCGAAGTTTCTGCGCCCCTGCAAATACTGGCAGGCCCTGTGCATCAGATCGACATCCAACGCCTTTGAACAGTGATAGCTATAGCGTGCATGCAGCGGCGACGGAGCGCTGTCGTTCCAGATCGTATAGCGATAGGAGCGGCTCAACGCACTGTAGCGGGCATGGAAGCTGTCAGGAACCTCCCTGGCCCAGCGCACTGCCACGCTGGCGGGTAGGACGGCATTGAGGGCGCGCTGCCAGACCGCCGGCGTCAGGTGCGACTGGGTATGGAAGTGTATTACCTGCCCGCTCGCGTGCACCCCGGCATCGGTGCGACCCGCTCCATGCACCGTCGCGGCTGCGCCGGAGATACGGCTGATTGCTGCCTCCAGCGTACCCTGCACCGTCGGGCCATGACTATGCGGCTGCCGCTGGAAGCCATGATAGTCTGTGCCGTCGTACTCAATGCCACACGCAATATTCATATCCTGTTCATGTTCGTGTGGTGTAGCAAAGCCGCTCGTTTACACCAGTGCGATCTGCGCTATCTCCGCGGCGTCGCCCTTGCGCCGCCCCAGCTTGGTGATGCGCGTGTAGCCGCCATGACGATTGACGTAGCGCGGCGCCAGTTCGTCGAACATTTTCTTGACTACCAGCTCATCGGGCAGCGCCTTCAAGATATGGCGCCGTGCGCGCAGCTCGATCACCATCGCCTCATAGGCGGCGTCCAGCGCCTTCTGGGCATCATCCTCGTTAGAGATAATGCGCAGCAGCTCCTCACGACGCGCCTTGAGCTTCTCTTCCAGGAATTTGCGTCCCTGGGGAGTCAGCGGGGCCTTCTGCTGTTGCGCGCGCTCCTCGTTTGAAGCCACTCTGGCGTTGAGCGAGAAACGCCCGCGTCGCGCGAAGGCCAGGATCTGAGTAGCCTTCTCTTCATCGGGAACAACGGACGACAGGTGCTGCCATGCAGCCTGGCGTCCCTTCACCGCGACAGTAATCAATTTTTCAACTTCACCACGAATGGCGCGTGCCCGCGCCTCCGTGGTCTGTATACGATCATAGCGGATGAGACCCGCCATCAGGTTACGGCGCGCGGAACGGCGGCGCGGCTCGGCCATGCCCATCCGGTTGCCGGCAACTCGGTGCCTCAACTCATTCCTCCATTTCGTGATCGCCGTCCATATCGGCTCCGACGGTGCTGGTACGTGGATTGGGCAGGAAGTTGCGCGCCAGCAGGCGCTCGCGCAACTCCTGCAAACTCTTTTCGCCGAAATTGCGCACGCCGAGCAGATCCTCCTCATTCATCGAGAGCACCTGGCCCACCTTCGTGATATTACTGCGTTTCAAGCAGTTATAGGCACGTACCGAGAGGTCAAGCTCCTCAATAGGAGTATCGTAGATCTTCTGCGGAATAGGCAGGCTGCTCAGGGGAGCCTTCTCGATTTCTTGCGTGACGGCGCGGTAGTTCGCCAACTGCGTGAAATGCCGCACCAGAATATCCGCGCTCTGACGCAGCGCCTCATCCGGCGTAATCGTCCCATCCGTCGTGATTTCAAGCACAATTTTATCGTAGTTGGTCATCTGCCCCACACGCGTATGTTCGACGGTGTAGTTTACTTTCTGCACTGGCGTGTAGATGGCATCGACAGGGATAACACCTATGGGCTGGTCTTCTTTGGAGTCGGCGGGGACGTATCCCCTGCCGTTCTCAACGACCAGTTCCATATCGAGATGCGCGTCCTCGCTGTCAAGCGTAGCGATATGCAGCTCGGGGTTGACGATCTCCACCGTGCTTGGGGCCGGGATATCGGCAGCCGTGACCTCGCGCTCGCCACTGACCTCCAGACGCATAGATACAGGATGTTCCGAGAAGCAGCGGAGGCGCAGTTTCTTCACATTGAGAACGATATCGGTTACATCCTCCATCACCCCTGGAATATCCTGAAACTCGTGCTGCACACCCTCAATCCGAATAGAGGTCACTGCCGCGCCGGGCAGCGATGACAGCAATACACGCCGGAGCGCATTGCCCAGCGTCATGCCATACCCCGCCTCTAACGGTTCAATATCGTAGCTCGCATAATTTCCCTGTGTCTTTGTATTTTTAATGCGAGGCAGAGTAATATCTAGCAAGGTTCTAACCTGCCTTTCTTTTTCTACCACTGGCCGCTCCGAACCCTGCCTCCCACCTGTGGAGGGGGCGGACGAGGCCGGAAACGCTGGTAGTCCAAGAGTTCTGCGCCCTTCGCGTGTTAGCGCTGATAGAATTCAACCACCGCCTGCTCATCGAAGGGCAGTTCAAGATCCGTCCGGGAGGGTACGCTTATGACACGACCAGTCATCGCGTCGCTATCCAGTCGCAACCAGGCGGGAACGCTTTTCTGCGCCAGGAGCAGAGCGCGAGTCTTAAAGTACTCCAGGCCCTTACTGCGCTCACGCACCGCAATGACATCGTTCGGTTTGGCAATAAAAGAAGGAATATCCGTTTTGCGACCATTCACGGCAAAGTGACCATGATTGACAAGCTGCCGGGCCTGAGCGCGCGAATCCGCGAAGCCCAGACGATACACCAGGTTATCGAGGCGCATCTCAAGGATTTGCAGCAGGTTCTCGCTGGTCTTGCCGGGACGGTGTGCGGCTGTATTAAAGTGCTTGACGAACTGGCGCTCCATCACCCCATAGGTGCGGCGCACACGCTGCTTCTCGCGCCACTGCCTGCCAAAGCTCGACTCTTTGCGTGTACGGCTGGTGCCGTGCTGGCCTGGCCGGCTGCTGCGGCGCTCAAGCGTGCATTTGGTCAGGCACTTGTCGCCTTTGAGAAAAAGTTTTACTCCCTCACGCCTGCACAATTTGCAGACGGGACCGGTATAACGCGCCATCTAATAAAAATCCTCCTCACACGCACAGCGTGGTTCCGGGCTATACTCGCCGTCTTTTGGGCGGTCTGCAACCATTGTGCGGAATAGGTGTAACATCAGTAATTGAAGTGATCGAGAGGCCGGCTGCCTGCAATGAGCGGATCGCCGCTTCACGGCCGGAGCCTGGTCCCTTGACGTATACATCGATTTGTTTCAGGCCATGATCCATAGCCCGGCGCGCCGCAGCCTCCGCCGTAATCTGGGCCGCATAGGGCGTGCTCTTACGCGAGCCTTTGAAGCCCTGGCTTCCGGCGCTGCCCCAGGAGATAACGTTTCCATTGGGATCGGTCAGCGTCACGATAGTATTATTAAACGTTGCCTGAATATGCGCCTGACCGCGCGGTATGGACTTGCGTTCGCGCCGCCTGACTCTGCCTGTTGCTTTCTTCTTGTCCGCCATATTTCAATAAACCTCCCCGGCGTTACTTCTTCGCTACGGCTTTCTTCTTGCCGGCCACTGTTTTCTTTGGCCCTCGACGTGTGCGCGCATTGGTACGCGTGCGCTGGCCCCGTACCGGAAGGTTACGGCGGTGACGCATGCCGCGATAGCAGCCGATTTCGATCAGCCGTCTGATATTCATGTCTACTTCACGGCGCAGATCGCCCTCGACCTTGTACTCGCGGTCAATTAGCTCACGTAGGCGGTTGACCTGTTCCTCGGTCAGATCCTTTACCCGTGTATCCGGGTTAATACGTGTTCGCTCCAGGATCTTGCGGCTTGTGGTAAGCCCGATTCCATAAATGTAGCACAGCGAAATCTCCACCCGCTTATCGCGTGGAATGTCAACGCCGGCGATTCTAGCCATCTTTCCCTCCAGCTCCGAGTTTCGAGTTTCAATTCCACACTCGCGCGCCTGAAACTTGAAACTCGAAACAGCTTGTTAGCCTTGCTTCTGTTTATGCTTTGGATCTTTGCTACAGATAACCATCACCACGCGATTGCGGCGGATCACCTTGCAGCCATCACAACGCGGTTTGACTGAGGCTCGCACTTTCATGGCTTGCCCTCCTCACAACATGAATAGAAAAGCAAAAAAATCATGACGATCTGATGTATGTCAGATGCCAGAAGAACGCTATAAGGATGCTACACTCGCCACATCACGATTTCACACGCCATGTGATACGGCCTCGCGTCAGGTCGTAGGGGGACAGCACTACCCTTACCCTGTCTCCTGGCACGATACGCACAAAGTTCATGCGGATCCGTCCTGAGAGGACCGCCAGGACCTGGTGTTGCTCGTCGATCTCGACTTTAAACATGGCATTGGGGAGGGCCTCTACTACTCTACCCTCTACTTCGATTTCATCCTTTTTCGGCATAGCATCCTTTCCCCGCAAACGGGAACTAGCTTCTGGGAAGCGGGGGCGTGGGGGTATCCCCCGATTCTCATATTATCAGGCGCCGCCCGCACCGTTGACATACGCTTGAATAAAGTAGAAAATGGCAGCAGTTGACACTGCTGCGGCCAACTACGAATTATAGCACACTTCCCCTGAGAAGTCGAGAGGGCAATTTCGCACGCCTACGAACCGGGGAGTGTCAGGATATCGGCGTCGCCCTCCGTAATGGCGACGGTATGCTCGAAATGGGCGGCGTAAGTCCCATCGGCGGTAACAACCGTCCATTCGTCAGGGAGCACCAGCGTATCCTTTTTCCCCATTATCACCATTGGCTCGATAGCCAGGACCATACCGGGCTTCAATACGTAGTTGGGGTACCCCGGCTCGACGTAGTTGAGCACCTGCGGATCCTCGTGCATGCTGCGGCCCACGCCGTGCCCTCCGTAGAGTCGCACCACGGAGAAGCCCGCTGCCTCGACGAACTTCTGCACCGTGCGGCCAATGTCCTGCAAGCGGTTTCCCGCCCGCGCGACTGCAATGCCGCGATAAAGCGCCTCCTCCGTCACTTGCAGCAGGCGCTCCACGTCAGGCGCTACTTTGCCTACCGGAACAGTAATGGCCGAGTCGGCATGCCAGCCTTTGTAGCTGGCGGCGAAGTCGATGCTGACGATATCGCCCTCTTTGAGCACGCGTTGACCGGGGATGCCGTGTACGATCTCTTCATTTACAGACGTACAGAGCGACGCTGGATAACCGCGATAGCCCAAAGAGCTTGACTTTGCGCCGCGCCGCTGCAAAGCTGCGGCGCACATTTTATCGATCTCCCCCGTCGTCATCCCCGGGTGGACAGCATCGCGCAGTTCCGCAAGAATCTCCGCCACGATACGCCCCGTCTCGCGTATCTTCTCTCTCTCTTCCTTCGATTTGATAATGATTGCCATAATGTTTTCTCTACAACAGAGAGGGTATCTAATACCCGATACCAGAGCTTGCTCACGCCTGCGGCACTCGTTTTATATCTGTGGTGGGGGAAATGCGCTTTGCGCATTTCCCCCACCACAGATATCCCCTGCGTGGCGAAGCCGCGCGAACATCCGGCGAGAGCGGGCGAGGGCAATGAGCATCAGATATACTCAGCAGGAAGGTTACTGAGTTCTCCTCTTCTTCATGTAATTGTTAATTGTCTCGACCAGGGCATCATGCACCTGTTCGATACTCTGATCGCCATTGATGCGCATCAGTTTCCGCTGACTCGCATAGTAGTCGAGCAGACGAATGGTTTCGTTAAAGAAAATGTCCAGCCTCTTCTGGACGGCCTCGCCCCGGTCATCCGAGCGCTGGTACAGCTCGCTGCCATCTATATCGCATTTTCCTGGCACCTTCGGAGGACGCGTGTTTATGTTGTAAACGTGCTGGTGCGCCCGGCAGATATACCTCCCTGAAAGCCTCCTGAGCAGTTCGGGACGCGGGACATCCAGGTAGACCGCGCCATCGATGGCGCGGCCCTCGCTTTCCAATCCCCTGTCCAGAGCCTGCGCCTGCGCTATCGTTCGCGGGAAGCCATCCAGCAGCACGCCCTTCGCACAATCCGGCGCGGCAAGCCGGTGCAAGATCATCGCTACCGTAAGGTCATCGGGGACCAGTTCCCCGCGATCTATGTAGGGTTTGGCCTTGACGCCTAACTCGCTCTGTTCGCTTATCTCCTTACGCAACAAATCGCCGCTAGCAATGTGGCGAATACCAAGGGCATCCGAGAGCATCTCGGCCTGCGTTCCTTTCCCGGACCCTTGTGCCCCGATCAGGATAATATTCACGTATATTCCTCCGACGGAAGTTCATTCAGGAATGCCCCATTGCATTCCTGCCAGGACAGTAGCGTGGTGTTACCCGGGTTTTGCTTACCAATATGGCAGTGAAACAACCACTGCACTCTACGATAGGAAGCCAGAGTAGTTACGCATCACCATCTGGGCCTCAAGCTGCCTCACGGTGTCCAGCACGACGCCGACCACGATGAGTAGTGAAGCGCTACCGAGCAACTGGTTTGCACCCACACGTGCCACAAAAGGTAGAACTGCCACAACGCCCAGGAATAATGCACCGGCCAGAGTGATACGGTTGAGGATATTCGTCAGGTATCGACTGGTTGGCTCTCCAGGGCGATAGCCTGGAATAAACGCCCCCTGCTTCTGTAAATTTTCAGGTATATTCTGTTGTTGCCACATCACGTAGGCGTAGAAGTAGGTAAAGAGCACTACCAGTATGAAGTAGATGGCCCAGTACCACCACAGTGATGTGTTCACCAGGTACGTCGCGACCCACTGCGCGGCATCCTTCAACCAGGTTGTCGAGCTTGTCGCCAGGTATTGCGAGATCACCGCCGGGAAGAGCAGCATCGACTGCGCGAAGATGAGCGGGATCATACCGGCGCTGTTGACCTGCAACGGAATGTAGGTTGTCTGGGCGGAACCCACGAGCAGACCGCGCCCAACCTGGCGCTTCGTCGGATACTGCACGGGCACGCGCCGCTGGCCCTGGTAGATGTAGACAATGCCCACAATCGTAATCAGGCCGAGAATCAGGAAGACGGCGATGCTGACGACCCCGCTCCCATTGCCGCCACCGGAGGTAGCGGACACGTATCCCTGCTGTACATACGAAGGTAGATTACTGACAATGCCGCCAAAGATAATCAGCGAGATGCCGTTCCCGATGCCATTTTCAGTAATCAGCTCGCCAAGCCAGACCAGAATCATCGTCCCCGCTGTCAGCGTAAGCAGGATGGAGTAGGTCTCCAGCATATATTGAGGATTGACGAGGCTGAAATTCTGGAGCACGTTGGCCTTCTGGAAGATGGCGCACTGTCCCAGCGCTTGCAGGAAAGCCAGCGGCACAGTGATGATGCGCGTGATCTGGCTGAACTTCAACCGCCCGGCCTCGCCCTGCATCGATAAGTTTTGCAGGGCCGGAATGATGGGCTGTAACAACTGCATCACAATGGTAGCAGTGATATACGGATACACACCCATCGCCACAATCGAGAAGTGTTGCAGAGAGCCGCCAGAAAAGACATCCAGCAGACCGAGCAACTGACCGAGGTCCTGGCTCTTGCTCGAATTGAAGAGATCAAACAGAGCTTTCTGCTCGGTGGCCGTTAACGGCACCGTGATATTGGCAAGGATGCGGAATATCAGCAATAACCCCAGGGTGTAGAGAATCTTGTTGCGCAGATCAGGAGCGGTCCAGATGCTGCGCAGGCGTTCCCACATGGGAGCCTCCTTCCGAGTTTCAATCCTCATCTGGCCGGTCAGAGCTGGCGCGGCGATGAAGATATAAAGACAAACGCAATCCGCTTTACACTAACTACGCGCAGAGTGCCAGGAAGTTAAGCTCTGGCACCTGGCGCCGGGGTTTTTGCCTGGTCGTCCTTACGCCGCTTCGTCTTTTCGTAGGTTTTTACCGGAATGATCTCAACGCTGCCACCGGCGGCCTCGATCTTCTGGCGGGCGCTGGCCGAGAACTTATGGGCGTGCACCGTCAGGGCGCGGTCAATCTCGCCATCGCCCAGGACTTTGACGAGTCCTTTGCTCTCGGCGGTTGTTATCAGGCCGCGCGCGGCCATAACCTCGGGATGTACCTGAGATCCAGCCTCAAACGCCTCGAGGTCTGAGACGTTAAGAATCGCATATTCTTTGCGGGAAGGAATAACATTCCGCGCCGCGCCCATGCCGCGCAAGAACGGCAGACCTTTCGAGAGGCGCGTCTGACCGCCACGAAAGGCGCGATGAATTGTCCCGCCTGATCGCGCCTTCTGCCCCTTCGTACCACGACCGGCGGTTTTGCCCCGCCCCGAGCCGTGTCCACGGCCAACGCGTCGCTCCGCCTTGTGGGAGCCGGGGGCCGGCCGCAAATTAGAGAGGTTAATCGGACTCACTGGCAATCTCCTCTACTTGCACCAGGTGACTTACCTTACGAATCATACCACGCACGGCGGGCTGATCGTTATGGACAACAGTATGCTGGAGCTTACGAAAGCCCAGCGCGCGAATCGTCGCCTTCTGGTCTTTGGGATACCCGATTGCGCTCTTAACCCATTTTACACGCAGTTTTGCCATTGCTTTCTCCTATCGACGGCGCTCACCGCCACGACGTTCGCCACGGCGTTCGCGGTCTCCCCCGCCTCGGCGTCCTGCCGCCGCTCTGCTCTCGCGCGCTTCCTCTTCACGAGCGGCGCGGGCCACGGCGGCCTGCTCGGCGGCGCTGGCGGCTGCGGCGGCTATCTGCTCGGCGCGCTTCTTGCCCAGGATTTCAACGACGGTCTTGCCACGCCGCGCGGCCTCGTCATCCGGGGAGCGCAGTTCGCGCAGCGCGCGCATGCACGCCTGGACCGTATTGGCTTTGTTTGTGCTGCCAAGCGTTTTCGTCAAGATATCGCGGATGCCAACGGCTTCCATGACCGCTCGCACGGCGCCACCTGCAATTACGCCTGTGCCGGGGGCCGCCGGCTTGAGCAGCACTTCGGAGGCGCCGAAGTTCGTCCTTACCATGAAGGGAATAGTCGTCCCATCCAGCGGCACCTGGATCAGATTCTTCTTGGCCTGCTCCACTCCCTTACGAATGGCCTCCGTATATTCGCTGGCTTTGCCAAAGCCAAAACCGACGTATCCGTTGTGATCGCCGACCACTACCAGGGCACGAATGCTAAAGCGCCGGCCCCCCTGGACCACTTTGGAGACGCGGCTGACTTCGACCACCGTCTCCTCCAGGTTTAGCTTTGAAGCGTCTATTCTCATCTTACTCCCCTAGTTTTCAACCCTCAGCAGTTCACCAGGAACCGCTGCATGGTCTGGATGCATGCACTAAAAATCCAGACCTACCTCGCGCGCGCCTTCCGCCAGCGCAGCAACTCGTCCATGATAGGTGTAGCCGCCACGGTCAAAGACAACCTTGTTCACGCCCCGCTCTTTAGCGCGCTGGGCGACCAGTTTGCCTACCTCACGCGCCAGCGCGACTTTGCGATTATGCGCAATCGCCGCCAGCGCCTCTACAGGCGTCCTGGCCGCGCCTTTCTGGGCCGCCGGAAGCACTGTCCTGGCCTGCTGAACGGGCCGGCCTTTAGCCGCGCCCCCTTTCTGCTGCTGTCCTCCCCTGGCCGGAGCCTTCGCGCTCCTGCCCTTCGCCGGGGCAGCCGAGGCAACCATCTCTGCGGGCGCCTCGGCCTCTTCTTCCGCCTGCGCGCGGGCCTGTGGCTGCTGCGCTGGGGCCGCGCTCACTGCTGGCTTGAAGTCGCGCAGACTCACATCGAGCGAGGAAGCGGCGGCCAGCGTGTGGCCTGTGCTATCATCGATGATCTGTGCGTAGATATGCTTCCCGCTGCGAAAAACATTCAAGCGAGGACGCGCCGGTGAGCCATTTACGCGGCGTCGTATGCGCTGGTGCCGCCGCAGCCGAGCCTTGTTTGCATTAAAGTGCTTGATCATAGCCTCATTGCGAAGGTGATCTCCCGTATCCAGAACCTGCTGGCCGCGTGAGATCGTCTTTCGCAAATCCCCTTTCTTCTATAGATACGCAGGGCAAAAGAGGATCGCCCGAGGAACGTGATCGGCACTACGTTCCCCACCTGTATCCTCGATTGCGCGCTACTTCTTCTTACCGCCGACTTTACCGGCTTTGCCTGCCTTGCGGCGAATCTTCTCGCCAGCGTAGCGGATGCCCTTGCCTTTGTAGGGTTCGGGCTTGCGGATGCGGCGAATCGTGGCCGCCACTTCGCCTACCTGTTGCTTATCGATGCCGCTGACGCTGATTTTTGTCGCCTTCGTCGCCTGATCTATGCCATCAACGGACAACGTGATGCCTTTGGGGGGCTGCACCTCAACGGGGTGCGAATAGCCAACCTGGATCACCAGGTTCTCGCCGACCTTCGTCGCGCGATAGCCGACGCCGTGAATCTCCAGTTGTTTCGTATACCCGTTTGTGACACCCACAACCATATTATTAACGAGAGTGCGGTAAAGGCCGTGTTTCGATTTATGCTCCTTGCTGTCCGAGGGACGAGAAACATGCAGCGTGCCGTTCTCAAGCTTGAGCGTCAGCGCTGGATCAACCTTTTGCGAGAGTTCACCTTTGGGGCCTTTGACCGTCACCAGGTTATCCTCGGTCCAGCTCACCTGCACCTTTGCCGGCACTGTGATTGGAGCGCGTCCAATACGAGACATCCGATACCTCCCTTTACCAAACGTAGCAGATGACCTCGCCGCCAAGCCCCTGCTTGTAGGCGTTAGAACCGGTCATCAAGCCTTTGGGCGTCGAAAGGATAGCGATCCCCAGGCCACCCCGGACGCGTGGAATATTCGCACGCCTGGTGTATACACGCAGCCCCGGCTTGCTGACGCGCTTCAATTGTGTCAGCACCGGCTTCTTATCGATATAGCGCAGTGTGAGGCGAAGCGTTCCCTGCGGATTATCCTTCAGGATTTCAATATCCTTAATATAGCCTTCTTCTTTGAGCACCCGCGCAATACCCAGCTTCATTTTCGAGGCGGGAATCAGTACGCGAGTGTGTCGTGCTGTCGCTGCGTTGCGGATGCGCGTCAGCATATCCGCAACCGGATCAGTCATATTCATGGAATATCCTCCACAATCACGAAGGAGCGAAAACGTGAACAGCGCAACGTGTCTATTATATCAGCACGCCTTCGTTCCTGCACGTCCTTTCATCTTCGCGACTACCAGCTCGATTTCATCACGCCGGGTAGCTCACCGCGCAAAGCGTGTTCGCGGAAGCAAATACGGCAGAGACCAAATTTACGCATATACGCGCGAGGCCGCCCGCAGACCTTGCAGCGGTTATGCTGCTGCACCTTGAAGCGAGGCTTGCGTTGCGACTTCACGATCATTGAGATTTTTGCCATTGCGCCCTCCAGCGTTACTTCTTAAAGGGCATGCCCATCAATGCGAGCAGCCGTCGTCCCTCTTCGTCAGTACGCGCCGTGGTGACGATACTGACCTCCATACCTCTCACCTTATCGACCTTATCATAATCGATTTCGGGGAAGACCAGTTGCTCACGCAAGCCCAGCGTATAATTGCCGCGACCATCGAAGGCATCGGGAGAAACCCCCTGGAAGTCACGCAGGCGCGGCAGCGCCACGTTGATGAGCTTGTCGAGGAAGTAGTACATGCGCTCACCGCGCAATGTTACCATGCAGCCGATCTGCATCCCCTCGCGCAGCTTGAATGCGGCAACCGAGCGCCTGGCCTTCGTTATTACTGGCCGTTGCCCGGTAATGACCGTCAGGTCGGCAATGGCGTGCTCCATCGCATTGTGGTTCTGGATCACTTCGCCCATGCCAATATTCACGACGACCTTGTTAATGCTGGGAATCTGCATCGGGTTCTTGTAGTTAAATTCCTTTTGCAGCGCGGGCGCGATCTCCTGGCGATATCTCTCTTTCAAGCGCGGTGCCATTTAACTACTCCTCGTCCGATCTTCAATAACTTTGTGACACTTCTTGCAGATCCGTACAGGGCGCAGTTTCTTGTCGGCTCCCATCGGACGGCGCTCATGCCCAACCCGGGTGGGTTCGCCACACTCGGTGCATTTTAACATGACATTCGAGACGTGGATGGGCATTGCCTTCTCAATGATGCCGCCCTGCTGCGCCTGCCCCTGCGGGCGAATGTGCTTCTTGACGGTATTGAGGCCCTCAACAATCACTTTGCTGGCCTGCGGCATCGCCCGTGAAACCGTGCCTTCTTTTCCCCGATCCTTGCCGGTGATGATCAAAACGGTGTCGCCCTTTTTGATATTCATCTTGGCAAGGTGGAGCGGCTTCTTTTCTTTCTGTTTTACTGCCATCTTTCCCCTCGCTTAGAGCACTTCAGGCGCGAGTGAAACAAGCCTCATGAAGTTCTTCTCGCGCAATTCACGCGCCACCGGCCCAAAGATACGTGTGCCGCGCGGGTTGTTGCCGGGCGCGAGGATGACGGCGGCATTCTCATCGAAACGAATGTGCGAGCCGTCGGGGCGCGCATACTCTTTGGCGACGCGCACCACCACCGCGTTGACGACTTCTCCTTTTTTAACCTGCCCGTTGGGGGCCGCTTGCTTCACGGATGCCTTGATAATATCTCCTACCCGTGCATAGCGCTTGGATGAGCCGCTCATCACACGGATGCACATAATTTCTTTGGCGCCGGTATTATCGGCGACTTTCAGGCGTGTTTGTGGCTGGATCATACGACGTTACCTCTCTATTCTTCCGGCCTGGCGGACTCTCCTTCCGCCTCCTCAGGGGCTAACAGGTCAGGATCGACCTCTGCCAGCACCTCTTCAACCGGGACAATGCCGGGGCCGCGCTTCACGATCTCTACCAGGCGCCAGCGTTTCATTTTGCTGAGCGGGCGGCACTCCTCGATGCGCACCATATCACCTACCTGGCAGACATTTTGCTCATCATGGGCGTAGAAGCGTTTGGTCTGCTTAAAGGTGCGTTTGTAGATCCGGTGCTTCTTTAATCTTTCGACGATAACGACTATCGTCTTATCCATTTTATTGCTTACCACACGCCCGACTCTCTGCTGGCGACGCTTTCTGGTTGCTGCTGTTTCAGGGGTGGTTACTGCGCTATGTTGCGTCATTCTTCGTTCTCCCTCTCCAACATGGTCAGGTGATGCAGCAGGCGCGCAATATCCTTGCGAGTCTGCGCGAACACGCGGTTATTCTTCACTTCGCCGCGCTGCTGCTGCAAGCGGAGGTTGAACAGCTTGAGCCGCAATTCTTTCAACTCGCGCTGCGTCTCTGCCTCGCTGTACCCCTGTATCTCCTTACGACGTTCATTAAGCTTCGACACTTTCCGCCTCCTCTCGGGTGATAAAGCGCGACTTGATCGGCAGCTTGTGGCTCGCCAGGCGAACGGCCTCTTTCGCCACCTCTTCGCTCACACCGCCGACCTCAAAGATGATGCGACCCGGCTTGACGACTGCGACCCAGTGATCGACAGCGCCTTTACCGCTGCCCATGCGGGTTTCGGCGGGTTTGGCGGTCACGGGCTTATCCGGGAAGACGCGGATCCACACTTTCCCGCCGCGCTTCATATAGCGGGTGAGCGCGATACGAGCCGACTCGATCTGGCGCGCCTCCAGCCAGCAGGGTTCCAGGGCTTGCAAGGCGAACTCGCCGAAAGCGATGGTAGAACCCCGCTGGGCAACTCCCTTCATGCGCCCGCGATGCTGCCGGCGGTACTTTGTACGTTTCGGCATTAACATGGCTTCTTAAATCTCCTTACTCGCTCTGAGTGGCGCCAGTATCTGTCTCCGGCGCGGCTGGTGGCGGAGTCTGCGGCATTGGTTCTGGAGCGGGTGCGTTCTGCGTCTCCACAGGACTTACCGGCGCCTGCTCGGCGCTGGCGGGCTGCCCACTCTGTTCCTGAGCCTGTGTGCGTGGCGATCTCTCGCCCTGTGGGCGAGGAGTGCGCGGAGCGCGTTCGCCACCCTGACCGCGCTGAGGACGCTCTCCCTGTGGACGCGCCGGGCGTTCCGCCGCTGTGCCTTGCGCACGGGCAGGCCGCTCGCCGCGCGGCTGGCGTTCGCCTTGAGGACGGGCAGGCCGCTCGCCACGCGCCTGGCGTTCGCCGCGCCCACGCTCGCCGCGCCCGCCGCCTTCGCCCTGGCGGCGCCGTTCTGGCCGGCGCTCACCGGTTTCACGAGCGGGGAATACAGGCTGCACTGGAGCCTCCTGCGCTGCCTCCAGCCCTTCACGACGTTTGCTGGGAAGGATATCTCCCTTATAAATCCATACCTTAATACCAATCACGCCGAAGGTCGTATGCGCCTCGGTCTGACCATAGTCGATATCCGCGCGCAGCGTGTGCAGGGGCACTTTGCCCTCAACTTCTTTTTCGGAGCGCGCGATTTCCGCGCCTCCCAGGCGCCCGCCGACAATGATTTTGATGCCTTTGGCGTTGGCGCGCATCGATTTCTGCACCGCCTGCTTCATGGCGCGGCGGAACGAGATACGCTTCTCCAGTTGTTCCGCGATGCTGCGCCCGACCAGGTAGGCATCCAGTTCCGGCTGGCGGATCTCGTTGATCTCGATGCGTACACGCTTCTTCGTTTTCGACTCAAGGCCGGCCTTGAGTCGCTCAACCTTCTCGCCGCTCTTGCCAATGACGATGCCGGGCTTGGCCGTGTAAATTTTCACCAGCACCTGATTAGCGGCGGCGCGTTCGATCTCAATGCGCGAAACCGCCGCGTCAACGCGTGCACCTGCTGCGCTGCTCAGTTCCTTATTGATTTCCCGGCGAATCATAAAGTCTTCCGCCAGGATATCTTTGTATTCACGCTCGGCGTACCAGTAAGACTGCCAGCCTTTGACGATGCCGAGCCTGAACCCGGTGGGATGCACTTTATGTCCCACAGTGTCCTCCTAAATCTACCCATTCAGCCATAACACTCGCGCGTTACCTGAATGCACTGTAGTCTTCTTAGCGGCCTGCGTCGGCCAGATCGTCCGAAACGATTACCGTGACATGGCAGTAGCGACGCAAAATACGAGCCGCGCGGCCATGAGAGCGTGGCTTTACACGCTTAATGCGAAACGAATCATCCGCCACGATATTCAGAATATACAGGTCATCTGGATTCAGATTATAGTTGTTCTCCGCGTTCGCCGCCGCTGACGCCACGACCTTGCTCACCGGGACTGCTCCCGCGTTGGGCAAGAACTGGAGAATAGCCAGCGCCTCGTTGACGCGGCGCCCCTTCACCGCGTTCGTTACCAGACGCATTTTGCGCGGCGAAATGCCGATATTTCTTGCAATAGCCCTGACTTGCATCTCTTACCTCTATGCTATCTCCACTAGCGTACAGACGTGGTTCTCTCACTCTTGCCGCCCGCGTGGCCGCGAAAGTGCCGCGTCGGGGCGAACTCTCCGAGCTTATGGCCCACCATGTTCTCAGTAATATAGATAGGCACATGCGTCTTCCCGTTATGCACGCCGATGGTCATGCCGACCATCTCGGGGAAGATCGTCGAAGCGCGCGACCAGGTTTTGATGAGGCGGCGCTCACCGCTGCGCCTTAGCTGCAGCACTTTTTTCCTGAGCGATTCATGGATGTATGGCCCTTTTTTCCTTGAGCGCGACATTACTTCTTCCTCCTGCCGGCATTGCGCCGCCTGACGATGAACTGATCGGTTCGTTTGTTGCGGCGTGTCTTGTAACCCATTGCTGGCTTCCCCCATGGCGTCTGTGGCTGCCCGCCGATAGGTGCGCGGCCCTCGCCACCGCCATGTGGATGATCGCGCGGGTTCATGACCGAGCCTCGCACGCTGGGGCGCCGGCCCATATGGCGCGAGCGTCCGGCCTTACCAATGCTCACGTTCTCATGATCGACGTTACCCACCTGGCCGACGGTTGCCATGCACATGATATGCACGCGCCGCTGCTCGCCCGATGGCAGGCGCAGCAATGCGTAGTCGCCCTCTTTCGCCATCAACTGCGCGCCAACGCCGGCGCCGCGCGCCAGTTGACCGCCGCGCCCGCGCTCCAACTCTACGTTATGGATGGTTGTGCCGGTCGGAATGTTCTTCAACGGAAGCGCATTCCCGACCTTGATGTCGGCCTCAGGCCCGGACATTACCTGGTCCCCGACTTTGAGACCCAGCGGCGCGATAATATAGCGCTTCTCCCCATCCAGATAATGCAGGAGCGCTATGCGGGCCGAGCGATTAGGATCGTACTCGATGGCCGCGACTCTGGCGGGTACGTTCGGCTTGTTCCGCTTAAAGTCAATGATGCGATAGGCCCGCTTGGCACCGCCTCCACGATGACGCGTCGTGATTTTTCCCTGGTTATTGCGCCCGGCATGTTTCTTCAACCTGACGGTCAGCGATTTCTCGGGCCTGGTCTTGGTAATCTCCTCGAACGTCGAAACAGACATACCGCGACGCCCGGGAGATGTTGGTTTATACTGTCTGATTGGCATCTCTCAATCCCCTCTGGCTGTGATCCATCCCCCGGCGCCGCAGCGCCGGTAGATGTGTCAGGACTATGCCTTCAATGCATCGATTGTCTGCCCCTCGCGCAGCGTGACAATCGCCTTTTTCCACTCGCGGGCCTCTACAGGTCGAGGAGGGGAACCGCGCCGCCGGATCGTCTTTGGCTTGCCGGGCATACGCATAATGTTCACCTTGACAACTTTAACCCCGAACAGGGTTTCAACCGCGCGGCGTACATCGATCTTGTTCGCTTGCAATGCCACCTGAAAGGTATATTTGTTCTGGCCCTGGAGCTTCATCGATTTCTCGGTGATGATACCCTTGCGCAGTACCTCTGTAATCTCCACGGTATGATCCTCCTCGTCTACGCTTCGCCGTCGGATTCCGCAGCTTCTGGCTCCGGATGCTCCGCTGGCTCGGCTGACTCTTCCGGCTCCGCGCCGCCAGCAGCCGTTACGGCTACCTTTTCAGCGATCTCGCGGCTTGCCTCCTCAGCGCTCTTGCCTTCGCCAAATACCATCTCCAGCCAGCGTACTGTCTCGACGGGCATCACTATGTAATCGTGCTTGAGCAGTTCGATGACGTTAATCGAGGAGACATGCTGCACTTTGGCGCTGGGAATGTTGCGCGTTGACAAAACAATGTTCTCGTCGCGGCGCGGCAGCATCATCAGGACGCGCCGGCCCTCCCGCGATGGCAACTTATCCAGCAGAGATAGCATATCCTTTGTGCGCGGCGCTTCCAGGGACAGCTCGTTGACCACAACCAGAGTCTGGCTCGCCACCTTGTCAGATAAAGCCGAACGGATGGCTAAGCGCCGCATCTTCTTAGGTACATCATGATGGTAGGGATGCGGCCTGGGACCCCAGACGACGCCGCCGTGACGAAACTGGGGGGCGCGCGTACTGCCCTGACGAGCGCGGCCCGTCCCTTTCTGCCTGTATGGCTTCTTGTTACCGCCCGATACTTCACTGCGAGTCTTCGTCGAAGCATTCCCCTGCCGCCGGTTCACCATCTGGGCAGTCACTACCTGGTGGAGAACCGCCATGTTGGGAGTGATTCCGAACACCTGCTCGCTCAGTTCGAGCTGGTCTATGGCCTCACCGGCCATGTTATATACTGTAGTCGAGGGCATTGCGGTTTACCTCATCACCTGCTTCTTAATCATGAGCAAGCCACCATTGGCGCCGGGCACCGAACCCTGGACCACCAGCAGGTTGCGCTCAGGATCAGCCTGAATCACTTCCAGTTTCTTTATCGTGACGCGCTTATTGCCCATATGGCCGGCCATGCGCGTGCCTTTCAATACACGGCCAGGGGTTGTACCAGAGCCAATCGATCCCGGGGCGCGCCGGCGGTCTGATTGACCGTGCGTTTTGGGGCCGCCGCCGAAGCCGTGTCGCTTGACACCACCCTGGAAACCCTTACCTTTGGAGGTGCCCACGATATCAACCATCTCGCCAACTTTGAACAGACCGGCATCAAAGCGCGTGCCCAGCTCTACCTTTGCGGAAGATGCGCCTTCCTGTAGTCTGACTTCGCGCAGCACCCTGAACGGGCCGAGTTCGGGGCCGGGGCGGCGCTGGCGATTTTCCTGAACTTTGAGCAACTTCTGAATTTGCTTGTCCGGTTTTTGCGCCGGCTCGTTTGACTCGGCAGCCTCGCCTTCGCCCTGCGTTCTGGTTCTGGCGCGCTGCTCCTGTTGATACGCTTGCAGGCGCCGGCGCTGCGCTCTCAATAGCGGCAGGCGGTGTCCGAGATGCCCCAGTTCCGGGCGCGTCGCCTTCCTGCTCGGCTTCTCCTCGAAGCCTATCTGGACGGCCTCATAGCCGTCGTGGGCGGCGGTCTTGATCTGTGTTACGACGCAGGGGCCGGCCTCTATCACGGTAACGGGAATGGCCGTCCCGTCGGAACCAAAGACCTGCGTCATGCCGATCTTTCTGCCCAGCAATGCATTTAGCATATCTTTCACCTCTCTACATTTAGAGCTTGATCTCGATATCCACGCCTGCGGGCAGGTTCAGGCGCGTCAGAGCTTCAACTGTTTTGTTCGTCGGATCAATAATGTCGATCAGGCGTTTATGTGTACGAATCTCGAACTGCTCGCGAGCGTCTTTATCAATGAAAGGCGAGCGCATGACCGTATATTTATCAATCTCTGTCGGCAGAGGCACCGGCCCTGAGATGCGCGCTCCCGTCTGTTGGGCGGTATCCACGATCTGCATCGCCGACCTGTCGAGGATACGGTGATCGTATGCCTTGAGACGAATGCGGATACGCTGTTTTGTTCCCGTAGCCATTCTTTTTCTCCTTACGGAAGGGGCCAGAGGGCAATATCGCTCGAACAGGGATAGATGTCCGGCGAAATCCATGACCCCGGTTATTTACTCGATGACTTTGGTGCAGACGCCGGCCCCGACGGTGCGCCCCCCTTCGCGAATGGCGATGCGCACGCCCTCTTCCATGGCGACTGGCTGGATCAACTCGACGGTCATCTCGATGTTGTCCCCCGGCATCACCATCTCC
>DATGLE010000175.1:0-16278 GCA_035294325.1 Ktedonobacteraceae bacterium | reverse complement strand
GCCCGACGCCCTCCCTGATTACTACCTCGTACTGGCCGGACCGGAAGCCCTGCCATCCAGCCTCGCCAATCCCTGGGTTATCGAGTCCGTCTTTCTCTTCAATGCCCGCGAACTGCTCAACGCTCTCAAGGAGCGCGGCGTGCAGATCGGCAGTGGCACCAGCGTCACCGGCCCCCTCTGGGAGCGGGCCGCGATCTACCCTGTTGCGCGCAACAACCGGTTCATCCTTTCAGATGAAGAGCGGCGCATGCTCATGCTTTTTGGCTGATAACCGGGGCCTCCATTTTTTCGTAATGAGCGCGCAAGAACGTCTCTTAATAATAGAAAGTACCTGTCATCTGGTAAAACTCGGCGGCGGATTGCCTCTTGCGTCCCGGTACGTTATAATGGATGAACATATTCAGGAAAACCCATGTTTATTGAGCGAGAGGGCAACTTTTTTTTATGGAGAAGGCTATCCAGATCGTGGCTCCAGAACAGCTTGACGACGACGTAGTTGCAGACGACGCCCCTGACCTGGCCCGGAAAGAGCAGCGAGAAGTCATGGAACTTCCGCTACTCCCCATCCGTAACACCGTATTGATACCGAATGTGGCAGTGCCGCTGCTGGTGGGACGCGACCAGTCAATCAAAGCTATCGACGAGGCCATGAGCGGCGATCATACCCTGTTCGTGGTCACACAATTAAATGAGGAGCAGGAAGACCCCGGCGCCGGCGATCTCTACGAGATCGGGGTGGAGGGCTACGTTGATCGCGTGCTCAGAATGCCCGATGGCACGATCAGCGTTCTTGTGCGCGGGCAACGCCGCATGCGCCGTCTGGAATATACCCAGCAGACCCCTTACATGCGTGTGCGCGCCGAGGTCGTAGTGGAAGAGGCCGCCGAATCAACGCTCGCCCTCGAAGCGCTGCGCCGCGCCGTGCTGGCGCTGTTTGAGAAATGCGTCAAGCTCAGCACCACCCTCCCCGAAGAAACCTATATCGCGGCCATGAACATCGATGACCCGGGAGCGATGGCCGATTTCATTGTATCCGCGCTCGACCTGCCCGTCCCGATACGTCAGAACATCCTGGAAGCCTTCAAAATCGAGCAGCGTCTACAAAAGGTAAGCATTCTTCTTTCTAAAGAATTGGATATTCTGGAGCTAGAGAGCCATATCCACAGCCAGATCCAGCAGGAAGTCGATAAAACGCAGCGCGAATATTTCCTGCGCGAGCAACTGAAAGCGATCCAGCGTGAGCTGGGCGAGGGCGATCCATCGATACGTGAAGCGCAGGAGTTGCGCGAGAAGATCCGCACTTGTGGAATGCCCGAAGAGGTTCAGGCGCGCGCGAACAAAGAACTTGATCGCCTGAACGCCATGCCATCCATCGCACCCGATAGCGGCGTCATTCGTACCTACCTGGACTGGCTTGTGAGCCTGCCCTGGAACACTGCCACCGTTGATCGGCTCGACGTAAAGGAGGCCGCAGCCGTTCTCGAAGAGAATCATTATGGCCTGGAGAAAGTCAAAGAGCGCATCCTGGAATATATCGCTGTGCGCAAGCTCTCACAGAACATGCGCAGCCCGATCCTCTGCTTTGTAGGCCCGCCGGGCGTGGGGAAGACCTCGCTCGGGCGCTCCATAGCACAGGCGCTCAATCGCAAGTTTGTGCGCCTCTCGCTTGGCGGCATCCACGACGAGGCGGAGATCCGTGGGCACCGGCGCACCTACGTCGGGGCGCTGCCGGGGCGTATTATCCAGACGATGAAAACGGCGGGAACGACGAACCCGCTCTTTGTGCTGGATGAGATCGATAAAATCGGGGCCGATTTCCGTGGCGATCCCTCCTCGGCGCTGCTCGAAGTCCTGGATCCTGAGCAGAACAGCGCCTTCTCGGATCACTACCTGGAGGTGCCCTACGACCTCTCGCGCGTGCTCTTTCTCACGACGGCTAATGTACTGCATCCCATTCCCGCCGCGCTGCGAGATCGCCTGGAGATCATCGAACTGGCGGGCTATACCGAAGAGGAAAAACTGCATATCGCACGCCGCTTTTTGATACCCCGGCAGCTTGGCGAGCATGGGCTGAAACCATCGCGCATCGAGATTAGTGACGAGGCTGTCCAGCGCATCATCCGCGAATATACCTACGAAGCGGGCGTGCGCAACCTGGAGCGTGAGATCGCCTCCGTGATGCGTAAAGTCGCGCGCAAGGTCGCCGAGGGGAGACGCACGAAAACAAAGGTGACAGCCGAAAAAGTTCCCGATTACCTCGGCCCACAGCGGACCTACTATGGCACAGCCGAAGAGAGCGACGAGGCCGGGGTGGCGACGGGCGTGGCCTGGACCAGCGCGGGCGGCGACCTGATCACCGTCGAAGCCATGCTGATGCGTGGGCGCGGCAATCTCACGCTGACAGGACAGCTGGGCGATATGATGAAAGAGTCGGCCCAGGCAGCGCTCTCCTACGCACGGGCGCGCGCGGAACTATTTGGCATCGAAAATCGTTTTTATGAGAAATACGATATTCACCTGCACTTGCCTGCCGAAGCCATCCCTAAAGATGGGCCATCGGCGGGAATCACGATGGCAACCGCGTTAATCTCGGCCCTGACGCAGCGCCCGACGCGCCGCGACGTGGCGATGACGGGCGAGATTACACTGCGCGGCCGCGTTCTTCCCGTCGGCGGCATCAAGGAGAAGGTGCTGGCCGCGCATAGAGCAGGCATGAAGACGTTTATCCTGCCAAAGCGCAATATGAAGGATCTGGATGACGTGCCGCAGGAAGTTATCCGACACCTGCGCTTTGTGCCGGTAGAGCGTATGGATGATGTCATTAGCGTTGCTCTGCACGCCGCCGCTTCGCATGATGGGCCGTCAGAGAACGGGGCCGTTCCGGCCAGTTCAGGCGAGCGGCGCAGAGCTAAGAAAACATAAGCAGTGATGATTTTTTGTGGTCAATGCGGCTATCAATTAGCGCCCGGTGAAACACGCTGTCCGCGCTGCGGCTCCCTGGTAGAGTCGAACATTGATCTGGCGTCGACAGTGCAGGACTATCACCCTGATGATCCAACGGTAGAATCTCGCTCGTTCAACACGCGGCAGCCATCGCAGGCGGCAGCGGCGCAGCAGAAGCTTGTGCTGCGCTCCGCCGACCCGGACTACAGCACGCAGCCGGGCCAGGAAGAGACCACCAGAGCCATCTTGCCTGGCCCCCTTGCGCCGCCTGCACCTCCAGACGCACAGACCTCTTATCCTGGTTATACACCTCAAGGAATATCTTATACGGGATCAGCTCCTCAGCGCAGCGCTATCTATCCCCCGCCGGACGCCTCCTATCCCGCATACGGGGCGCAGCCTGTAGATTATGCCGGCCAGTATCAGCCAGCGCGACGACGCTCGCCGGTGGGGCGCACCATCGCGCTGCTTCTTATTCTGCTGGGGCTGCTGTTCATTATGGGCGCGATAGCGTTGTTTGCACTGCGTAGCAGGGGCATCACCAGCAATGCCAACCAGCACAATGGTAGCAGCGCCATCACGGTAACGACCACCGTCCCCGCTGCGGCCACAGTCACGCCATCGCCTACCAGCGTGAGCGCGCCGCCTCAAGCCCTGGCCGTCATCCAGCAATATTATAACGATATCAACCATCGTAGCTATCGCGCGGCCTATAACCTGTGGAAGAACAACCCTCAGGGCTTCCTCGCCTTTAGAAACGGCTTCAAGAATACCGTGCGCGATCAAGTTACGCTCGGCAGCGCAACAGTGCAGGCCGATGGCACGGTGAAAATCCCGGTAACGGTCAACGCAACCGAGACCGTACAGTCCGGCAAGGGCACCAGGCACGTTACCTACCAGGGGTATTACATCGTCGGCCAGCAGGCCGGCGGCTCCTGGCAGATCCTCTCCGGCTACCTCTCCCCCGCCTGACGTTCGTGCGGCTCCACCACACAATGGGTGCAATGGATGCAGGAGGCGCCTGCATCCATTGCACAAAGGCGAGCGCCGCAGGCGCGAGCACGCCAGGAACCAGCAACCAGCCCCCCCTTTCCATCAAGAGCATAGAAGTTCCTCGCATTATCTCAGAGATAGAATGAGAAGAGAATATGCTTTTTTTGATGGGAGGAGAGTAAACGGAAGATGCCGGATGTTAGAGAGGTAAAGCCACAAACTGCTTCCCCAGAACAGGACGCAGCAGTCCACTATTATCCTCAGCGCAGCCCAGGAAGGCCACGGCCCCTGACCATCCTTTTCGCGGTGCTGGCGCTGATCGGCCTGCTGCACTTTATCGCCGTCACCCACAGCGCTTACCCCACGCTGCCCATTACCAACTGCCTCGATCTTATCCGTTACAATGACTATACGAAGACCATCCCGTTCGATCCGCACGCGCAGCAGATGAGCGCTGTACAGTTCATCAACGAGGTCACGGGAGGCGCGCCATCAGCGCTGGTGCAGGTGACGGGCGTCAATGCGCAGCACCCCCTCGATATCTATGTCTATGGCTGCACGATGCAGCGTGGCAAACCGGTATTAAGGCTCCTTTTCAAGCAACTGGGGCTGGTACAGGGAACAGTCAGCGTTACCCGTGCCAATACGCTGAGCATCGGCGCGCTTGACACCACGCTTCCACCGCAGGCGAGCACAGTTTTGCAGCCACTTGAGCAAAACGTCTACCGGGAATATGCATGGCACAATGGCATGTTTATCCAAAGGGAGTTCCCCGGACTCTATCCGGTCACGAGTCGCAGCGAGGCCGAGGCATTGCAGGACGAAGCCAATAACGGGCTATCGCTGCCCTGGAGCGATCCGCTGCTGACAGCCGAGCAACTGGCGAGAGATATCTTTCAGTGGTCCGGCAGCGACGTGCAGGACACACTACAGGACAACGATGGCATGACGGCGCATGTGCTGCTGGCGCAAAAAGATCCGCCTTTGCGGGTCACGGTCACACTCCAGCGGCTTATTCAGCCCGGCAGCCGCGGCCTCTGGTTCGTCACAGCAGCGCAGACGCGCGGCATTACGCTGAATCAGGCAGTGTTACAGCCCTTCGTCACTTCGCCCCTGACCATTCATGGAAGCATCGATCTCGCTAAGGGACGGGCCACGACCACGCTTTTCGACCATACCCTGATGCCGCTCCAGACCTTGATAAGTCCGGCCTTCACCGTGAGTGCCGAGGGCGCGTACAGTGAGACCATCTCCTACACCAACCGGGTGCCGGATCAGCCCGGGCTGCTCTTGATCGAAGATCTTCCCACGAAGCCGACAATAGCGCACGGGAAAGCGCAGCCGCCAGCGCCGGGCCAGTTGTTGCTGACCAATCTCATTCTTGGCTAGGGGAATGCACGGGCAAGGCCCCCTGCCGAAGCGCGAGGTGTCCCCGCCGCCTGTGGCGACCTGTCTGTCAGAGGAGAGTGCTGGCGCGGCGGATGGCATCCGCCGCGCCAGCACTCTCCTCTGACACATGCGAAGCGCCGCAGGAACTGAGGTGTCCGGGAAAGAGTGGCGGCGCCAGATTTGACCTGTACCAGGATTCCGCAAAACATGGTACAATACTGCCTATGAACGAACTTATAAACCAGATCGAACGCCTGCGAGAACGCGTCCAGAAAACAATGGTGCGTCTTTGACCTGGCGAACAAGAAAACACAAATCCACAAACTTGAAGAAGAAAGCATAGCTCCCGATTTCTGGTCCGACAACCGCCGGGCGCAGGCCCAGATGCAGCGTCTCAATGCCCTGCGCGAGGAGGTTGCCACATGGGAGCGAATTGCCGCGCAACTCGACGATCTGCTGGGATTAGCCCGATTGCTGGAGGAGGAGCCAGACGAAGAAATGCAGGAGGAGGTTGCGCGAGAGATAGCGCCACTTGAGCAAGAGGTAGAGCAGCGCCAGTTTGCTCTTATGCTCAATGGCGAACACGACGAGCGCGACGCAATCGTCAGCATTCATGCGGGCAGCGGCGGCGTTGATGCCCAGGACTGGGCCGACATGCTCTTACGCATGTACCTGCGCTGGGCCGAGCAGCACCACTTCCGCACCGAGGTCTATGACTATAGCGAGGGTGAGGAGGCGGGCCTCAAGAGCGTCACCATTGGTATCAGCGGTCACTACGCCTATGGCTACCTGCGCTCGGAGGCGGGCACACACAGGCTGATTCGCCTCTCCCCGTTCGACGCGGCCCATCGCCGGCATACGTCGTTCGCGAAGGTCGAGGTAATACCCGATATCGAGAACAGCATCGAGATTACGATCCGCCCCGAAGATATCGAGGTGGACACGTATCGCTCGACGGGGGCCGGCGGCCAGCATGTGAACAAGACCGACTCGGCGGTGCGCATGCGCCATATTCCCACCGGCATCGTCGTCACCTGCCAGAACGAGCGCTCCCAGATCCAGAATCGCGAGGTCGCCCTCAAGCTGCTCAAGGCGCGACTCTACGAACTGGAAGAGAGAAAGCGTGCGGAGGAGACTGCCAGGCTCAAAGGCGAGCACGTACAGGCCGACTTCGGGACGCAGATCCGCACCGTGACCATCCATCCCTATAATATCGTGAAGGATCATCGCACCGGTTATGAAACCAGCGATACGGAAGGATATCTGGCCGGCAATGTTGATCCTTTCATCTACGCCTACCTCCAGGCCCAGGCCGGCGGCGTAACAGTAGCATAATAGAGAAGGGGATGCACAGGGCGAACGGCCCCTCGCATCCCCTTCTCTATTATTGTTGCCAGGAAACCTCATGCGCCGGGAAATCGCGCATGCTATCGTAGCGTTCGGGATAGCGCAGCTTGCGCAGCGCCTTGACCTCAATCTGGCGAATGCGCTCGCGCGTGAGATGGAACAGAACGCTCACTTCGTCCAGCGAGAGCGAGTGACCGTCCTTCAAGCCATAGCGCATCTCGATGATCGTGCGCTCGCGCGGATTCAGGACCGTCATAGAGCGCTCGATATGCTCGCGCTGCCTCTGCTGTGAAACCTGATCCAGATTTGCCGTCATCGCCGGATCCTCTAGCATATCGGCCAGGTGATACTCCTCATCGTCGGCCATTGGCGCATCGAGTGAAATCGGCTGCTCGGCCACATTGAGCAGCTCTATTACACGCTCGCGCGGCAGACCGGTCTGTTCGGCGATCTGCTCGGGCAGCGGCTCCAGTCCTTGCTCCTGGTACAGATGACGGGAGATGCGCTTGATCTTATAAATAAGCTCAACAACATGAACGGGAATATGGATACTGCGTGCATGTTCGGCAATCGCGCGACTGATCGCCTGGCGGATCCACCATGTGGCATAGGTCGAGAAGCGGAAACCGCGCCGGTAATCATACTTTTGTGTCGCGCGCATCAGCCCGATGTTGCCCTCCTGGATCAGATCTAGCAGCGGCAAGCCCTGATTTGAGTAGCGCTTGGCAATACTGACGACGAGGCGGAGGTTGGCCTCGATTAATTTCTGGCGGGCCTGTGCATCACCGTGCGCCACACGTTCCGCCAGCATCAATTCCTGTTCAGCCGTTAGCAGCGGATACATGCCAATCTCTTTAAGATACTGCTTCACCGAATCATCGACAGCCGCGCGCAGGTCCTCTTCTCCCTCCTCAAGCTCCTCTTCATATTCATAGCCAGGCTCCTCTTCGCTCTCAAGCGCGCCTCTGTCGCAGGGGTACTCTATCGTGCAACCTTTCTTCCCCGGCACTACACGCCCCTCATAGTCCACCCTGCGGGATGCCACTGTTCCTCTTGCTCCCATTGATAAGTACTCCTTCTCTCACAAACTCCATGCAGGAATGAAGCTTAAACAACTCGATGTGCCCGTCTCTGTACGCCTCTGGCGCGGTGCCCGCAGACTTTACTTCGCGGGGAACCGCGCTGTGGTGAGCGGTCACGAAAACTCGCACATGGCGTGAAATAATCTGGATCGACTGCGCAGTCTTGATTACTCTCCCACTGCTCCTTCCTGCAACAATCGTGCCAAACCCGCGCCGTGCGCATGCACTCCTCTCAGGGAGCGAGGGAGAAGCGGGAGCATATCCGTCATTTTGAGCGCAAAGGAAGAACGATAGCGGCAGAAGGAATGATGAACAGAGATATCGAAGCCCGCGCGCCAGATGAAGAGATTTCCATATGTGGGGAAAATTCCACAGCAGGCAGGGAGTCGATATATACCGTGCATAGGTCAATAGATATGAATACTTGACGAGAGTTGTAACACCTGTTATGCTGAATGTAAGAAGCAACAGAACACCGGCCCCCGCCAGCAGATATCCATAGTCGATCGGCGTATCGCTTGCTATGAGAGGGGCCGTCAGGTGTCCTGGTGTTTCTCACCTCTTCGCGCGTGCCGGGTAGGATGGAGAGCGGCCACGACTCTTACGCAAATTATGAAAATTACTTCATCTACCTGCTGACAGAGAAGAGGAGTTGTGATATGATAGGAGGGCATGGATATGGGCCTGTTGTGGGGACGCGGATGCAGCGGCGGAGGCTCCCCCTCGGCTTACTTTCTCGCGCAGCCCTGCCTGATTGACTGTTCAGGCAGGCAAGCGACTAGATCCTCCAAAGAAGAAGGAAGGAGGCGATTTCGTGGAATTCGCGTTTCCCCGGTGTCGCAAATGTAGTGAAGGTGATCTGGTTCCGCTTTCGGATTTCGGTAGCCAGGGAGCTTCTATCGAGTACAAGGCATGGGTTTGCACCAACCCTTCGTGCCTGTACAACATAAAAATCCGAAATGGGGATATCATCATCAACGAACCCATCAGCGACGGCTCACTGCATTCTTACCGTACCGGTCGTCAGTAAGGGTGAAGTGTAGCAGTGGTGGCGCGCTCCCCGGTGGTTGTCACCATCGAGGAATGCGCAACAACAGGGGGCAGGGGATGTGTGTTCTCCGTTTCATTTCCCTTGCCTGACTCAGTAGAGGGACAATCCTTGCATTAGCCAATGCAGGGTTATGTACCCTCTTCTTTGAGTTTCAGGACTGACGAAACGATACAGGCAGCGCTGCCTGTACTGGCTCTTGGCGACCCGGTGACGCCGCAGGGGGATCACTGTCTGCTCGCCGCTTCAAGTACCGCAAGCCACTCACTCGGGCGCTCAATCATCAGGTCAGGAATAATTCCCACGATGCGCTTACGTCCTTTTTCACCATCAAGCAGATGCGCAAGGCCAGCGCCTGCTCGTTGGTAAGCTGTGTTTCTTTCAGCAAACGGCAAAGATGCAACCGCATGGTGTACAATGATTGGGGACTCTACCGCTTTGTGCGGATGCTTGAATATAAGTGTTTGCTTTATGGGAAAGAACTCTTTATAATTGAGGAACGCGATACGACGAAGACCTGTCACCGCAGCGGGCAGAAACAGGTTATGTTGCTGTGGCAAAGGACGCACCGTTGTGGGAACTATGGACTGGTGATGGGGCGTGGCGATAACAACGCCATCAACATCTACCAGCGGTTCCTTGTCGGCCTTCGGCCACACACGGGAGCTGGTCTTTCGTGCAGCGTGCTGTATATGCATGCAGCAATCGACGATGTGTCTCCCGGCGAACACGTTGAGAAAGGCAGTCAGTGCAAACGTGCTCAATAGATTTTTTGATCCTAAGAAAAGAGACTCGGAAGGCGCTCAGGAACGCGTGGAGAAGAAGCCCGAGTCTGAACAGCGCTTTGGTTTTTTGAGTCGCACCCGTCAACTTTTCAGTCGGATAGGCCAGACTGTCCAGGAAACGGATCTGATTACCGACGATCTGTGGGACGAGTTGGAGGAGGAGCTACTGGCGGCAGATGTCGGTCCCAGCACCACTGACTGGCTGATGACGCGTTTGCACCAGCGCGCCACAGCGGAACAGATGCGTACCGGTTCACAGTTGCAGCGTGCGCTGCGCCAGGAACTGGTATCTCTTCTCGGCAAACCATCTCCTCTCCGCTTTTCCCAGCAATCACCCGTGACAGTTATTCTGGTGATCGGCGTCAACGGCTCTGGCAAAACCACGAGCATCGCCAAGATGGCCTATCATCTCACCCACGAAGGGCACAAAGTGATCCTGGCCGCCGCCGACACATTCCGCGCCGCCGCCATCGATCAGCTCAAGGTGTGGGGGGAGCGCATTAACGTACCGGTTATCAGCCAGAACCCCGGCTCCGATCCGGGGGCCGTGGTCTACGACGCGCTTCAAGCGGCGACCACGCGCGGCTGTGATGTCGTGATCGTCGATACAGCGGGCCGTCTCCATACCAGGTATAACCTCATGGAAGAACTCAAGAAGATCAACAGGGTTATTCAGAAATTCGTCCCTGATGGTCCCCACGAGTTATTGATGGTGATCGATGCTACTACGGGGCAGAACGCCCTTTTGCAGGCGCGCAAATTCGCGGCGGATGTCGGTCTGACAGGTGTCATTATCACGAAGCTGGATAGTACTGCCAAAGGGGGCTTTGCCTTCGCGGTTGTCGACGATCTCGATGTGCCCATCAAATTCATCGGGACCGGGGAAAAGGTTCAGAACTGGCTACCTTTCGATCCACAAAGTTTCGTCGAGGCGCTCTTCAGTTAAGACTAACGGGGAGGTTCTTTCATGGTTAAAGAAGCGGCTGTGCCCTCCACCGAGCAGGCATCCTCCAGCGGAGGCGCGCGCCTGCCCTCGATGGGCAACATCGCAGCCAAGTGTCCCAGGTGCAAGGAGATCCTGGTTGGGCGCGACCTGGAAAAAAATCTGAAGGTTTGCCCGCGCTGCAATTACCACTTCAAGATCACGGCGCACGAGCGCATCAAGCTGCTGGTGGACCAGGATAGCTTCGTCGAACTGGACGCCGACATTATTTCTACCGATCCGCTCAAGTTTACGGCGCGCCCACCCTCATACCCGGACCAGCGCACCTATGCCGAGAAGCTTGCGGCGGAACGGAGCAAAGCGGGGATTAACGAGGCGGTGGTGATCGGCCATGCGACTATTTCAGAGAAGCCACTCGCCCTCGCGGTAATGGACTTCCATTTCATGGGCGGCAGCATGGGAGTGGTCGTGGGCGAGAAGATTACACGCGCTATCGAACTGGGAATCGAGCGGCGCATTCCCGTGCTCATCGTCTCCACTTCTGGCGGCGCGCGCATGCAAGAAGGGCTGTATGCGCTCATGCAACTGGCAAAGACTTCGGCAGCGCTGGCAAAGCTGGGCGAGGCCGGATTGCCCTATTTTAGCCTGTTAACGGACCCCACAGCGGGCGGTGTGACGGCCAGCTTCGCTATGCTGGGCGACGTGATCCTTGCCGAGCCGGGCGCATTGATTTGCTTTACCGGACCGCGTGTGATCGAGGGCTTTATGCATATCAAGCTCCCCGCTGGAACGGTGAACTCCGAATTTGCGCTCCAGCACGGAATGATCGATGCGGTGGTCCACCGGCGCGACCTGCGGGCGACGCTCTCCAGGCTCCTCCAGTTGTACTCATAATCAATAGAGAAGGAGCATACTGTGCCTTACGACCTGGAATTTGAGAAGCCGCTGGCGGAGCTAGAAAAAAGAATTACCGCGCTGCTCCGCAAGGGGGACCGGCTCAGACCGGAAGAACATGTGCAGCTTCAGCAGCTTGAACGGGATTTGCGCAGACGGACCGAGGAGATCTACAAACATCTCACGTCCTGGCAAACCCTTCAGGTAGCCCGTCACAAGGACCGTCCTCACGCGGCTGATTACATTCGCCTCATGTGCGATGATTTTTTTGAGTTGCATGGTGATCGCTCCTATGGCGACGACCACGCGATTCTGGCGGGGCCGGCCAGGCTGGAAGGCCAGACCGTGATGATGGTCTGCCATCAGAAAGGCCACGACCAGAAGGAGATGCAATTCCGCAACCTGGGCATGCCCCACCCCGAAGGATATCGTAAAGCGCATCGCATCATGCAGCAGGCCGAAAAGTTTCGCATGCCTGTCATCTGCCTGATTGATACGCCGGGGGCCTTTCCCGCTCTGATGGACGAAGAGCGCGGGCAGGCGCGGGCCATCGCCGCGAATCTATACCTGATGGCTCATCTACGCGTTCCCATCATCGCAGCCGTGACCGGCGAAGGCGGCAGCGGCGGCGCGCTGGCGATCAGCGTGGCGGATCGTATTTTAATGCTGGAATTCAGCACGTATTCCGTTGCCTCGCCGGAGGCGGCCTCCGATATCATGTGGCGCGATTCGGCTCTCGCCAACACACAGCAGGCGGCTGAAGGCATGCGCATCAGCGCACGCGAACTGCTGCCGCTCGGCATTATCGACGAGCTGATCCCGGAGCCGCTGGGAGGCGCGCACCATGACTATCAGCAGGCCGCGGATAACCTCAAAGCGGCCCTGCTGCGGAATCTGGCCGACCTCAAAAACCTTCCCCCTGACGAACTGGTTGAGAAGCGCTACCAGAAATTCCGCTCCATTGGCGATTTCAGAAGGCTTGAGGCGGCTCCAGCTTCGTGAATAATATTGAATATGGGCAAGGGAGCAGCAGCCAGCGCGCCGGCTGCTGCTCCCTTGCCCATATTCAATATTATTCATCTCTGTGTGTTGTATACTTTAGGCGGTGTCTCATCAACGGAGTGTGTAAAGGCAAACCCAAAGCCATTAAAGAGGAGGCAACCTTGAAGAAACTCATCAACAAGCCTGAGGATGTCGTCAAAGAGGCGCTCGCCGGCATGCAGGCGATGCACCCTGACCTGATCCGCGTCGATCTGGAGAATCAGATCGTTGTACGCAAGGATGCACCCGTAAAGGGGAAAGTCGGTGTTATTTCTGGCGGTGGTAGCGGCCATGAGCCAATGCATGGCGGCTTTGTTGGTCGCGGTATGCTTGATGCCGCCTGCCCCGGCGCTGTTTTTACCTCACCCGTCCCCGATCAGATGCTCGCCGCGACGCGCGCCGTCGATGGTGGCGCTGGCGTGCTGCACATCGTCAAGAACTATACCGGCGACGTGATGAACTTCGAGATGGCGGCGGAACTGGCAGCCGCCGATGGCATCGAGGTTGTCAGCGTCGTCACCAACGACGACGTTGCCGTGCAGGATAGCCTCTACACCGCTGGCCGGCGCGGCGTCGGCGTCACCGTGCTGCTGGAGAAGATCGTCGGCGGCCTGGCCGAGAGCGGTGCGCCGCTATCAGCAGTGGCGGAACTGGCACGCCGTGTCAACGCACAGGGCCGCAGCATGGGCATGGCGCTTACCTCCTGTACCGTACCATCCGCCGGCAAGCCGACCTTCGAGCTTGGCGAGGATGAGATGGAGATTGGCATCGGCATCCACGGCGAGCCGGGCCGGCGCCGCGTGAAGCTGGCTCCCGCCGCCGAAATCACCGAGATGCTCGCCAATCCCGTCATCGACGACCTCGGCCTCAAGTCTGGCGATCAGGTGCTGGCCTTCGTCAACGGCATGGGCGGCACTCCGCTGATCGAGCTATATGTCGTCGCCAACGAGCTTGCTAAAATCCTGCGCGGCAAGAATATCACTATCGCCCGCTCACTGGTCGGCAGCTACATTACCTCGCTGGAGATGGCCGGCTGCTCCATTACGCTGCTGCGCCTGGACGACGAGATGATACGCTACTGGGATGCGCCCGTAGTGACGCCGGGGCTGCGCTGGGGAGCATAAAACAAAAGGATAACTGTTCAGATCCGTTCTTCTCCTGACAGATCAGCACCTGCGGCGCTTCGCATATGTCAGTGATGGATGCAGTGGGGGCGGACGGCTTCCGCCCCCACTGCATCCATCACTGACGGACCGGCCGCCTCCGACAGCCGGGGTATGTTTTTTCATTTAACGAGATTCGAGTTGAGAGAAACCTGGAGGAGATTATGCCATTGATAACGGAAGATATTTTGCGCTGGCTCAACCAATCAGCACAAGTTCTACACGAGAACCGCGAGTTCCTGACACGCCTCGACTCGGCCATCGGTGACGCAGATCATGGCATCAACATGGACCGGGGCTTCAGGGCTGTCACCGGGAAGATAGCAGACATGGGGGACAAGGACATTGGCTCGATTCTAAAGACCGTGGGAACCACCCTGGTCTCGACGGTTGGAGGAGCCAGCGGTCCGCTCTACGGGACCGCCTTCCTGCGCGCAGGCATGGCAACCTCCGGGAAATCAAAGCTCTCTGATGCCGAAGTCGTTGCTATGCTGGAGGCGGCAGTCGAAGGGATTAAGGCGCGTGGCAAGGCGCAGCAGGGCGAGAAGACGATGGTCGACGCCCTGGCGCCCGCACTGGCGGCTGCCCAGGAAGCCCTGGCGCAGCAACTCGACCTGGCGCAGATCCTGAATCGCGCCACGGCTGCGGCGGAAGAAGGCGTTCAGGCGACGATTCCTATGCTCGCGACCAAAGGACGCGCGAGCTATCTTGGCGAACGCAGCATCGGCCACCAGGATCCGGGGGCAACCTCTAGCTGGCTGCTGCTCAAAACACTGGCCGAAGCGTGCAACCAGGCGAATTAGAGCACCCACGACGGCTGGATGTATCACAAGAATATCTCTCCGCGCAGCGGCGCGATGATGAGATGTAACAATCAATATCGGAGATGTTCCACCCAAAAAGATTGCCAATCTTGATTGTTAAAACTCATTATCGAACCTGGATCCGCTCCAGAAGGCCAACGAACGCGATGGATCGCGCCGCTACGCACAGCATAATTTTTCATTGAACTCCGTTCTAAAAGGATACGCATTCATGGCAGTAAGTTTAGTGATCGTGTCCCACAGCGCGCGACTGGCGGAAGGCGTTGCCGAACTGGCGGCACAGATGGCCCAGGCGAAAGTCGCGATTGCCGTCGCGGGCGGCGCCGCCGATGGCTCCCTGGGCACCTCGGCCGATAAGATTGTAGCAGCTCTGGAACAGGTAAATGGTCCCGATGGCATCCTCGTGCTGCTCGACCTGGGTAGCGCGGTGATGGCAACGGAGATGGCCGTAGAGACATTTACCGCAACGCATCATACCCGCGTCAAGATCAGTTCCGCGCCGCTGGTTGAGGGGGCTGTGATCGCAGCCGTCGAAGCCTCCACCGATAGTAATCTGGATGAGGTGGCGCAGGCCGCCGAGAGCGCCATGATGATTCCAAAGGTACATGACCAGGGCAGCAACTGAGACGCAGGCGCGCCGCCTCTGGCGAGATGCGCGCTTTCGCCTCATCTGGAGCGGCCAGACGGCCTCAATTTTCGGAGATCGTGTCACTGGCATGGCGCTCCCCTGGCTGATATTGTTCCAGACGCATTCCACCTTTGACGCCGGACTGGTCTCAGCCGTCCGCTATCTTCCTCCACTTGCGCTGGGACTGGGCGCCGGCCTGGTCGCTGATCGGCTAGATCGGCGCTGGCTGATGATCGCCTGCGATATCGGCAGGGCCGGCGCGCTCTCGATCATCGTGGCGCTGAGCATACTACAACGCCTTCCGGGGCTCTGGCTACTCGCGTTCGTTGTGCTGGTGCTGGGCGCGGGCCAGCTCGGCTTTCAGGTCGCTTATAGCGCCTGGCTGCCCGATATTACCGGCGATGAGACGTTGAGCCGCGCTAACGCCGCGCTCGAAGCATCCGACGCGGCCAGCACATTAGCGGGGCCGACACTGGGCGGCGCGCTGATTCAGACGCTTGGTCCCGCGCTCGCCCTGGGCGCCGATGCCATCTCCTACATCGTCTCTGCGCTGACACTGCTGGCAACCCGCGAAGAGAAAATGCATCTCCGCAGCCGCAGCGTCGCATCTCATAAATCGCTGCGTAACCTCTGGACGGAGATGCTGGAGGGAGTACGGCTGATTCTGACGGCGCCAGCGCACCGCTTGCTGCGGGGGGTAAGCGCGCCGCTCTATCTGAGCGCGGGAGCCATCGAATTGCTGCTGGCAACGCTCACCCAGCTTCGCCTGCATCTTCCAGCATGGCAGGCAGGATTTGTTTTTGGTGCGGCGGGCATCGGCGGCCTGCTGGGCAGCAGCATAGCACCGCACCTCTATGATCGAGGCTGGCGGCGCGGCCTCGCCGGCCTGTTCTGTATCGCGGCGCTGGCCTGCATCGGGCTAGCCTGGATTGCGGCAGCAGGCACACCGGGAGCGGGCTTGAGCTTTGCGGGCGCCTTCGCCTGTAACCTCATACTGGATGGCGCCGTCTCCGCCGGTTTCATCCTCGTCGCCACTACCAACACCTTGATTACGCCTCGTGCGCTGCGGGGCCGCGTCAATGCAGTCTCCTCGATGTATTCCGCGCTGCTGCGCGGCCTCTCTGTGCTCGCCACCGGCCTCCTGACCATCGGTAACGATCCGCTGCCGATGTTCGTCCTGCTCGCCTGCTGCTTCCTC
>DATGLE010000174.1:0-9536 GCA_035294325.1 Ktedonobacteraceae bacterium | reverse complement strand
TCTGTAACCCTCGACGGAAGAATATATTGTAATCCTCTGAACCGGCAGGACTGAACAAGGTTTTCGAAGCCCGGAGGATATGATAGAATAGGGCAACTACAGGCATATATTTGAGGGAGTATTCCCGGTGACGCCAACCCTCCGTATCCATCTGCTTGGCGACTTCATGTTGCTGGCCGGTGACAAACCTGTCACGACGGTCATCGTTCCCCGTTTACAATCATTGATCGCTTACCTTTTGCTGCATAGGGACGCGCCTCAGGATCGGTCACATATTGCATTTCTCCTCTGGCCCGATTCTACCGAGGCCCAGGCGCATACTAATCTGCGTAAGCTGCTCTACCAGTTGCGACAGTCCCTGCCAGAGGCAGATAGTTTTCTACACGCGGACAACCGCAGTCTGCAATGGCAGGCGGTTACAGCGGCTCCCTGGACACTCGACGTGCTGGAGTTTGAGCAGGCGCTGGTCCGCGCGGAGCAGGCCAGGCATATTCAGGATACAGCCGCGCAGCGCCTGGCATTGGAACAGGCCCTACGCCTGTATCGCGGCGACCTTTTGCCCAATTGTTACGACGAGTGGATTTTGCCTGAGCGGGATCGCCTGCACCAGTTATTCGTCCATGCCGCGGAGCAACTGATCGCCCGGCTGGAGCAGGAGCGTGATTACGCCGGGGCGATCAGCGCGGCGCAGAGGCTGCTGCGCAGCGATCCATTGCAGGAAGCCGCCTACCGCAGCCTCATGCGGCTATACGCCCTGCACGGGGATCGGGCGGCGGCGCTGCGCGTCTACCACAACTGTGCCACGACGCTGGAGCGTGAACTGGGGATAGAACCGGGCAAAGCAACTCGCCAGGTCTACGAGGCGCTTATGCAGGTAGACACCTCCATTGCGCCGCCTCAGGCCGCCTCACGAGGCAGTGGAGCGCCACTGATCGGGCGTATGCAGGAATGGGCGCGCCTGCAAGCCGCATGGCACAGAGCGCAGGACGGCCATCCCCATATAGTGATCCTCTCTGGTGAGGCTGGCATCGGCAAAACGCGACTGGCGGAGGAGATGGAGGCATGGGTGAGCAGGCAGGGCATCAAGACCGCGCTGGCGCGCTGCTATGCCACCGAAGGGCGAGCGGCGTATGCCCCGGTGATCGCCTGGCTCGGCTCCGATAGCATTCGGCCAAACCTGGCAACGCTCGATAACCCCTGGCTGACCGAGATAGCCCGTCTCATGCCCGGACTGCTCACAAAGCGTCCCGGCCTCACGCCTCCAGTTCCCATCAGGGAGGAATGGCAGCGCCAGAGCCTTAAAGAGGCGCTGGCGCATGCCCTGCTGGATGGCGGTCAACCGCTGCTGCTCCTGCTGGATGATCTGCAATGGTGCGACAACGAGACGCTGGAATGGCTGCACTACCTCCTCCGCTTCGCGCCGGGGGCTGCTTTACTCCTCGTGGGCACGGTTCGATCAGAGGAGGCGCTTCCCGATCATCCCCTGGTCGCGCTGCTTGGAGCGCTGCAACGCGATGGTCTGGTGACGGAGATCCCACTCGGCCCGCTCTCGACTGCCGAGACGACCACACTGGCGGAGCAGGTTGCCGGCCGGCACTTCGATGCGGCCACAGCCCGTACCCTGTATCATGAGACGGAGGGCAATCCCCTGTTCGTGGTCGAGATGGTGCGGGCAGGGACAATGCTCCAACAAGGCGCCAATGCTATCGGACAGAGCGCAGGCCGTTCTCTGCTCCTGCTCACACAATCCGACTCGAAGCTGCCTCCAACGGTGCAGACCGTTCTCGCCGCCCGCTTCGCGCAACTCTCCGCGACTGCCCGCGAGGTGGCGAACGTGGCAGCCGTCATCGGGCGCGAGTTTACGTTCGATGTGCTGGCTCACGCCTGTGAAGAGAACGAAGATGGCGTGGTGCATGGGCTGGACGAACTGTGGCGGCGGCGCATCGTGCGTGAGCAGGGGGACAGTTATGATTTCAGCCACGATAAGTTGCGCGAACACGCATATACCGCACTCAGTTCCGCGCACCGGCGCCTCCTCCACCGGCGCGTGGCGCAGGCATTCGAGGCCATATATGCCGCGAACCCGCCCGGTGGGCAGAGCCTGGATAGCATGAGCGGTCAGATTGCCGCACACTATGAGCGCGCCGGACTACCGGGGCGGGCTATCCCCTGCTACCGGCGCGCCGGTGAGACGGCCATGCGCGTCTATGCCAACGCCGAGGCTATCGGCGCCTTCCAGCGCGCGATTGCGCTGCTTGAAGCTGGCGTGCCAGGATATGTCCGTCGAGAGCATGGGTGGGAGGACGCGGCCGCGCTCTACGCCGGCCTGGGCAGCGTCTACTCATTGATGGGACGCCAGTCCGACGCGCGACAGAGCTATCAGCAAGCCCTTGCCTGGATACCACCGCGGGAATCCATCTGGCAGGCGCGCCTGCACCGCAATATCGCAAGTACCTGGCAATTCGGCTCTGATAATCCCGAGGACACCTCCCACGTCAGTGCCCGCGAATCTTTTCAGGCGGCTGAACGCATTCTGGAACAGGCGGAGGACAAATCAAGTGCAGCCTGGTTCCAGGAGTGGATACAGCTCCAGATCGATCAATTGCTGCCCCTGCGTATGTCTGTAGATGAGATGACAAAGGTCATCGAGAGGGCACGGGATATCGTAGAGCAGCATGGCACGCCCAATCAACGCGGCTACTTCTTACTGGCAATGTCCGCTCGTGATACCGTGCGGGACCGGCATGTGACCTCGGAACAGACCATCTCATATTGTCGAGCCGCGCTCGCTATCTTTGAACAAACTGGAGATAGGGCCGCGCAGGCATTCTCGCACATGGGACTTGGCATCAGCCTTCTGGGCGCAGGCCAGCTTGATGAAGCGGAGAAGGAACTGCTTACCGCGCTCCAATTTGGGGAACGAGGAGGCAGTGCCGCGATACAGGCGCGCTGTCTGACCTATCTGCCATTCGTCTATCGCCGGCGCGGGCAGGTGGAGCAGGTACGCAATATCATTGCGCGCGCCCAGGCAAGGCCGCAGGCCGGGAAGAATACTATCCTTACCGGCCATCGGGCCTGGGTGGCCTGGCGCGATGGCGATCTGATCGAAGCCGAGTCCTGTGCCCGCGCGTCGATAGAGGAGCGGCGTGGCAACACGCCGCTCTGGGTAGGACTGTGGCCGCTCATCGGCGTTCTGCTCACGCAAGGAAAGATCGCCGAAGCCATAAACTATGTACGCGCGCTGCTCGACCCCTCTCAGCAGCCACCCGCCGGTGAGGTAAAGGCGCGACTTGAAGCAGCTTTGCAGGAATGGGACGCCGGGCGCTGTGATGAGGCCCGGGAACTGCTGCGGCAGACGCTGCCGCTGGCCGGGCAGATGGGCTATCTCTAAGATATGTGCTCGTGATAGCCGGGGTCATGACTGATGGGATCCAGGGTTCTTTGTAGCATGAGCAGCGTTACGTCGTCCTCCTGTTCCCATCCCTCGCCGGTAAAGCTTCTCAGCTCGCCGAGCAGGAAATCGATCAGCGATGTGCCATTGACATGTGCCGCGAGCGAGCGCTGGAGGCGTGGGAAGCCAAACATTTCGCGCGCGGTGTTGTGAGCCTCAACCAGTCCATCGCTGTAGAACAGCAGGCACTCGCCGGGGGAGAGTGTGGTCTCCTGCTCTTCATAGGTGGAATCGGGCATCATGCCCAGCGGCATACCCGTCGCCCACAGTTCGGCTGCGCCCCCCGCATGCTGGCGGTAAGGCGGTTCGTGGCCGGCGTTGGCGTAGCGCAGGCGCCCGCTGCGAGGATCGAGCAGCGCGTAGAAGCAGGTGATAAACATGCCATCTGGAATTTCGGCTGAGAGCAGCGCGTTGACGCGCGCCAGCGTCGTCGCCGGAGAGCCTGTCCCCTGCACGGCGGTGCGCAGCATGGTGTGAACGGTTGCCATCAGCAGAGCAGCGGGCACGCCCTTGCCGGTGACATCGCCGATCACCAGGCCAAGCCGCCCATCTTCAAAGGAGTGGAAATCGTAGAAGTCGCCGCCAACCTCGCGTGCGGGCTGATAGTACGGCACAAGCCGCCAGCCTGGGAGGGTGGGCACACTGGCGGGCAAAAAGGCGCGCTGGATAGCCTGCGCCGTGCGCAATTCCTGCTCGATACGCTCGCGCTCGCGTACCTCCTCCTGCTGCTGCTGGACCATCTGGGCGACACGCAGCGCCGGGGCGACCTGGATTGCGAGCGCGCCAAGCAAGTCGCGATCCGTGTGAGCATATTCCTCGCCGTCCAGGCGCGGTCCCAGTATAAGCAGGCCGATCAAATCACCCTGACTTGCCAGGGGCAGGATGATCTCGGCGCTCTGCTGCCGCAAATCACGCAGCAGCGGCGAATCCAGAGAGAGCCGATAGATTTCCGTGATCCCCGGGGAGCGCAGAACGTGGGCGATCAGCGCATCATCGTCGGCGGCACTGCGCCCGGTATACTCCGCATCCGTCGCGGCTCGCTCCTGCTGCCGGAGCGTCATGCGGAGCCAGAGGGAGACAGAGTAGGGCTGCAAAGTTTGCTGGATGACGTTCAGAAAGTGCTCACGCAACTGATCGAGGTTGATCTCTTCGCGCAGTGTCGCGGTGAAGGCTTCCACGGCTTTGCTCGCCTCACGATTGCGCACGTTGAAGCGCTGCTCGATGCGCGACTGAATATAGCCTCGCGCGGGTTCAAGTATGACACCCCAGGCGAGCGCGGTTGTCACCAGGATGATATGCCGGGTATCGGAGGCGGCGTGTGTGAATAATACCCCTTCTGTGATGAACGCATAGTAGATAACGGCAAAGCAGAGGGTGAGCAGGAGATAGAACGGAGTACTGTTGAGCAACCTGTTGAGCGTGTAACCATGCGTGCCGGCAATGAAAAGGCTCAGCAGCGCAGGAAGCAGGATAAAGGTATAGTCGGAGTGGGAAAGAGTAAGCACCACAATAAAGAGGAGCGCGGAGAGGCTCATGCCTCTGAAAATGCGGAAAACGGCGTACCACTGCGGCGGCAGGCGCCTGCGTCGCGGCTTCGGCGGATCAGTGGACGACGCCGTTCGCGATACTACCTGGAACGTAGCCATAACCTGCTTCCTCGGTTACATGCTGATTCTGGCGCGAATAATTGAAAGCTGCACGAGTTCGTTCCCCCGGGCTGTGTCATCCTGAGTGCAGTAAGCCGCAGCCCTGAGCGCCAGCGAAGTGGAAGGATCCGCGCGGGGAGACATTCGGATCCTTCGCTGCACTCAGGATGACATTCCCTGCTGGATGCCATCTTAACAGTATTGGTGCACGCTGTCTACTGGACAACGATGGTCAGGTTCATCCCCTGGTGGACCTCACAATAGATGTGGTAGGTGCCTGCTGTGTTGAAAGGGCCGATCTCCACACTGTTTCCGCTCACCTGGAGGTTGTTGACCAGGGGAGCGCCCGGCTCGCGCTCATGCCTGACCGAGTTGCCCTGCCAGGAGCCATTGGCGAGGATATGCAGCGACGAGGTATCATCCACAAGCATGAGTTTCGAGCCTTTGCTGATCGTTACTGACGATGTGTCGAAATTGCCGGCGCTCATATGCACGGTAGGCACGCCGTTGGTCAGCCCGGTGCTGGCCGTGGCAGGCGGCTGCGAGATGGCACCGATGAGGATGGCTCCGATCACTGCTCCGATCACGCCGCTCAGGATAAGCGAGAACCAGCGCGGCATCTGACGATTGCCTTCGCGCCGGAAGTTGCGCAGCGTCTCTCCGACATTAGCCGTCAGTGCCACGAGCGAAAGGCCGCTGATAATGACGTTCCCTACGAAGTGGCCCATGCCTCCATACTGGATCACCTTTGGATTGGCGAGGCTTTCAAAGGCGAACGGCTCGGCCACGGAGATGTAGAGGATGTACAGACCCGTCAGCGCGCCCAGAGCTTGCAGCCAGCGAATGCCGCTCACGACCAGAAGTGCAGTCACGACGGTCAGAATGGTAGTGGTAACAAGGTCGCGGCTTGGCGCGCCGGTAGAGGCCGTCAGCGCGATGATGCCTCCAATGCCGGCGATCATTGTCACGACGTATGCCCAGAATGAGAGCTTGCCGAGTGTAGAAAGCGGTTGGCGCGAAAACAGCCCGCGCTCTGTCATATTGGCGTTCATCATTCGTTCCTTTCTTTCCTCTCAGTGAGAGAGGATTGCTCTATATCAATACCATTTTCCTTTAGATCATAGAGAGCATGGGATTCCGACAACATTGTGAGGAGCAGAGGGACAAGCGCACTCCAATCCCGAAAGTAGCGCACATCACCGCTGGTCATCAGTTGTACTCTGCCGCGCCACTCGACCAGACCTTCTTCTAGTTCTTCCTGCCATACACGCACGGTAAACAGATGTGAACGCCGGGAAGGAGTCTTCATGCCCATACACCTGTGCCTTTCATAGTATGTGGTGCAGCATAGAATGCCGTAAGCTCAATGTTGGTGTTCATCTTGCTGCAAGTATAGACAGGGCAGCGTTGCGCAACCGTTGCTTGCAGGCGTTTCTTGAGGGCAGAGCCAGGCCGGGAGGTCGCTTGATCCTCAGGCAGAGAAGGCTAATAAGGAACGCGGAAAGGCAACGCTTCGGCAACGCGGCATGTCCTACACTTGCCTCAGACAAAGTACTGCATCGCTGTCGCGGATGGACAGCATTCAGTCAGATTGCGCCTTTCTTATAGTCTGAGAACGTAAAATACAAGGAGAGTACCCATGTCTACACGTCTATTCCGCATCCTGAGCGCGATCAGCAGCATCGCCGGTGTCATCATGATTAACGTATCCTTCAGCTATCCCGGCCCGCCGCTTAATCCGACAGGCGCGCAGATGGCTGCTTTCGCCGGGCAACATCTTGGCTCGACCCTCATGGGAGCCTGGCTACAGGCAGTGGGCATGCTGCTGATCCTGCTTTTCGGTTTTGCCATTGTGTGTGAGGCCGGGGCGACCACGCGGCTTGCTGGCTGGATGACCTTTTTCGGAAGTGCGATCCTTATGATGGTGAGCCTGATCGAGATCGTCTTTTACTATGGCCTTTTATATACTGATCCGGTGGCAACAGGATTGGTCAGCTTCAACCTGATTCATGCTGTCCAGCATCTCTACTTCATCATCGCGGGTCCGGCCCTCTTCATACCATTAGGCATCGTTATCCTCGGCTCGCGCGTCCTCCCCGGGGTTTTTGGATACCTGGCGCTCGTGGTGGGAGTTGCTTTTGCCATCTCAGGGATCGTCTTCCTCGATAGTCTCGTTTTACCTGTGGCGGTCCAGGCTTTGGCATCGGTGCAGGCGCTGTGGTGGCTGGCGGCTGCTATCACCATGATTGTCCAGGCGGCGAGGATGCCGCGCCCGGTGTCTGTGGAAGTGCAGGGATAAATGGTAAGAATAAAATGATGGGAAAGAAGCTGGCCGCCGGGTCTCCCGGCGGCCAGCTTCTTTCCCATCATTTCAAACGGAGATGGTTTCGATCTTGCGAGAGGGAGAGTGTGCACGAGTCTGCTTGCGCTTCCTCGGGGCGAATAGCCGCCGGCAGAAGAGGGCGCCAACCAGAACGGTGCTGACGATATAGATGCCCAGTCCCCACCAGGTTTGTGTATCGCTGCCAGCGCCAATACCATGAATGGTCGCGAGGACAAAGATGCCCAGCGTCAGAACGTGGAGGCGTCTCCACCAGGTATAGCCAATATGGGGGCGCAACCAGGTACTGATGCCAATGGCGATGCCCAGGTAGAGTGCAACGATGCCGAGCGCCATCCATACCGGCCGATAATGGCTTGCGAACGGGACAAAGACCTCGCTCCAACCAAAGCTGGTGAAAGGATCCACCCAGGCAGCCAGGATATGCACGCCGAGGAAGATCGAACTGAGCAGCGACAGAAAGTTATGCAACTCGCTATTGAGCAGGCGCGGCCATCGGCCGGGCGATTGCAGGTGCGTCGAAAGCATCAGTCCCACGATCACAGCCAGTGTGAGCAGCATGTAGGAGGTAAATCCGCCCGCCCGCGCGACATTCCAGGTGACGGCTTGCCATATAGTCACTGCGCCACCTCTCTCATAAGGTGCGCCGGCCACGGCGCCACGGTTTCCCATGTGCCATCTTCACGCACAAGCAGGCCAGCGATGCCATGTTGCCGTAGAAAGTCCGCTCCCCGGCTGGAGCCGAGAATAAAGGCAACCTTCGCCGCCACCTCGGCCTGCTCGCAGCGATCCGCTACGACTGTGACCGACCAGAGATCGCTCTGCGCCGGAAGCCCGGTACGGGGATCGAGCAGATGATGACGTAAGGTCTGCCCCTGCCACCAGCGACGGTGAGCTATACCGGAGGTAGCAACGGCCCCGGAACGCAGCGGGATCGTCCAGAACTGACTCCGCCCCGGCACGGCTATGAGCCAGTGCCCGGCAGTGGGAGGAAGCCCCAGGACGGCAAGATCGCCGCCTGCATTGACCAGGGCCGGGCAGACCTCGTTCTTGCGCAGTTCCTCCAGAGCCGCGTCAACGGCCATACCTTTCGCGATCCCTCCAAAGTCGAGCTTGATGCCTGCCGGGAGCGTCACGGTCCGGGAGATGGGATTCACCCTGATGCCGCGCCACCCTCCCCCCGGCTCCCCAGGCATGATGGGATCGAAACGGACCGCCGGAAGGTCATCGAAGGTGCGATCATAGCCTGACTGCACGAGCTGATCGAGCATAGCCGGGTCGTAGATGCCCTCTGTCGCCTGAGCCGCGGTAAGCGCGGTTGCCAGAACAGAATAGAGCAAATCGCTGACGACGACGGGCGCTCCCGCCTGCTGGTTGAGCCTGGATAACTCGCTTTCGGGCAGAAAGCGACTCAAAGCCTGTTCCCATGCATTAAAAAGCCTGTGAACGATCTGTCGTCCCTGATCGACCTGCTGTTCGGGGAGCAGCAGCGAGATTATCGTCCCCATCGCCCGAAACTCCCCGCGACGCATACCTGCCGGGGTTCTATATTCAGGAGGCGTTGGAGGCTGTGACTGGTGCCTGGGCAGAACTGCCCGACCCGTTACTGTTTGCGTCGCCGGATCCCTGTGAAGAGCTACTTGATCCAAAGTGGTTTCCTTCTTCATGTTGATTAAAAAAGCTATTATTACTCTGAGAAGATGATGAGGTTGTCGAGGCAGCATTCTGAGAAGAGCCTGTTGAGGCCCGGGTGGCGCTGGCGGTGGCGCCGATCTGGTGGGAGGCTGCCAACCCGCTCAATGCGATAAATCCCGCCAGGGATGCAGCAATAAGCCATTTCTTGAATGTACGAGCCAGAGCCAGCGCTCTTGCCTTAGGCATATGCCCCGGTGGCTTGAGTTTCTGATCTCCATTCCGCTGCTGCGATCTCGAACGTTGAGCCTGCTGGCGCGTGTATGCCGCTCCATCTGGATAGGCCCGATCCTGTTGTGGTATCCACGGCACCGGGGCTTCATATTCGTATGGATTCATTTTCATCATAACTACTTTTTCCTCGTATGCTGGTTATCAGGTATGGGATCTCTCTCCCACGTATCCA
>DATGLE010000173.1:0-8696 GCA_035294325.1 Ktedonobacteraceae bacterium | reverse complement strand
GGCGCTATGCCGTTATCCATTAATAATGTGCTGATTTCGTTAACCTCTTCTCGATCTTTACTGTTGTACGAGATGAAGACATCGTAATCGCCCTTTTCGATCTTCTCCTGGCTCTGATGGCGTAGAGCCATAAAATCATCGTCCATCTAATCGCACCCTCTTTTGCATCGTATCAAATCCGTTTAAAAGAGCGATGATTGAAACCGGGGGCAACCCCAAACCCGGCCAGGAGGGCAACCGTCCTCCTGGACCTTCCGTAATTATCGTGGCACGTTGCGCGTGTCGGCGATGCGCTTGCCGGTGCTCGCCGGCGTGTCGAACCAGTTGGGCTTGCTCGGATAGTAGTAGTCCACGCCGGGATCGGGCGGCCAGCGCCAGATGCGGCGTAGATCGTCCATCGCCTGCCCGGCGAGATGCTGGGCATAAAACTCATCAAGCAGCTTGTTAATAAAATCCCACAGGCCGCTCTCTTCTTCCAGTACTCTTGTACCACGCTCCGCGCCGGGCTGAGAGTAGCGCTGGCCGTAATCTACCAGCAGCAGGCGCGTGGGTAAGAGATAGACCGATCCCAGCCCCAGCGGCTTGCCGTAGCCGATCTTGTGGCGCATGTCTTTTTCGAGCACGATGGCGAGCAGCAGAGCGGCAAATTCGTCGGCCTCCAGGTTGGTGAAATCGATGCGGAAATGAAAGCGGGTATCGATGTCGAGCGGCTGGATGTAGCGGTTGGCGGGCCTGCCGCCCATAGTGATGATTCTGTTATCGGTCAGCAGATCCTCATGATGGAAGTAGAATTTGCGCCCGGCGATACGCTGCCCCGATGCATCGAGGTAGAAGCTGGCGTGGTGAGGCTTTGGCTCCATGAGCGGCTTCGTATAGATGGCGTCATAGAGTTGCACTGTATCCGCGTAGACGCTGGCATCACCAATATTGACCTTGCCAAGAAAGACATCGTGCGTGCCCTCCTTGAGCATGCCGAAGATGCGGCACGCGATGCAGAGGTTGGTATTATTGCTGCAATGCTGGAATGCCGCCGGAACCATATGTGCGTAGTTAACCTTCTTGCCTTCATATTGCCCGCTGAAGAACGTCAGGCAGCCGTTGCCGAGCGTCTCGACAACATTGCGCAGCATGCCTTTCAGCGAGCTGCCGGGAATGATATAGGCGTCATGCCTGTTGCGTATCGACAGTGCCGGCCTCCTGAGATCGGTTGGCACGGCGCGCGGATCGGCAATGAAGAGCGGCGTTTCGACATACACATCCACGTCAAGCTGGCCGGAGTAGAGGCGCTGCTCGCTCTGGCCGGTGAGGCGATGATGCCAGACCGGGCGCCGCCGCTCCGGTGCCCGTTCCCAGTCGATACGTGCGAAATCATAAGGATTCATGATGATCTGCTCCCTTGTTTTCCAGGCCACGAAAACGCCTCAAGGCCCTGAAAGCGAAAGAGCGCGACCTGGCGCGTGGCGGCATCGCTATATTCGCAGACGGCCAGCCGCACATAGCGTTTCTCGTCCTGCGGCACAGGATAGCGCAGAATGCGGGGAATGCGCACCTCGGCGAAATCGCCCGGCCTGGCCTGCGGGCCGATTTTCTCAAGGTCAGGTCCCCGCAGGCGCTCGCCGAACAGGTAGTAATATCTGGTCGTCTCCTTCTCCAGTTCATCCTTCTTTTTCAGCCCGTAGCTACTCAATACATGAGCGCGCTCTTGCGAGCCGAGGTAGATTACGTGCATCTTATCCCCCTCACGCTCCCAGCGCAGCTCCGCATCATTGTAAAAAACGCGACCAGAAGAGTAGGTGGCGGGAGAAGGGGCCTCGGCGAGCGCTGTGAAGCGCAGCAGGTTGTAGCGCGCAGAAGGGGTGATTACGGCGCGGTCAGGAAGCTGCTCGGCCAGGAACAGCGCGTTTGCCGGGAAGCGGCAATCGGCGATCAACGGCTCGATCTTATCAATATCGATTGTCCCGGCGTAGAGTATTTCGCTCATAGTAACTCTGGCTCCTCTAGTTACATGCATGTGGGCGTTAATGGCTGTGCGCGGGCGCCAGTTCCTCCTGCTCCGGCCACGCCTTTATGCGCTCAACGAACTGCTGGATAGCCTTTGTGCGCAAATCAGTGAGCGCGGCTCCGGTGAAGATGCGCTCGCTGCGAATGCCGCGCCGGCTTCGCTCAACCGGCTGCTCAAGTTTCAGCAGGTCGTTTTGCCAGGTGCCGTAGCTTTCGTCGTTCAGCCAGCGGCCCAACCCCCACACTGCGTCGGGCGGCTCTTCCTCGCGTATGCTGCTGATGACAAAACCGCCTGGCCTCCCGTTGCGCTCCTCCTCGCTGATGCGTGCTGTGACCTGGCCCAGACCACGCGAGCGCCCGGAGCCGATGCGGATTAACTCATCTTCCATGTCCTGCAAGACGACGAATAGCATGCCAAGCTGCCAGATCTCGAAGTTGCGCAGGTGGATAGCGGTCTCGAAGCTCACGCCCGTACTCACCACCTCAAGCTCGAATTTGGCTCCGTGGCTGGCGCCGCCTGTGAGCCGATCAATGCCGACTCCATCGCGCTGCTCGGTGATCGCCCTGGAATCCGGGGCCAGGTAGGCGTCGCCGATGGCGATGCGCCCGATAAAGCCGGTTGAGCCGTAGAGGCGGCAGGCCGGACACGAGAGCCTGTAGACGAGATCGGTACGCGTCTCCAGTTCGCGGCGCTTCTCCTCGTTCCTGGCGAGCTGCGTAAACATCGCGCCGCAGGAGTCGCGGTAGTCGCGCCGTCGCTCTGCCAGGTCCGCCTCTTTCTCCTCGCTGCTCGAAAAGGGATAGCAGACGACGCGCGGCCTCAGGCTGCATACGATCTTCTCGCTGTGGCTGCGGAAGACGCCTTTAAGCGAGCTGCCGGGCAGGAAAACCTCCTGCTGGCCGTTGCGAAAGGCCAGCACCGGCGTCATATCCGGGCCGCTGATAGTCGCGCGCCCGGAGCGAATGAGCAGCGGCCCCGTCGTGGTAATGCGCAGCGTGAAGTAGGCTTCGTTCACCAGTTTCTTCAACATAATGATCTTTTCCCCATTCCATCAAAGAGCAGCGCCATCGAATAGCGAGGCGATGCGGCTATCCAGAAATGCCTGACCATCCAGCGCGCCGGAAAATTGCTCCTCAGGAGTGCGCCCGAGCAGATAGTTGCGCAGGCGCCGGTTGCGCTGTCGCTCATCGATGCCACTCAGTTCGAGTTCATAGACCAGCAGGTTTTCCAGGCGACAGACGCCCAGCCCGCGCGAACGCTTCCCGCCGATGGTGGCGAAGCCATGTACGAACTCGCTCAGGCCAACGCTGACCAGTTGCAGGTCACGCTCCGTGACGTTCTCCAGCGAGATTGCGAGGTCGAAGGTCGCGCTGGCCGGCACCACTTCAAAATCGTATTTCAGGCGGTCCTTCGCCTTCTCGCTGTCGCGATCAATGGCAACGCCGTCGCGCATTTGAATGATGCCGTTCCACGCGCCCGGCGGCATGTAGAGATCGTTGATCGCGATGCGTGAGGCGCTGAAAGGAGAGCCGAATAGCCTGCATGTGTCGCACAGTTCGGCGCGCGCCTGATCACGAATGGCCTCCTGCTCCTCGCGGCTCTCAGCCCTGCGCAGTTGCCGCGTGATGTCTTGCTGCCGCACAGTCGGGCAGATGCGCCGGCCCTCCTTTTTTGCCCGCTGGATCTCTTCTTCGCCCGCTTCGATCAGGCCACAGGAGAGCCAGTCGCCGGGAAGCTCTGGGACGAGCTTCTCGACGGTGCTGCGCAGCGATCCCTTGAAGCTGGAGCCGGGGATGAAGGGGATCTCTTCGGGTGTCAGGACGATGGGGCTATTGCTGCTGCTCAGTGTGACCTTGCCTCCACCGATATGCAGCGCCGTTTGCATGACCAGCTTGCCCGTAAAGAGGTAACGGTTGCGTAAATCGTAACGCGTCGTTTGCTCTATCATAACCTGCCTACTTTCTTCTTGCCTGCCCGAGAGCGAGCAGGCCGTTTTCCGCCACCAGGTGTTGAATGAATTCGCGGCTCAGCATTGCCATAAGCTCGTCGCTTTCCTGACGCGCCTCCCTGCTGCTCAGGCCCTCGCGCAGCAGGTGAAACTCATCCTTGAGCCGCCTGTTCTTCATCGTCGTCAGGAGCTTTTCCAGTTCGGTATACAGTGTCTTGATATCCTTCTTCGATTCCTGCCAGTCGCGCTCTCGCTGGTGTCGGATGAAGCGCTCCAGTTCGCCATAGCTGCGAGCGTTCGCAATATTGAGCAGCCCCATCACCTGGCTTGTTGGCAGCGGCGAGCATTCCTGCTCATTGACCAGGCGCCGGATGAAGGCTACCGCCTCCGGGTAGAGCACGGTATCGCTCAGGTTCCATATCTTCTGCAACTGTTCGAGCGAAGGCATGGCCGGCTACGCTCCCTTCTTCCCGTTCCCAACAGTCAGCCAGTACTCGTACTGAATGACCATCTGGCGCACGAACTGGCGGATCAGGTGCAGGTAGATGCTGCGGCGTAATTGCCGGTCCTCATCCGTCTGGTCGCCGATCCCGAGCCTCCTGGCAATGCTCTTACACTTTTTGGGAAGTTCCTCTTCCAGATAGCGCAGCAGGGCCGGGCCGAAGGCTTCCCGCTGGTTCGCGGCCTGCGGAAAACTCTGGCGCCATCCCTCGGATTCTTTTGAGCGCGCCGTCTGTCGCTTGATGTAGTCGAGGATATCGGCAACTTTGAGCGCGCTATTGGCGATATTCTCAAGCCCCGTCAACTGGGAGCGATGTTCTCTGCGCAATGCATAGGCCGCATGGTTGCCAAAGCCGATGGCATCGTCATAGAAGTTTTGCGCCTGAATGTTGACCTCACGTATAATTTGCATCTCTATATTCATCGCGCCACTATCTCCTGGTGAAATTGATCTGATACACAAAGCCGCCCGAAGCCCTCCGCGCGCCGCCGACCCGCGCCGTTCTCTTCAAGGTCGAAAAGCGCGCGATAGTCGGCGCTATTGAGGGGGGATGAGCAGGCGAAAAGGAAAACCGAACCCATCTCGATGGCATACTCGTTAGTGCGCGGCATGCCCCATAGCTCCTGCCAGCCGGTAATGCGACGCACGCTGGCGGCCTGGTAGACGAGGCGCAGTCCGGGCAGCTCGTGCCCGCACATCGCGGTCAATGTTTCCCTGTCAATCATGCCGCGATAGCGCAGCAGGTCGTCGCAGAGGATCAGGGGCGCGTGCAGCGTTATGGCAAAGAAGAAATGGTCATCCAGTCCGTGAAAGTGGTCTTCCTTTGCCTGCTCGCGCATCAGTGTGTCGAAGGCATCCAGGCGCTGCCTGAATGTTGCGAAACGATCTGGCTGCTCCTCAACCGGATCGGCGGAGAGGGCTACTTTCCCCATGCCGCGCGAACGCCCCGTTCCGATGTGCAACAGCTCTGCGGAGCCAACTTCTGAGAGAAAGCTGCGCAGTTCCGTGACCAGCTCATCATCGCCGGGCAGCCTGATCGTCCCGAAGAAGCGCATGCCTTCCTCAAACACCTGGCGATTGTAGAGAATGCCCTCCTGCACCGTGCCTGTGAGGCGATGAATGCCGGTATGTGTGCGCAGGCGCGTATAGCCCTCCACCTCGGCGGCGAATCTAGGGTGCAACTCTTCGTCGTTGAGCCGGGTTGTGATAGCGCCGCGCCGGTAGAAGCCGTCGAAGTGATCCATTCCCTCGCCGCAGCCGGGGTAAGTGCAGCGCTCATGCTTGCCCAGAATATCCAGGAGAGCCTTGTTGTCCAGCCGGTAATCTGGCTGTGAGCCGAGAGCGAATAGCGCGCGCTCGATCAGGCTATCGCGAACGCCATGCCCATCATTGTCTTTTTCGGGAAACAGGAAACCGGAATGCCGTTTGCAGCTTTGCGCCGTCTTCGGCACGGGATACACGGGAAGGCCGCTGTTCTGTATGTCCTCGTCCTTAAAAGTGGCGGGATACAGATTGGGATAGCAGACCTGCTCGCGCAGGAAAAAGCGCTCGAACTGCTCTTCCTTTTTGGGGTAGAGCAGGCGATGCATCGCGGCCAGGGCACCCATAAAGGTCGTGCCCGGAATATATCTGATGGTCTGCGCGCCGCCGGGAGCGTGATCCGAACGCAGCGCGAGCGGCGCAATCGCTTCTATCCTGGTGTCAAGAGCTTTCACACTTCCTCCTCCTGACTTGCCGCGTAGGTAGAATAGTAGGAGAGGGCTTCGAGGTGATCGAGCCAGGAGCGCCAGCGCTCCTCTGAACACTCCTGGTCCTCGATCTTTAACCCTTTGATCTCAATGCGGCACTTGCCCTTGCCCGTCGATTTATTGCCGCCCAGCCGGTCCAGCATATGCAGGCCCGCCAGCAGGAGCAGCAGAGAGTAGGTCGGGCCATCCTCCAGCGTTTCGATCTGTGTGCAGGTAAGCCAGCCGGTGATGCTGCCCGCGAAGGCAAAGTTCCTGGCGCCGGATGCGCCGGCAGAGGGTGCGCCGAATTCGCTGGTGTAGAGCGCGCCCGGCGTGGCTGTACGCGTCGGACGATCTATGCGTACCTGGGTATACAGGCTGGTTTGCAGGCTCTTATATCTTCCTTTCCCTGTCTTCCTATCTCTGGTGTCGTCGTATTCCTGCTTGTCTGCATCCTTCTGCCGCGCATCCTCAAAAAAGAGGCGACCTGGATGGTGGGGCGCGCCAAAGATGCGCGTCACCATCGTAGCCGGCTGGCCCTTTGCCCGGAGCGTGTTTTGCTTTTCGTGCGGGCTGGCAATGCGTTCGCGCATGACTGGATCCAGCACTTCATAGAGGCGTGCGAGCCACTCGCATTGTTCGCGCAGGCAGCCCTTGATAGTCGATCCAGGCACGTAGAGGTAGCCATCATGGTCACGGACGACGGTGCGATCGATCAATCCCACGCGCAGGCCGGTTCCGCAGTGAAAGGGGGCCATGAAATGCAATTCATAGTTAAGTTCTATGCGGTCAGTCTTCGTCACTCACATCCTCCACTTCTTGAGAGGCGAGAAAGTCGTACAATTCCACAAAATCGAGCAGGGATGTGCGGTAGAGGTCGCGGCCCTCCTGTATGCCATCCTTGAACCAGGGAAAGGTCACACGCGGAAAGCCCGATACGGGATCGCGCGGATCGCAGCGCGCTAACTGGTGCTTCCCACCGAACTCGTAGATCTGGCTGACGACGTACTTGCGCTGCTTCTCGCGCCAGTTGGTGAGCAGCGCCATGCCTTCGCTTACCGCCGTGGACAGGTTCATCTGGAGCACGGCCTCGCGCAACTGGTGGAGCCTGGTGCGCCCAAGATTCAGCCTGTGGCCGCCGCGAATAGCTTCCAGCAGCAGGCGCAGATCGTCTGGTGAGTATGGGCGCAGCGTGGCATAGAATTCCTGCTTCATCTCGTCGAGGCGTTGATGATAGACAGAATTATAGACGGCCTTGAAGTTGCTGCTGCTGCCGCCCGTCACCACGAGGAAGTTGATGCGCGTATCGTCAACGGGCGCTCCGCTGGCCTGCGCCCGTGCGTCCGCGCTGGCCGTCTTGGCGAATTTCAAAGTTGTTTCGACGATGCTGCGCGCCAGGCCGAAGGGATACTTGACGGGTACGAGCGCCACACCAGCAGAGAGCGTGCGCGGCGTATCGGGATCGCTGGCAAGGTCGCGGAACTTCTCGGCGATCATCAGCGCAACGTCGAAGGCCACGGACGCAGGAACGACCATCATCACGTCATCACCGCCCAGCATCAGGATGTCGAATGGCAGGATAGGATCATTGAGGCCCGCCGCATGCAGCGCCTGCGGATTCAGATGATCCTCGATGCGGAGGTATTTCGCGATGGCCGCGCACACGGCATCATAGATGGCATTGTCGATCCTTGTGGCAAAGTCTTTGAGCTGCGGAAGGGAGCGACATTCCTGGATAGCCCGGCCCATATTATTCGCGTCCGCATAGATCAATCCAAGATAGTTCTTCGTGCCCTTAAGGAGTGAAAAAGCGTTGAAGTCGGGAGGCCGGTCAGCAGATCGCAAATCAGGCCAGGGCCGCAGTTTATAGTCTAGCTGCCCCAGACGGTTGAGAATGCTTTCCCATAGAGGCTCCGGTATATTTTGCCGGTTAGCCGGCCACTGGCTGATAAATGTTTTTACATCATTATCGCGCACGCGCTTCGTCTGGCAGATCTTGCAGTAGAGTTCATCCTGCTCGCCGGGTTCAATCATATCCGCTCTCTGCTCCTCGCTTTCCTCTGGCGCTGCGTACTCGACGCCGCACGAATCGCAGGGGCGCATGAAGGGGTTAGAGGGCAGGGCGATGAAATCGGGGGGACGCAGCTTTTTCTCTTGCAGCCGCCACTGCAACAGCTTCAGAATATCAGCTATGGTCTCGTTTCCCTCTGGCAGCGGTTCGTGTACATACGTAATCGAGGCGCCCCCTGCGGTGTTGTTCCTGTATTCCTGCTGTACCTCCCGTCCGCACTGCTCGGCCAGCTCTGTATCGATACAGAAGAGGCCGGAGCCACCATTGGCGTAGATGCACTCCGCGCCGTATTTCTTTGCCTTCTGGCACATAATCTCGCGGTTGAGGTAGTCGAGGAGCGAACTGGCGCCGCGAATCTCTTTCAGTTTGTTGGTAGCGAAGACATAGCCCTTGATGTGGTCGGTATCAAAGGCAATCAGTGACAACCCCACGATAGCATTACCTCC
>DATGLE010000172.1:0-31363 GCA_035294325.1 Ktedonobacteraceae bacterium | reverse complement strand
CGTCTGCCACCAGTTGGCAAACGAGGAGAGCGCCATCCAGCCAAGCAGCATAATAAACATCACTGCGCCGACGTAGACCAACCAATGGAGCCGAGGGAAGGATCGAGGGCGCATCCTTCGCGGTTCCGGCTCTGGCTGCGGGCGTCTGGTTCCTGGCTCCGGCTTCGGTTCCGGTGCCGGGGGCCACTCGTCCTGGGTCTGTGTGCGGCTGGCGCGTGGAGGGATCGCGCTGTAATAATGCTGCACGCGCATGACCGTGCGCGGGTAGGCCGGTTGGACGGGCGCATAGCGACGGGTGCTATTGGGCATGCGGGGCGGATCGTCGTAGCCGGTATCGACTCCGTAATCTTCCTCGTACTCGTACTCACCATCTACCGGGATCGGCTCCGGGCGGCGGGGAGCGCGGCGCGGATCACGGATCTCCTCGCTTTGGTAGGGCTGGTCCTCCGGGTGCAGTCCTGAGTAGTGCCCGGCTCGATGAGGAGAAGCCACCTCCTCATCGAGCCGGGCCGATCCATGCGGTTGGGACAGCGAGCGGTGAATGGCGCGTTGTTCGGGGATGCGTGTCATACAAACACCTCCGCCTGAATTTCATGGGGGATCAGGTGTCGATGAGCGCCGCAATAGCCCCACATCACCACTGTGGGAACATAGGTCGGACTGCACTCCTTGCAGGCGGCGAACTTCTTGCAGCGCTGGCACTGCAAGATGCCCCCGGTTAAGGTGGGCTGCCAAACATGGCCCATTTTCTTGCAGGAACCTCTGATGTGTCGGAGGGCCTGTTGAATAGCGCGTGCACAGTTATCAGCCATTGGCACACCGTCCCTCTGGCACAAGAGCACAGAACGAAAACTGATGCTCGCTACCTGGGCGGGGCCACTGCTCAAGCAGAGAAGTGATCCAGCCAACCACCTGCCCGGCACAGTAGGCGCAACTCGGAGCGGAGGGGTTGTAGATCGTCTCAGCAAGAAAGACGTAAAGCTGTTCTTCGGTTAAGGGCTTGCCTCGATGGGTGAGATTAAAATGGACATAGCCGGACTGAAACCCATCGGCAAAGGAAGTTTGATCTGTCGTCTCAATAGCGGTATTGCCTAGTACAACAGCATTACTCATGGTCTACCTTCCTTGACTTACCGGTTCCCATGAGGTTAGATCTCTCATGGGACCGGGTGGACAACGTAACAGGGTTCGGACGGTCCCAACTGCTGGCCCTCGTCGGGGATACGAGGGCCAGTTTTCTATCACCTCCTTCCGTTTACGGCATTTGCGCTTGTTTACTTGCATACAATAAAATATAACCATCTTTTCATGACTTGTCAATCCTTGTCATATGGGTTGTACGAGAGTCGTATACATGGTATAGTACACATCACAAGTTGCTACTCCCCAGAGCAACTAAGGAGAAGGAGGACTTATCTTGGTGGCTGCAAATATGCATGACTTCGGCAAGTTAATTGAAAATATGCCAGCTAACTTATCTGAACTCGCCCGGCTATCAGGAGTTAGCGAACGCTCTATCATGAGGATGAGAGACGGTGAATCTGTACTGCGTGGAACAGCTAACAAAGTTCTGCGAGGTTTATCACAGATTTATGGACAAACGTTTACTTTGGACAATGTGACCGGCATTAACCTCTACGATAAATGAGAGGAAAACTATACCCTCTGTCAATATCTATCTGCTCTCCTCTCATTCGAGTATTAGGCTGTCATACAGGTGCCATTTCATACATGATCCTTATGCATTTTAGATAAAAAATGCATAAGGATCATGTATTGTGAAGAATATATTTACAATATCGAGATAAACGCCTAACATGAATAACCTCTTATGCTGCTAAAATAACAGGCTAGCGGAAAGGGTAGCTGTGTTGAGGTAGCGGAAAGGGTGGCGGAATCGATGAAAGCACACCGCAACGCTTCAATTTCTGCTGGAAAGGTCGGGTAGCGGAAAGGGAGGGTGCCAGGTCAATCAAATAGGGACGCCGCCGAAACGGAGTGGAGGCGTGCGGACCTATTTGATTGGCGGCACCCGTGCCTACCGAAACCGAACTCGGAAGTTACGGGGGGCGGGGCAAACTGCCGGACGGAATCACGGTAGCACGCGGGGGCAGTCACGCGCCCGCAGGGCGCGTGGGATGGGTGGAAGGGTAGCGGGGAGCGCCGGGGCGTCTCGACGAATGGCCGCGCCGCAAGGGTGGGGAAGGGAGGAGTGGGGAGCGAGCGCGGGCAGGCGGCGAGGCGAGGGCCGGGGAGGCGGAGAGGATGAGGGGCCGGGGCGGGCGCGTGACTGCCCCCGCGTGCGTGCCTGACTGATGGGGGGTGGGGCCGCGCTCAAGTAGAACAGATGTGCGCTATACAATCGCGTAAGAGAGGGCGCGGTGTCCAGGCGGGAAACCTGGGACACCTGCGTCGCTCCCTTTCCGGCTACTTTGGCGGCTAGGGATTCAGCTACTATTATTCATATTCCCATACAAAAAGCGGCGGATTGCATTCTGTTTCTGATCAGGGGCTTCAAGGAGAACATGTAGTTGCGCGTCTCCCACAATGCCTGCTTGGAGAGCGTGACCAGCTTCGCGAGGCGTCCGGTTAAAGGCGCGATCAATTCGGCGTCCTCTTCCGCCGCCTCGGCAATGCGCTGCGACTGGGCCACGCACGTCTCGGCCTGGAGGCTCAGCATATAGACAAGCTGGGCGATGCCGTCATGGATCTCGCGCGCGATGCGACTCCGTTCGGCGCTCGCCGCCAGTTGGAGCGTCTGTTCCGCCAGGCGCATATTGTCGAGCGCGATGGACAGTTGCGCACCGGCGATAGTAAGAAACGTCTCTTGCTTGCTATCGAATGGCTGCTGACGGCAACTCTCCGCACCCAGGATCATCCGTGCATGCCCGTCGAGAAAGGGCAGATACAGGCGCGCGAGGCCGTAACCGCTCTGGCCCGCGACAGGAAGTCGCTCGAACGCGCTCAGCTTTTGCCCGGAGCGCATGACCTGTTCGAGTGTGATCTTGCTCCTATCGGGCAGCGGGGAATCCGCTCTATCCGCCTCGACGCAGTTCTCGATCTCATGCCCGGCGCTCTCCGCGCGCTCATCATCGTGGACGCCAACCAGCGCGATAATGACGCGATCAAAGTGCCCTCCCTGGCGGATCTGTTCGGCCCCTTTTTGCAGCAGGCGCTCTTTATCGCTGCCCGCGTGCACGATGGTTTCGCCTACGCTCAATAGCGCTCGCTGCCAGCGCCCGTTCTCCTGCTCGCGCTTCTTGCTCTGGGCATAGCTCCCCAGCAGCGAGACGATGAAAGCGGCGAGCAGCGCCGCCACCGGCGTGTCGATGAGCGAGCCGGCGATATCGATGACGTTGGGCGTGTAGGCGGGGCCGGGTGCGGGAACGAGTATGCCGAGCAGGATGAACAGGTCGTAGCCGATGGCCGCTGCGATGCCGCCCGGATAGCGGTAGGCCAGAGCCGCCGCGAAAGCGGTAGACATACCATAGCGATAGAAAGGCGATCCGTTGCCAAAGTTGGGATGTCCGCTGAAAGGGCCGCTGTAATATGTGACCAGGCCGCAGATAATCACGTCTAGAGCGTAGATAGCGATATCGCGATAACGACTGCGCGTGCGCAGCAGAGGAGTAAAAAGCTCAACCTCGTCTTCAAGCGCTGATTGCGACGCGCTGGCTATGCGTGGCCTGATCCTCAGTATGGAAAGCAGGCGCAGGCGCGCGAGTAAGGGCTGAAAGACGGGCGCATAGAACGTAACCACCACTGTCTGGAGCAGCGTCACCACAAGCAGGAGGACGCAGGTATGGTAGATGGGAGAGTACGTGGGGCCAGATCCCAGGATGACCACCAGGGCATAGAGCCACATGCTCCAGCGCCAGATCAGAAAGAAGTAGCTGGGTGTGCTGCGCAAGCGACGCAGCGTCGTATCCGGTATGATACGCAACATGGCTCTCGACTGGCTCACAGCTCTCACGCGCTTTCCAATAGCTGGCAGGCTGCCCGCGGACTGAACTGTACGCAGTATTGCATGGTTTATCAGAACCTGTCAATGGATAGATAGAGAGTGGGTGTGTGCCATTTTTTACACGCGTCATACACTCTTCTTTAAGAGGGGAGGGTGTGAGGGCCGGGAAAGGATGCTGTCGTCTACGAGAAGCAGGAGCATTTTTTGAAAGAAAGTGGGGAAAGAGTTTATGACGTTGATTTCACCCGAGGATCAGGCCACGCTAAAAACACTTTTGGCCCAGGAACTCGATCAGGATGTGACGATCACTTACTTCACGCAGCACGAGTCCGTTCTGATTGTTCCGGGGCGGGAATGCTCGTATTATAGAGAAACGTGCGAACTGCTTGAGGAGATGATCGACCTCTCCGACAAACTTCATCTGACGGTCAAGGATTTTGTGCGCGATGGGCAGGCGGCGCAGGACCTTCTGATTACCCGTATTCCAGCCTTCGTGCTTGAGGGCCAGTCGAAAGGCCGCGTGCGCTTTTGCGGCATCCCGGCAGGCTACGAGTTTTCCACGCTGGTTGAAGACCTCATCGATGTCTCAAAAGGGCAGACCAACCTCATCAGTACCGAAGGTGCCATAGGGCAGAAGGAGGGGAGTGAGTTCTGCCTGGCTTCCCTGTTTAGCAGAAAATCTACTGTGTAAAGTTATAAAGAGGCATCGGGGCCAGCATTTAAAACGCTCTACCAGCTCGCCGGATTCGTGACCTTCACATCCTTGTATGAGGTACCCGCCTCGTGACCGGATCAGTGTAGTAACATCGTCGCCTCCAGTTCCAGGCCAGAGTAATTTGAGCGCTGGAGTCAGCAAGTGGCGATAGTCCGGAATCATTTGGTCCTGGCACGCAAACCTTCGCAAGCGCGCTATCGATCCTGGGAGCGGCGACGCGAGCAGGTTGGCACACGAGCGCGGGTGCCCGACCCGCGTGGAAAAGCGCCGGGCTGGCTTGAAGGCTACCCGCGTAGACGACCTGCCCACCTTGAAGTCGTCAAAAAGACGAAGGGGGTGCCACACAGGCGCCGCAAACGGGCCTGGTGCCTTTGATATGATCGCTCTTCGATGTCCATTCCGACGACTCCCGGAGTCGTCGGCTGGCTAGTTATAGTCTAAGCGTCAAATCATGAAAGAATGTTCTTTCGTACACAAGAAGAAGATGACTATATTGTAATGTTACAATTACTAATTCGTTCGTTTTGATGAATGGGTATAGATTCACACAGCGCTTCAGCTCTATCAGATCATCATCAAGAGCGCTATCTGCCCAAATTTATTGATATTGTCCTTGATTCTTGTATAATATCACCACTTGACTTCCTTATATAAATATATTATAATAATCTTTATGCGGGGAGATGAACCATAGACGTATGGACAGAGCAGGCCCCGCACCTGGCGCTCAGGCCCATACCGTGTATGAGATGCGTTTCCTGGTGGGGGTTCTAAGGGGAAAGATAGTATCACCCCGTACATAGCTCTCCAGTACTTTTCCTTCTGCACTGGTTAAAACTCGAAGCTGGAGCAGGGATCAGGAGAGTTCGACGAATCGACGAATTTCTCTCGATCACTGCAAGGATAGGAAGCAGAGACAGGTGGAGGTTTGGCTACTCGACAACAGGAATATGGGTAACGTGGATGCAAAACGACCGCTTTTAACGGGCTTATCAAAGAACTTGCTCTTCCCCGAGGGCAATACGAGATCAGAGAAGAGCGTGATCGGATTCTCTTCGATCATCCCTTCTGGCTGCTCGTTCGTTCAGAAAACGTCTTGCCTGTAACAAGGCCAGCAAGATGCAGGTGCATCTTGCTCATCTAGAATGCAAGGTAGTATCGGAGTATGAGGAGGAGATGAGCGCAGCGGTGCTCGATCTGCCTCCCATGAACAATGAAGGGAGCTTTCTAGTGAAGACAGACATTGTTACACCTCAACATGCATCGCCTCAAACTCGCTGGTCGGCTGGAGAGATGATCGAGTCGAAACCGAAACAGGGAAAGGGCGCCAGCTTGCTCCAGCGATGGTATGCGCTCACAGCTATTCCAGAGGCTCCCGCGCATGCGGAATTTGCCCAGCGCGAGGCCGCACGCAAGTCGCGATTGACCAGTAGCGTCTTATTCTTCTTTACCATCATGGTTGTCGTCCTGCTCCCGGCCTGTTTCCTGGCTCCTTATCCCTCTTATTTCTGGCTGGATCTGGGACTGGTCTGCTCTTGTATTGTGGCTCTGGCGCTCAATCGACAGGGTTACACCACAGCGGCAGGGGTGCTTGTCAACGTTACAGGCTTCCTGGCGCTCACCATTGCCCTGTTCTCTACCATTCCATTCGACGAAACGACGCTGCAAGGATATGATATGTACGTCATTGTAGAGTTGCTGTCCGTCTCCTTACTGCCGACGCGCAGCATCTTTTTTGCCGCTATTCTAAGCATGGGCAGCGTGATCGTCACACTGTTCACGATGAAGCATACCGTGACACTGGACGCGGATCTGCACAATCGTCTCCTGATTATTGTTGCGCGGCCTATCGGGACATTGTTCCTTGTGGCCGGTGTTGCCTATATCCTGGCTGCTACGATGGAAGCAGCTATCGAGCGTGCAGGGCGAGCAGAACTTGTTGCCAGGCTCCAGCACGAGATTGCTGAGCGTGAACATGCGCTCGCCGAGCAGAAACGCGAACTTGATATAGGCATCCAGCAGATCCTGAGTACACATGTGGCCGTGGCGAACGGCGACTGGAATGCCCGCGCGCCGCTCACTCAGGATAATGTGCTCTGGCAGATTGCCCGGGCGCTCAATACCCTGCTGGTGAGATTTCAGCGAGCAGCGCAGGCGGAACGGGATCTGCACCGCGTCGAGCAGGTGGTGGCCTACTATGTCGAGAATCTCCAGCAGGCAGAGCAGGAACAGAGGACCCTCGTCCTGCCCCTTGCCCACACCCCTCTTGATCCTCTGGTGGTAGCGCTGCAAGGCAAGACCATCGGCCAGGCACGCCCTTTGTATCACTCGTCCAGTGCGCAGTTTCCCGCGTCCGCACAGTCTCCGCGATTCACTCCCAGACGATAACGAAGGGCTGACAACCGCTGCTGGTTGTTAACCCTCATGATCGTCTTCAGGCAATCACCTCTGAAATACGAAATAGTGAATGGAGCTTTGCAGATCAGTCCTGCCAACGATTTTCACTGGTTTCATTTTGGAACCTGTCTCGGGGCAGATGAGAAACATGCCATCAGGGCAGGGCAATTACATGATAATACCCCTTACTGTTGGTAAGACTCTTGTTAAAGAACTGGAATGGGAGGAAGCATGGAACCAATTGCGATTATCGGCATGGGCTGTCGTTTTCCTGGAGCAGCCAATCCCCGCGCCTTCTGGCAGCTCATGTGTAGTGGTGGTGATGCGATTACCGAGGTGCCAGCCGACAGATATGACATCGATGCCTTCTATGATCCCCGGCCCGGCACTCCCGGCAAAGTTATGAGCCGTCGAGGAGGCTTTCTGGAGCAGATCGATCACTTTGATGCTGCCTTCTTCAAGCTCTCCCCGCGCGAAGCCTCGCGGATGGACCCTCAGCATCGCCTGCTGCTTGAAGTCGCCTGGGAGGCGATGGAAGATGCGGGACTGGTCCCGGAGAAACTGGCAGATGAAATCATCGGTGTCTTCATCGGGATCATTACCGGCGATTACTGGGATCGGCAGTTCCGTCATCCTGCCGACCTTGATGTCTATGCGACAGCCGGAAGTGCGCGCAGTGGGGCCGCCGGGCGACTTTCTTATGCCCTCGGATTGCGGGGGGTGAGCGTAGCGCTGGATGCTGCGTGCTCTTCCTCGCTGGTTGCGGTGCATCTGGCCTGTCAGAGCCTGCGTACCGGCTCATGCACGATGGCGCTGGCGGGCGGTGTGAATGTCATCCTCAATCCCGATCACACCATTGGCTTTTCCCAGGGGAGAATGATGGCCCCGGACGGGCACTGCAAGGCATTTGACGCCAGGGCCGATGGCTATGTGCGCAGCGAAGGGGTGGGCGTGGTTATTTTGAAGCCACTTTCACGAGCCGAGGCCGATGGTGACCCCATCTACGCGCTCATTCGCGGCAGCGCCTCCAACAACGATGGACGCTGTGAGCTATTTATGGCACCAAGCGTGGAGGGCCAGCAGGCGGGACTGCGCATGGCCTATCGCGATGCGGGCATCGATCCACGACAGGTACAGTATGTTGAGGCACATGGCACGGGAACCAGCGTCGGTGATCCCGTCGAGATCAAGGCACTGGGCAGCGTGCTCTGCGAGGGACGGCCAGCCAACCACCCATTGCTTGTTGGCTCGGTCAAGACCAACATCGGTCACACCGAGGGCGCCGCGGGACTTGCCGGACTGATCAAGGCCGCGCTCTGCCTCAAGCATGGGATGATCCCGCCCAACCTGCATTTCCACGAACCCAATCCCGCCATCCCCTGGCAAAGCTATGCCCTGATGATTCCTACGCGTCTGGTGCCCTGGCCGCAAAGTGATGGGCCGCGCCTGGCGGGGGTGAGCAGCTTCGGCATCGCTGGCACCAACGCTCATATCGTCCTGCAAGAAGCGCCGCCGGGCCGAGCAGAGGTTCCTCTGACGGACAGAGGAGGGAAGATGACACAGTTGCTCTCTCTCTCAGCGCAGACGCCCGACGCCTTGAAAGCTCTGGCCCGTGCTTATATGAACCACCTGGAGGAAGAGGAATTTGTCCAACAAGCGTTCTCCGATATTTGTTATACCTCCAACCTGCGTCGCACGCATCATGACCATCGTCTGGCCGTCGTTGCTGGCGGCAGGCAGGAGGCGCATGACACTCTCGCGGCCTTCCTTCGTGGCGAGACCGTGCCATTACTGATCAGTGGACGCAGAACTGCCAGGAAGCGCCCGAAGATTGCCTGGATCTTCCCCGGTCAGGGGGCGCAGTGGCCGGGTATGGGACGCGATTTGCTGGCGCAGGAGCCAGCTTTCCGGGCAGCGCTTGAGGAATGCGAGCGCGTGATGCGCGCCTACGTCGACTGGTCTCTGCTCGAACAATTGCAGGCCGATGAGCAGCACTCGCGCCTGGGTGAAATTGCCGTGATTCAGCCTGTTCTCTTTGCAATTGAGGTGGCGCTGGCCGCGCTCTGGCGGGCGTGGGGGATCGAACCCGATACCGTCGTGGGCCATTCGATGGGTGAGGTCGCCGCGGCCTGTGTCGCCGGTGCACTAAGCCTCGAAGATGCCGCCTGGATCATCTGTGCACGCAGCAACTTGCTGCGGCAGATGAGCGGTAAAGGAGCAATGGCGGCGGTGGAACTCTCGTTTGAGCAGGCCCGGGCGAGGGTTCGCGACTATGAAGAGCGCGTATCAGTGGCGGTGAGCAATAGTCCGAACTCAACGGTGCTCTCAGGCGATCCGCAGGCGCTGGCCGAAATCCTGTCCGCGCTTGAGTGCGATGGTATCTTTGGCCGCTTCGTGAGGGTAGACGTTGCCTCGCACAGCCCGCAGATGGATCCCCTTCGCGACGACCTGCTCAGGCTCATGCAGCGCGTGCGGCCCTGTCAGAGCACAATTCCGATATTTTCAACGGTGAAGGCAACCTATCTTGATGGGCGCGAACTGGAAGCGAGCTACTGGGTGTGTAACCTCCGCCAGCCGGTGCTCTTCAGCAACGCTGTCCAGGCGCTCCTGGATGAAGACTTCACGGTCTTCATGGAGATGAGTCCGCATCCAATTCTGGTGGGCGCGATCAGGCAGACAGCAGCGCAAAGGGCAAAGCCTGTGCTGGCTCTCCCATCGTTACAGCGCGATCAAGAAGGTCGCCCTGTCCTGCTGACGACGCTTGGACATCTGTATGCACAGGGATGCGAACCCAACTGGAGCGCGCTTTACCCCGCTGGAGGAAGGCACGTCGTTCTCCCAACCTACCCCTGGCAGCGCCAGCGCTACTGGAACCCGGCGCTTGATCACCAGCCATCCCGCGCCGTCTCGTCCTTCGCGGTCCGGCGCGGCAACGGCCAGTTCCATCCCATCCTGGGTACGAACATGCAGTCAGCACTGCATCCCCATACCTGCTTCTGGACCGTCGACATTGGCACTGAGATCTTCCCCTATCTGAGCGAGCATCGGGTGCATGATATGCCAGTTTTGCCCTGCGCGGCGTATATTGAACTGGCGCTGGCCGCAGCGAGCGAAATCTTCGGGCCACAGCGCTTTAGCGTCGAAGAACTGACACTCAAGAAGGCCCTCTTCCTCCCCAGAGGAGATGCCCAGACCTTGCAGATGGTCCTGTCGCCAGGGGAGGGGGGCAGAATGACTTTCTATTTCTTCAGCGCCCCAGCCGGAGGGGATAGCAAGGCGCCCTCATGGGTCTTGCATGCCACCGCGAAGGTGCGACAAGAAGAGGAGCCGCTCAGGAGCGAGAAGGTCATCGAGCCGCCCTCCAGGCAGGCCAACGGCGGATGGAATCTGGCAATGGAGGCCCAGACCTGTTACCGGGGGCTACGAGCGCGAGGCATCCAGCATGGTCCCCTCTTCCAGGGCATCACACAGATCTGGCGGAGGCCAGGTGCAGTAATGGCGTCCCTTGCGATCCCACAGCCCATAGCTGACGATATGTCGGGCTATCAGATCCATCCGGCACTGCTGGATTCGATCTTGCAAGGCATAACGCCATTTCTGCCCGAGGAACGGGAGGAGGAAACCTACGTGCCCGTCGCGGCGCAGCGCATCAGGCTGTATCAGCGGCCTGGACTTGACGATAAACTCTGGACGCACGCGGTGTTAAGGCCAGAGACGAGTGGTGATCTGCATACCCTGACCGGGGATGTCTTCCTGCTGAATGAGCAAGGGCAAGTGCTGCTCGAAGTGCAGGGCTTCCGCCTCCAATCACTGGACGGCCAGGCGCAGGATTTCCTGCAACACCGCCTGAATCAACTCCTGTACACCATCAACTGGGAAGAGCAGCCCCGCAGCGCACAGCAGGCGAGGGGAGCAGAGCGCAAGAAATGGCTGATCTTCAGCGGACGCGGCGGCGCCGGGCAGAAGCTCGCACAACACCTGCGGGCCAACGATGCGAGCTGTACGATAGTTACACCCGGCAATGCGTACAGGCAGGTGGGAGCGCAAGAGATCGAGCTGTCCCCATTGGAGCCTGAGCACTTCCGCCGCTTGCTGGATGAATGGCACGACGAGAACGATGAGCAGGCTGTCGGCATAGTGTACCTGTGGAGCATGCTGACCGAGCCAATCAATGAGCATTCATGGCAAGCATTGCATACGAATCAGGATCTGACCTGCATCGGGGCGCTGCATCTGCTGCAAGCCATTGCGGCAAAACCGGGAGAATTTCCTGCCAGGCTCTGGCTGGTGACGAATGGTGTGCATGGCATCGAGGAGGGAGAGATGGTAGTTGCTCTCTCGCAGGCTCCACTGTGGGGATTGGGGCGCGTGATTGTCTACGAGCATGAGACCTTGCATACGACATTGATTGATCTCGACGCTGATCCTCTTGAAGAAAGCATTACAGCTCTGTGCAAAGAAATCTGTGTGGATGATGAGGCTGACGAGGTGGCGCTGCGCGGCGGAAAGCGCTATGTGGCTCGCCTTGCGCATCATGCCCTGGCTGAGAGTCAAGCGCCTTCGCAGCCGCTCTTCCGCGAGGATGGTACCTATCTGATCACTGGCGGCCTGGGCGGCGTTGGTCTGCGCACGGCGCAGTGGATGATCGAGCAAGGGGCGCGACACCTCGTGCTCATGGGACGCCGGGGAGCTTCCAGTGAGGCGGAAGCAACGCTGCAAGCACTGCGCGAACAAGGGGCGACGATCTCCGTCATCAAGGGGGATGTTGCGCGAGAAGAACACCTGACAGATGCGCTCTCTGAGATCCGGCGTACCTTGCCGCCATTACGTGGCATCTTTCACTGTGCGGTTGTGCTGGATGATAGCATTCTGCTCCAACAGGACCGCGAGCGCTTCCTGAGCGTCATGCCTCCTAAAGTATGCGGCACCTGGAATCTGCACCGCATGACGCTCTGCGACCCACTGGACTACTTTGTCCTGTTCTCGTCGGCGGCCTCACTCATCGGCTCACCGGGTCAGGGCAATTATGCAGCGGCGAACGCTTTCATGGATCAACTGGCCTGCTATCGCCGATTACAAGGCTACCCGGCACTCTGCATCAACTGGGGCCGTTGGGGCGAAGTCGGTCAGGCGATGAAGGAGAGGCGTGGGGAGCGCCTGGACGTGCGAGGCTTTGCCAGCATCAAGCCTGAAGAAGGGCTGGCGATCCTGGGGAGCCTCTTGCGCCAGAGTCCTCCTCAGGTCAGCGTGATGTCGTTTCACCTCCCGAGGTGGAGTCAGTTTTATCCGCACCTCAAGCGATCTTCGCTCTTCACGTACCTGCTCAAAGAGACTGAAGCGCAGGATGAGGAGGGAAGCAGCGAATCGCGTCTGACGAGAGCAATGCTTCTCAAGTTCAGTGCGAAAGAGCGTCAGCAGATGCTTATGCACTATCTGAATGATCGCATTGCCCGGGTGCTGGGGTATAGCGTATTGAAGCTTGATATGCAGCAGCAGCTCAATCGGCTGGGCATAGACTCGCTGATGGCGGTTGAATTGAAGAACTGTATCGCCTCAGATCTCAAGGTGGTGATCCCGGTGGCAACGTTCTTGCAGGGCATCACCTTTGAGCGGCTTATCACGCAGATCGGCGAACAGATTGCGTGAAACCTGTAGCGCTCCTTGTCTGCTGCACCTGAAGGCAAGGAGCGCTACAACTCGTTTTCCCACAAAATTATGCGCATAAGGGTCTGTCGGCTAGAAATTGACACCAAAGAGCCGTTTACCAGGCGGCTCTTTCTGCCCCTGGAGAAGTTGAGAAAACCGGCGCTTGTTGGGTGCCCCTGTGATATGATATTGTATAAATACACAACGATTTCCACCTCGTAGCCCCTGGAAAAGAAAAGATAGACGAAGAGAAAATCTTTCCTCGACAGTGAGCCGCCGGTGGCGATAAGGAAGCGTAGCGCGTTGTGTTTAGTACAGAAGGGACGGTTCATCATCGTGAAAAAGGCCGAGCGTAAACGGGCATCGCTAGTGGCAAACCTGGGCGACTTCAACCGCCCCGTGCGTGTCCGACCTGTCCGCTATCTGGGGTCCGAGTGGTGGGCGGTGGATGCCGAAGACACCTGGCCGGGAATAGTCATGGATCTGCGCCGCCTCGGTTTCGAGTCAATGGCGCTGGGTGAGGAAGTGCTGGTTCGTGAGCCTTCCTTTGAAGCCCAGATGGATAGCCCCATTGTCCCTGAAGGATTTAAACCGTTTCCCGTCATTCATCCAACGATCCGTATTCGCAAAACCTATGTCACCCGTTACGCCGACGTGGAGGAGGTGGAGGATCTCGAGGATCTCGATGAGGAAGATATGGAGGAAGAGGACGAGTTTGAGCCTGAAGACCTGGAGGATGACGAGGAGTAAGGCGGTAAGGTCTGTATAATACAGTAGTAAAACGCTAAAAATCTCTCCAGGGCCTTTATGCGCCTCGGAGAGATTTTTGCATTGAGCTTTCCTGGGAGGTTCGCAGGTGCGTTTTTCACTTGCCCCGGCCCGTATGTTTCCGCTGGTCCTGCTGGCCCTGTGCCTGCTGCTGTTCGGCGTTATTATCCTGGCGCTGAGCTTCGGCTCCGTCTCTATTCCCTTTGGCACCATTATGCAGATCATGCTCAATGGGACGGGACTTTTTCATTTCACGCAGCGCTGGGATACGGCAACCGCAATCATCGTGTGGCAGGTGCGTATGCCCGGCGTGATCGGTGCGGCGCTGGTGGGGGCAGCCCTGGCGGTTGCCGGGGCGCTCTTTCAGGGCATGCTGCGCAACCCGCTGGCCGATCCCTTTCTGATCGGCACCTCATCAGGAGCAGCGCTGGGGGCGGCCATCGCCTTCGTTCTGCCCTTCGATACGCTCTATGGCGCGTTCTTTCCGCTCACTCCAGTGCTGGCCTTCCTGGGGGCGATGGTGACGGTGCTGCTCGTGTACAATATTGCGCGCAGCGGCGGTCATACGCCCGTCGTCACCCTGCTGCTGGCCGGCGTGGTCGTCAACGCCGTGCTCGTAGCTTTCCAGACGCTCATTTTGACGCTCAGCCCCAACGCTCATTTTGGCATCCAGGCCCTCTTCACCTGGCTCTCCGGCGGTATAGCAGTCACAAGCTGGCCTCCTGTGCTCATCGTCGGTATTATCATCATCGCCGGCATCATCATCTCGCTGGGCTTTGCCGGTGTGCTCGATACTTTTGCTCTGGGCGAGGAGGGAGCGGAGCACCTGGGGCTGCATGTTGAGCGCTACAAGTTCGTGATCGTCATTGTCGCCTCGCTCATCACGGCGGCTGCCGTCTCGATCAGCGGGCTGATAGGTTTTGTGGGCCTGGTGACTCCGCACATGATGCGCCTGATGCTGGGGCCGAAGCATCGTGCGCTGCTGCCAGCCTCCGCTCTCGGCGGGGCCATCTTTTTGACGCTGGCCGACCTGCTGGCGCGCGTAGTGATCGCCCCGGCCGTCCTCCCGGTGGGCGTTTTCACGGCGCTGGTGGGTGCGCCATTCTTCTTATTGTTGTTGCGCAATAGCAGGCGGAATTACCGATGGTAACGAGTGGTGAAAAAGGAGTACCCTTGCTCCAGATGCGCGGCGTGACCTTCGGCTATGAGCGCCAGCCGCTGCTTTACGATATCTCCCTGAGCGTCGATAGCGGCGAGATGGTCGGGTTGCTGGGGCCTAATGGTTCTGGCAAGACAACGCTGCTGCGCCTCCTGAGCGGCGTCTTGCAGCCGCAGGCGGGCGAGGTCTTACTGGAGGGGCGCGATGTGCGGCATTGGGGACGGCGCGGCCTCGCTCAGCGTATCGCCGTCGTGCCCCAGGAGCTACATATGCCCTTCGCCTTCACCGTTGAGCATATGGTTAGCCTGGGGCGCACGCCATTTGTCAGATCATTCCTGGGATCGTTCAGCCGGAACGATCAACTCGTTGTGCGCGACGCTATGGAGGCTACCGGAGTCACGGCGCTGGCCGGGCGTATCTTTAACGAGCTGAGCGGCGGCGAGCGCCAGCGCGTGATGATTGCGATGGCGCTGGCGCAGGAGCCTGCCGCGCTGCTGCTGGATGAGCCAACATCCCATCTCGATATCAAATATCAGGTTGAGACGCTTGAACTTGTGCGAAGGCTGAACCGCGAGCGCGGCGTAACGGTCATCGCGGCCATGCACGATCTGAATCTGGCCGCGCGCTACTTCCCGCGCCTGATCCTTTTCCAGCGCGCCGTTGTGGCCGACGCCGGGCCGGCGCAGGTGCTGGAGCCGGGGCTGCTCAGCCGCGTCTACGGCGTCAATGTGCAGGTGGGCATTATGCGCGGCGCTGCGCATCTCAGCGTCCTGCCGCCCGGCGATGAGGAGAGCGAGGGCGAAGCATGGCAGCAAGCGCAGCCAGCGGTGCATGTCATGGCAGGTGGCGGCTCAGGCGCAGTGCTGATGCGGGCGCTCGCCGATGCGCATGTGCCGTTTGTGGCGGGGGCGCTGAACATCGGCGACAGCGATCACGCGCTGGCGCTGCGCCTGGCCGAAGATGTGATTACCGAACAGCCCTACGCTCCCATCTCCCCGGAAGCCATCGCGCGCGTGCGTGCGAGCCTTGCCCGCGTGAAACTGCTGATTATTTGCCCGGTGCCCATCGGCCCCGGCAACCTCGTACTGCTGCAAGAAGCTGTGGCGGCGGCGCAGCGCGGGCTGCCCGTTGTCCTGCTCTCGCCCGGCCAGCCCGGCGAGGCCATTGAGACCGATGATGGTGCTACGCAGCAGAGCGCAATGGCCGCCCGCGATTATACCGGCGGCTCCGGAGTGCAATTGATGGGAAAACTGCTGCAAGCGGGCGCGCTGGTGGTTGAGTCCGTGGGGGCTGTACTGGAGATCGTTCAAGCGCACAGCGTGACCTTCTAATGAATCCTTAGAATAATAACTTCTAGTTATGAATTAAATAGCTTGAAAGAATGGATTAAATGTGCTATCGTTAGTGTTGTGCTTGTTTGATGAAGCGCAAGCCCCGGGAGCAACCCGCTCGGCCCGGGAACGGATCACCTGAGATGGCCGCAAGCCGTGAACCGTTTGCACACCAAAGGCGAAAGCAACCGCTTTCTTTAAAGGCGGGAAGTCTCAGAACAAGTATACTCTAAGACTATTTTGTTGTCTACAATCAGGAGGGCAAGAATGTCGGAGAACAAAGGATACGTGCATCCAGAGGTGCTGGTAGACGCTGATTGGGTGCAGGCGCACCTGAACGATCCCAATGTACGTCTTATCGAGGTGGACGTAGATACGCGCGCTTATGAGCAGGGGCATATCCCCGGCGCGGTTGGCTTCAACTGGCAGAAAGAGCTACAGGACCAGGTTGTAAGAGCGCCGGTCAGCAAAGAGCAACTGGAGGAGCTGCTCAGCCGCGCAGGCGTCAGCAACGACACCACCATCGTACTCTATGGCGACAACAACAACTGGTTCGCGGCCTGGGCGCTCTGGATTCTCAAGTACTACGGGCACAAGGATGTGCGCCTGCTCGATGGCGGGCGGGTAAAATGGCTGGCGGACAAGCGTGAACTCACCACGGAGGTGCCTTCGTATCCGCGCACAAACTATCATGCCCAGGAGCCGAATAACGACCTGCGCGCATTTCGCGACCAGGTTCATGCCATGCTCGGACGCAGCAACGTGGCCCTGGTCGATGTTCGCTCGCCCGGCGAGTATAGCGGCGAATTGCTCGCTCCTGCCAACCTGCCACAGGAGGGAGCGCAGCGCGGCGGGCATATTCCGGGCGCGGCGAACATTCCCTGGTCTACAGCCGTGCGCGAGGATGGAACCTTTAAGTCGGCGGAAGAGTTACGCCCGCTCTATGCTGGTAAAGGCGTTACCCCCGACAAGGAAGTGATTGCCTATTGCCGCATCGGCGAGCGCAGCAGCCATACCTGGTTCGTGCTGCGCTACCTGCTGGGCTATGATAAGGTGCGCAACTATGATGGCTCCTGGACCGAGTGGGGCAGCCTGATCGGCGCGCCGATAGAGAAATAAGAGAGCCTGACACAATTGGCAATAATGAACGGGCGCCAGTGGCGCCCGTTCATTATTGCCAATTGCGTCAGGCTCTCTTGTGTACTTGCAAACATCGCAACTTGCTCATATCATATGGGCAGAGAAATTGAATACCGGCGAGACGATGCGAAGGATATATCCGCAGCATGAATGATGAGGAGAAAGCGGCAGTAACTTTGCGCCTGCCTTCGACGCTCAGCGCATATAGCGGTGGCAAAAGTCAGATCACGTTGAGAGCGAACACGGTTGAACAACTGCTGGCCTGCCTGGCGCAGCAGCATCCGCAGGTATGGGAACGACTCTGTACCGCGGAGGGACATGTGCGTGAGCACGTCAAGATCTTTGTCAACAATGAAGTGATTAGCGGGACGCAAGGGCTGGAGACGCCGTTGGAGCCTGGTCAGGAGGTCATCGTGCTCCCGGCCACCTTTGGCGTGTAACGCCGGTGAAGAGCAGACGGGGGCATACCAGATGTAGAGACGGGGGCAAGCCCCGTCTCTACATCTGGTAAGTAATCACGTGATATACTGTGGATGTGCTACTGACTTCCCAAAGCGATTCCTGGATACAGAATGCAGGCCGAGCCACAAAGAGATACAGTAACGGACTCTATTTCTCGACATAACGCTACCGGTGATTCTTATCGCTCGCTGCGCTCCCGCGATTTTCGTCTCCTGCTCATCGGCGTCTTCCTGACGATGTTTGCCCGCCAGATGATTTCCGTTGCCCTGGGCTGGGAATTGTACCTGCGCACGGGCTCCGCGCTCATTCTTGGCGGTATCGGCCTGGCGCAGGTGATCCCGCTCATCTTCCTCTTTCTCCCCGCAGGCTATATCTCGGACCGCTACAGCCGCAAATATGTCATCATCGCCTCCCAGATCGTATTCGCGCTCGCGGCGCTGAGCCTGGCTATCCTCTCCTATCAACGGGGATCGTTATTGCTGATCTATGGCTGCCTGGTAGCAATGGGCGGGGCGCAATCGTTCAGCGCCCCGGCAAGTTCGGCGATTGTCTCGCAGCTTGTGCCCGAGCAGGCATACGAGAATGCCATGACCTGGAGGAGCAGCATCTCGCAGTTGTCGGCGGTGATCGGTCCCGCGTCGGGCGGCTTTCTCATCGGTCTCTTCAACGGGGCCACACTTGTATACGTCCTGAGCGGCGCGGCCTCGCTCGTGTTTGTGCTGCTGCTTGTGATGATGCGTGCTGGTCCGCAGGTGCGCCGGGCGAGCAGTGCAGCAGGCGAACGAAAAACGCTCGGCTCGCTGATGGAGGGCCTGCGGTTTCTGGGAAAGACGCCGGTTCTGCTGGCGGCGATTACGCTGGACCTTTTCGCTGTGCTGCTGGGTGGCGCAGTGACGCTCCTGCCCATTTACGCGGAAAGCATTCTGCATGTCGGCCCGATTGGCCTGGGCTGGCTACAGGCCGCCAGTTCGATAGGGGCAGTCGCTATGGCGCTCCTGCTGGCGCATCGCCCGCCATTCGCCAGGGCTGGCCGTGCCCTGCTGCTGGCGGTGTCGGGCTTCGGCCTTGCTACCGTCATCTTCGGCATATCGCGCTGGTTCTGGCTCTCGTTCCTCATGCTCTTTCTGCTCGGCGCATTCGATAATGTCAGCGTCGTCATTCGCTCGACGCTGCTGCTGGTGCGCACGCCCGACGAGATGCGCGGGCGTGTAGGCTCCGTGAGTTCGCTCTTTATCGGCACCTCTAACCAGTTAGGCGGCTTTGAGTCGGGGCTGGTCGCGCAACTGATCGGGCCTGTGCTGGCAGTAGTCACTGGCGGTCTCGGCACGATTCTGGTAGTGATCCTCGTTGCCTGGATCTGGCCCGAGATGCGCCGCCTGAGCGCCATGCGCGAAACCACATAGCCACGCCCGCTCTGACCGGCCGCACAGAAGCTCGCTTGCGAGCTTCTGTGCGGCGCAGTCGCGATGTGCCCAGCAATACGAGCAATTGTGACTTGTGTAACAGATAGCTGTACATAGCAAGAAAGTAAAAGATAAATTTAAACTCTTGCATTTTTGCCGCGAATCAGGCATAATAGACGGCAAATCTGGAGAGGAGATAAGGGCTATGTTGGCGACGGTACGAAGTTGCGCAATTGTGGGGCTGGAGGGCGCTCTGGTCGAAGTGGAGGTGGATATCTCCAATGGACTTATCGCGTTTACCATCGTCGGGCTTCCCGATGCCGCTGTGAATGAAGCGCGAGAACGTGTGCGGGCGGCGATTAAGAATAGCGGCTGCTACTTTCCATACAAACGCCTCGTTGTCAATCTGGCCCCGGCTGACCTGCGTAAAGAGGGGCCGGCATACGACCTTCCTATAGCCATAGGAATATTACTGGCTAATGGCGATATCAGACCCGATGGGCCAATGCAGGACGATCCGCTCTTTCTCGGCGAGCTATCGCTCGATGGCAGCGTGCGCCATACCAACGGCATTTTGCCGATGGTCGCGCTGGCGCGTGAGAAACGCGTCAAAACGGTATTTGTGCCCGCCGTCGATGCGATGGAGGCGACGCTGGTCGATGGAGTGAATGTCTACCCCGTCGAGACGCTTGGGCAACTGGTGGCTCACCTCAATGGTGAGCGCCAGATCGAACCTTTCACGCGCGATCCTGCCATTCTCGACAATGCAAGGGAGGCCGTCTATGCGCAGGATATGGCGGCGGTGCGCGGGCAGGAGCATGTGAAGCGCGCGCTGGAAGTAGCTGCCAGCGGCGGGCATAATATTCTGATGAGCGGGCCGCCGGGATCGGGAAAAACGCTGCTGGCGCGGGCTATGCCCTCTATTCTGCCACGTATGGTCATCGAGGAAGCGCTTGATGTCACCAGGATTTACAGCGTGAGTGGCATGCTCCCCTCAGATCTGCCGCTCGTTGTGCAGCGGCCTTTCCGTGCTCCGCATCACACGATCAGCCATGCGGGACTGGTCGGCGGTGGGCGTCTGCCGCGCCCCGGGGAGATCAGCCTGGCGCATCGCGGCGTCCTCTTCCTGGATGAATTGCCAGAATTTGGGCCGAATGTGCTGGAAGTCCTGCGCCAGCCGCTGGAGGACAAGGTGGTGACGATCTCGCGGGCGCAGGGGACGATTACCTATCCGGCTAACTTTATGCTGATCGCCGCGATGAATCCCTGCCCGTGCGGCTTCTATGGCGATCCTGTGAGGGATTGTACCTGCTCGGCGATGGCGATTGCGCGCTATCAGAAGCGCATTAGCGGCCCTCTGCTGGATCGCATCGATATTCACGTCGAGGTGCCGCGCGTCGATTACGATAAGCTGGCCGATAAGCGTAACGCCGAGACCTCGGCCACGATCCGGGCGCGCGTGCAGGAGGCACGAGAACGACAGCTCCGCCGTTTTGCCGGGACGGATCTGACCTGCAATGCGGAGATGGGGCCAACGGAGGTACGCGCCTTCTGTAACGTCGAGCAGTCGGCGGAGAAGCTATTGAAGGCGGCGATGCAGCAGTTGCATCTCTCCGCGCGGGCCTTTCACCGCGTGTTGAAGCTCGCGCGCACGATTGCCGATCTGGCCGCGAGCGACGATATTCTGGCAAACCACGTTGCTGAAGCCATTCAATACCGGCCACGTATCGGAATGGTATGACGAGATATCAGCCCGGCACTGCCAGGCATCTCATGGCAGGATCAGGTGCAGGTCGCCGAATTCGTGCCAGAGGTAGCCCTCTTGCAGCGCCGCGCGGTAGGCCAGCTTGAGGTGTTCGGTTGTTGCCAGGGCCGCGAGCATCCATAGATGTGTGGCCTGCGGCTCGTGCAGGCCGGTCAGCAGCGCATTCACAGCATGGATGCCGCGTTTGGGCGTAATCACGACGCTGGTCCAGCCCTCGCCTGCGTGCGTCATCCCTCGCTCGTCGGTGACGGTTTCCAGCGCGCGGATCACCGTCGTGCCGACGGCTATCACCCGCCTGCCGCTCGCATGCGCCATATTGACCAGTGCAGCCGTAGCGGCCGGGACGCGGTAGAACTCCTCGTAGGGCGGTTCGTTGGCTTCGGGGCTGGCAACGCCGGTATGCAGGATCAGCGGCGCGATCTGCACGCCCTTTGCCACCAGCGCGGTAATCAGCTCTGGCGTAAAGGCGCGCCCGGCGGAAGGCATCTCCGCGCTGCCTGTTTCGGTAGCGTAGACGAGCTGGTAGTATTCAATCGGCCACGGCTCCGGCACATAGCTATAGCGAATGGGGAAGCCGTACTGCTCCAGGTAGTCCCGCAGTGGTGCCGGCAGGGTAAGCGTGGCAATCCAGAGGCGGTGGCGCGCTCCGGGTCCGCTCTGATCGCGGCGCGAGTGCGGTACGTGCAGCCTCGCTTCGGCTCCGCCGGGCAGGCGCAGCCTCTCGCCGGCCTCCAGATCGTAAAAAGGCATGCTCGGCTTCTCGTCCTGAGTTATGCGCGCCTCCACAACCCACAGGTCTGCCGGAAGATGGGTTGAGAGGTGCAGTTCGAGCGGCGTGCCATCGGAGCGCCGGGCATTGAGCGCGGCCTTCATGGTACCGCTGGTGTTGATGACCAGGAGATCGCCGGCTTCCAGAAAATCGCCGATCTGGCGAAACTGAGTATGCACGATGCGGTCATCCGAGCGATACGAGACCATCAGCCTTACGCCGTCGCGCGACAGCCCGCGCGCTTCCGGCGGCGCCGTGGCTTCGAGTTCTGGCGGCAGGACGAAATCCAGCGGTCCGGCCCCGGCCAGCGGCGCATTGATGAGATGAGATGGCGTAATATATGGCAGCGTCATTGTGCTGTGTCCTTCGTTGTCAAAGCGCGCGCGGCGTAGCGTCCGCTGGGATAATCACCGCCGATGAGTTCGAGAAGGCCCGGCACGCTCTCTTCTGGAGGGGGCCGGTCACTGATATCCTCGCCCGGAAATGCCTCCTGGTGCATCCGGGTGCGCATATCGCCAGGATCGACCCGGTAGACGCGCAGATCAGGGTTCTCGGCGGCCAGAATGTGCGAAAGTTGCTCCAGTGCTGCCTTGCTCGATCCGTAGCCGCCCCATCCGGCGTAATCTTCGACGCCGGCGTCGCTGGTAATGTTGATAATGCGCGCACCGGGCGCCAGCATACGCCTGAATGCCTGGATGAGAGCGAGCGGCGCGATGACGTTTGTGCGATAGACCTGCTCCAGCACGTCGAGCGGGTAGTCGAGCAGGAATGGCTGCGGGCTGGGACCGAGGATGCTGGCGTTGTTGACCAGCAGGTCCAGCGTGCCGAAAGGCTGCGCCGCCTCGACGAGCGCCGCGCGGTGCGCGGGATCGTTCACGTCGCCCGCAATAGCAATAACGTTGGTCAATTGCGCCAGTTCCGCCCGCGCCGCCTCAAGCGCCTCCGCTCCGCGCGCATCTATAATCAAGTTCCAGCCCTCGCGCGCAAGACGGCGCGCAAGCGCGAGACCAAGCCCGCGTGACGCCCCGCTGATGAATGCGGTGGAGGCGCTGTGATCGTGTGGATGTGTCATAGTGCTATCTTCCTTTCAGCCAATCAGAATAGCTGTTATCTTTCTGGCTTTACCATACAAAAAAGAGGGTCCGGGCGCATCGCGCGAGAGGACAGTTCGCAGGCTGTACAAAAGGACAGCCCCTCCCATTGCTCTCCTCTCTGCATTGGATACGCGTCACTTTTCTGTAGCGCTGTCTCTTCCCCGGACACCTCGGCGCCGCAGGCGTTTCGCCCAGGAGGGAAGGAAGATGGCGACGAGTGCCAAAAAGTGATACGCCCTCTGCAACTGTCGGGTTGACGATAACTCTCAGGTCAGGATATGCTACTGAATGAGGCATGTTTGCTTGAATGGGTAATGCCATTGGGTAAAAATATTACCCACACGCGCCAGGGGATCCTTTATATGGCTCGTCGTGCTATCGCGCAGGTTGTTGACAATCAATTGTGGCGTCTCGATCCCGAGGGAGGTGAGCTGCCACCCATTACCGTTGGCGCCAGCGATTGGTATGAATGGCTCAACACGCGGGATGCGTGTTCGTTCGCCTATCGCGCTGCTCATTGCGCGATGACCGCGCGGCGCGAGGAGCGGCATGGAGGCTGGTACTGGTATGGCTACCGACTTCACGGGGCCAGGATGCGTAAGGTCTATCTTGGCAAGGCGCAGGAATTGACGCCCCGGCGGCTCGATGAGGCGGCGAGGAAGCTGGCCGGGCCGCGAAGCCACGCGGGCAATCCGCCAGGCAAAGAAGAGATCAGCGCTGCGCAATCCGCCCCGCCACTGCTCAGGACCAGGCTGGCCGTCCCGCCAACGCCGGAACACCTCGTTGCTCGCCCACGTTTGCTGCAAGCGTTGCAGCCCGGCGGCACGTTGCGTTTACTTACGCTGCTCTGCGCCCCGGCGGGATGGGGCAAGACGACGCTGCTGAGCGAATGGGTTATAGAGAAAAAATTGCCAGCGGCCTGGATCTCCTTGCACATGGAAGAGAATGATCCCGCTAATTTCTGGGCGTACCTGCTCGAAGCGCTGCGGCTCCAGCATCCCGGCATCCAGGAACCTCCTCTGTCGCAAAGTCCGCGACAGACCAGGTTGCAGGATGTTCTGGCAGAGTTAATCAACCGTCTTGCCGCTCTCAAGCGGGATGTGACGATCGTCCTTGATAACTACCATGTCATCAGTAACCAGGCTATTCATGATGCCGTCAACTTCTTGCTCGATCACCTGCCGCCGCATGTGCACCTGGTGATTGCCACGCGTAGCGCTCTTCCCTTCTCGCTGGCGCGACACTACATGAATGGGCAGGTCACAGAACTGCGCGCGGATACGCTGCGTTTCACTTCACAGGAGACGCGCTCGCTACTTGCTGCGCTGGCGCCAGAAATTACTTCCGATGAGATTGCCGCGCTGGAAGAGTGCGCGGAAGGCTGGCCTGCCGGGCTGCGCCTGGCGCTGCTTACGCTGCAAGAGAACCGCCATGCCGCTGATGATATCACTTCCTTCGCCGCGCGCAATCACTATCTTCAGCGCTACCTGATCGAAGAGGTTCTCGATTGCCAGCCCACGGAGATCCAGGCGTTCCTCTTGCACAGCGCCTTCCTTGATCGTTTCAATGCTGCGCTCGGTGGCGCCGTAAGCGGGCTAGCCAATGCCCAGGAGATATTAGAGCAACTGGAGCGAGAGCAGCTTTTCCTTTTCCCGCTCGATGAACAGGGGGACTGGTTTCGCTATCACAACCTGTTCACGAAAGCGCTATGTCGCTACCTGGAATGTACGCAGCCAGCATTGCTGCCCGTACTGCACCGGCGTGCCAGCCAGTGGTTTGAAGAGCAGGGCGTGCTGGATGAGGCTATCAATCATAGCCTGGCTGCGCAGGATGTCGAACGCGCAGCCGCGCTCATTGAGAACATTGCCTACTCGCTTATAGCCAGGGAGGAGGTTGCCGCGCTGCAACGATGGCTTGATGCATTACCGCTGAATGTGATTCGGGCCAGTCCGCAGCTCTGCGTTATCTCTGCCTGGTTGATTTTCCTTACCACCCAGGCGCACTCGTTCGTCTTCTGGCTGGATACCGCCGAAGAGGCGCTGCATGCCTGTGAGCACAACATTTCGCCGGCAGCCGCCGCCGCTTTGTACGGGGAAATCGTGGCCCTGCGAGCGGCGAACAGGTTGTATCTTAGCGATGTCAGTCGTGCCGTCTCTACCTGTAACCAGGTCCTCGCCTCTCTTCCGCCCGATAACCATTATGCTCGCAGTCTCGTCCTGCTCATGCTCGGACTGGCCTATCAGCGAGGCGTCAATGTTGCTGCCGCGTCACAGGCGCTCGCCGAAGCAAGTAGCAGCAGCCGGGCAATAGGTCATGGCCTGCTGCTGCCCTACGTGATGATCGCCCAGGCGGAATTGTACGAGCTTCAAGGCCATCCCTTTGAAGCGATGAGGCTGTACTACCAGGTTCTCAAACTGACGAACGGGCGTGTGGGGCATCCAACGGGCATTGCTTATGCCGCTCTGGGTTATCTCTTCTGGGAATGGCAGGATGTAGAAACTGCCCGGCAGTATTTGCGGCTGGCCTGGGACGTAGGGATGCAGGCAAATAACAACAATGTGATTTCCGAAACGGCCCTGTGTATGGCCCAGGTAGAGCTGACGCAGGGGAATACCAGCGAGGCGGATTACTGGTTGCAGCAATGGGAAAGGTTTCTCCAGGAGGCAGGAACCTATAAAGTTCTCAGCATTGTCTGGGCGCTGCGTGCTCGCCTTTCGCTGGAGCAGGGTCGCCTGGACGATGCGCTCCTGTGGATGCAGCGACACATGCCTGACTGTGAAGAGGCTATCTCACCGCGCCATGAAATCGAATATTTCGTCCAGGTGCGTGTACTCATCGCTGCCGGAAGGGCGTATCCGCACGGATCTTATTCACGCCAGGCGATGATCTTGTTAGAGCACCTGCGCGAGCATGCCGAGGCCATCGGCCGGACGAAAACGCTGATACGGGTACTGACATATGAGGCCCTGGTGCTTTCTTTTCAGGAGGATACAGAGGGCGCGCTGGCTGCGCTGGAGCGAGCGCTTGCGCTGGCCGAGCCGGGTAGATATATCCGCGTCTTTGTGGACAAGGGTGATGCGATGGCGAAGCTCCTGCGACTTCTGCGGGATCGTTACAAAGCCTGCAAGCCGCAAGAGCGCCCGATCAATCTTGCCTACGTGCGCCGGATACTCACAGCTTTTACGCAGCCTGTTCCTCCGATACAGGCGCCAGCCGCAAGCGAGGAAGGCCCTCTGGTGGAACCGTTGAGCTGGCGCGAACGTGAAGTGCTGCGCTTGATGGCTACCGGGCGTAAGAACGAGGAGATCGCAAAAGAGCTGGTGGTGGTGACAGGCACCGTCAAGGCCCATATCAACAGCATTTACCGTAAGCTGTCGGTCAACAGCCGCGTCCAGGCCCTTACCCGCGCCCGGGCGTTACATCTGATCTGATGTTTTCTCTCAGAACGTGTCTGTCGGAAATGAGATATACTCGCTTCTTCGCGCCTACGGCCCTCGCTTTTATTTTAGAGAGTATGTTGTGGGAAACTGCGCGAAGCGCAGTTTCCCACAACATACTCTCGATCTCTTGCACGACAGCGCCGCGCGAATGCCCGGTGAGAGAGCGGGTATGCTGAGGGCTGGATACTCTCTTAATTTAGCAAAGGTTTATCCCCTCATTTAACCTTTGATAGATGCTGCCTCGCTAAGCTGAGGGGTACACTGTGTACGCAGAAAGATTTATTCCTACCAAAGGAGAATAGTATGACCGTGCAGGAGCGCGCAGGCAAGCAGCTCGAAGGTATCGATGACTTTATTCAATCCGTTATGCAAGACATCAAGGTGCCAGGGCTGGCGCTGGCCGTCGTTAAAGATGGCGAGGTGCTGCTGGCCCGTGGCTATGGTAAGCGCAACGCAGCCGGAGATCTGGCTGTCACCCCGCAGACCCTCTTCGCGATTGGCTCGTCCTCCAAAGCGTTCACGGCGATGGCTCTGGCCGTGCTGGTCGATGAGGGGAAGCTCGATTGGGAGACGCCGGTCAGGCACTATATTCCCTCGTTTAAACTCTATGATGCCTTTGCTAGCGAGCGCCTGACTCCGAGGGATCTCCTCATCCACAGTTCCGGGCTGCCGCGCCACGACCTGGCATGGTATCAATCGACGATCTCCCGTAAGGACCTGTTTGACCGTTTACAGTATTTTGAGCCAACGCATGACCTGCGCACGACCTGGCAATACCAGAACATGATGTATATGGCGGCGGGCTACCTCGTTGAAGTTATTACCGGGCAGAGCTGGGAAGACTTCGTGCAGCAGCGATTTTTTGATCCCCTGGGTATGACGAACGCGAATTTCTCGGTGCATGACTCGCAGCGAACAGGCGATTTTGCACTTCCCTATAAAGAGGTCGAGGGCGAGGTGCAGCCGATAGCATTTTATGATCGCTTTCAGGCTGTGGGTCCCGCCGGGTCGATCAATGCCGATGTCCTCTCGATGGCGAAGTGGATATCCTGTTTCTTGAACAGGGGCGCATATGGGAATGAGGGACAGCGACTCGTTTCCGAGGCGCAGTTCAACCAGCTTATCACTCCTCAGATGGTTTGCCCGCCGCTGCCAACGCTCTTTGAGAGGTACGAAGAGACCTTTCACTGGAACTATGGACTTGGCTGGCTGCTCACATCCTATCGCGGCCATGTGATGGCGCAGCATGGCGGCAATATTGATGGTTTCAGCGCCCTGGTCGGCTTCATGCCCGATGACAATTTCGGCGTTGTAGTGCTCACCAACCTGGATGGCAACTTCGCCACCGAGATTGTACTGTTCAACGTGTGTGATCGCCTGCTCGGTCTGAGCGAGGTAGACTGGCGCAGCCGGTTCCAGAAAAAATATGCCGAACTCAAAGAGCAGATGAAGAAGATGAACGAGGAGAATGAGGCGAATCCTGTACCTGATGCCCCACCCTCGCACTCGTTGAGCGCCTATGCTGGCAACTTCGTGCATCCCGGCTATGGCACCTTTACGATCAAGCAGGACGGCGATAGTCTCAAGGGCATCTACAACGATCTGGAGTACACGTTCAAGCACCATCACTACGACGTGTTCGTCGTTTCACAGGAGCGCCTGGAGGCCAGTTTCAAAGCCTCCTTCTCGATGAATCTCGATGGAGAGATCGAGAGCTTTTCTATAGGGCTTGGTCGTGAGCCAGGAGTGAAGCCGATTGTGTTTGTACGCGCTGCCGATAAAAGCGGAACGTAACGAGTTGCCCACTATTTTTTACGGAGGTGTTCCACATGCTACAACATAAGGTCTCGCGTGCGGGGCTTCTTCTCATCCTTTCCTGTACACTCGCCCTGCTGTTTGCCGCCTGCGGGGGGAATGCTCCCCAGGCAGGCAGTACGCTGGTGCCTGCTCCCCCTGATAAGCAGGTTTTGCGCTATCCGATTGGCGCTACCGATTTTTCGACGCTTGATCCAGCGCTTGTATCGGTCAGCACTGATATTTTCGCTGTCCAGATGGTCTTCACTGGACTGGTCGAGCTAACCGGCAACGGCCAGGTGATCGATCAGATGGCCTCTTCCCATCAGATGGCTCCCGATGGATTGAGCTATACCTTTCATCTCAAGCCCAACCTGACATTCAGCGATGGCACGCCCCTCACAGCGCATGATATTGCTTATAGTATCAACCGCGAGCTACAGCCTGAGACGAAGGCCCCGCTGGCATCATTCCTTAGCGCGATGAAAGATTATGACAAGATCACCTCCGGCAAGGTGGACAGCCTGATCGGCGATAGCATTCTCGTCCCGGACGATAACACGCTTACCGTCGTCTTGAGCCAGCCCACGCCGGCTTTCCTGGAAAGTTTTGCTTTTCCCATCACGTTCCCTGTGAACAAAAAGTTGATCGATAAATATGGCCTCAACTGGACGGATCACCTGGATGAAGGGGCCGGATGCGGGCCGTTCCGTGTGACGAGCTACACGCATAACCAGGGGTTGACAGTAGTTCCCAACCCTGAATACTATGGCTCTAAACCGCGCTTGCAAAAAGTCGAGCTATTCCGTTCCGGCCAGCCGGATACTACCTATAAAAGCTATCAGGCCGGTCAGGTAGATCTGGCTCAGGTCCCTGGCAATGAGGTTGAGAGCGTTAAAAATCATAAGGACTACAGGCACGCACCTGCCTTGCAGATAACCTACCTGACCATGAACTATCTGGCGAAGCCGTTTGATAACATCAAAATCCGCCAGGCGTTCGCGCTCGCCGTTGATAAAGATATCCTGGCGGACAAGGTTATGCATGGGACGGTTATCCCTACCAACCATCTCTTGCCGGAGGGCATGCCCGGCTACAACAAGGCGCTGACGGGACCGGATGGTGTCGCCAGCACGAAGGGCGATGTCACCAGAGCGAAGCAGTTGCTACAGGAAGGGATGCAGGAAGAGGGATATAGCAGCGTGAGCCAGATGCCCAGGATCACGCTGACCTATTTCATCCTCGACAGCGACACATCTAATCTTGTAGCGGCGCTTGCTCAGCGCTGGGAGACGGTGCTGGGGGTTTCGGTGCATCTCAACCTTGTGGACATTAACCTCCTGCTGCAACAGATGTCGAGCACCACCGGAAAAGCCGGGCCGCTGCAAATGTGGTTCCTGAGCTTTGGCAATCCCGCCGATCCGCAGGAGTGGCTCAGCATCATATTCGGTAAAGGGGCCGCTTTCAATAACATGAACTACGGCCAGAACACGACGAGCGATGCCGCTGCCCAGCAGGCCGTCCAGGATGAATTGCACCAGGCGGACTCCAATCTCAATCCTACACAGCGCTTGCAGCAGTACGACGACGCTGAGCAGAAGCTGGCGAACGATGTGGCCTGGCTTCCCCTGTTCCAGGTGGAACAGCATTACGTGGTAAATCCGAAGCTCCAGAATTTCCCGATCCATCCCCTGGGCATCCTGACTCCCGACGAGTGGAGCAAAGTCTACTTTGCCCAATAGCCCCCTCCGGGACCGTTTTCGAGGGCCTGCCGGCATGCGCCGGCAGGCCCTCTTATCATATACTACTGTAGCGGAGTGGCCGGCATGCTCGCACCTGCGGCGCTTGCTATATTTATAGATAGTATGTTGTGAAAAATGCACGCAGCGCATTTTTCACAACATACTATCCATCCCATGCGCGGCTTCGCCGCGCGACGCCGGGCATCAAACACATTCTGAGATAAAAAGGAACCATATGCAAAAACAATATTTTGAGGACTTTAGCGTAGGAGACACATTTGATCTTGGCAGCTACAGCATAACCGAAGAAGAAATCATCAACTTCGGACGGCAATTTGATCCGCAGCCCTATCATATTTCCCCCGAGCAGGCAAAGCACACCTTCTTTGGCGGCCTGGTTGCCAGCGGCTGGCATACGACGGCGATTTACATGCGCCTGCTGGTCGATACGCTCTTTAGCGAAGCGAAGATGATGGGTTCGCCCGGCGTCGAGGACATACGCTGGCTGCGACCTGTGCGCCCCGGCGATACCCTGTATGGCCGTTTTACCATCACCGCGTGCATTCCGTCTAAGAGCCGGGCTGACCGGGGGACGCTGCACTCGCACTGCGAGATGTTCAACCAGGCGGGCGAGCTGGTAATGAGTGTGAAGGGTATACATTTTGTGGCGCGAAGACCAGATCATGGAATTTGAAGTTCAAGATGAAGCCGCTCCAGGGTATGATATGTCATCCTGAGCGGTAGCGAAGGATCTGGTGCCTGGACCGCAGATCCTTCGCTACCGCTCAGGATGACATTCCCGATGGTCGTTATTCTTTATAGTGCAGCGAGGAGCGAGAGCGTAATTGAAAAATGGCGAGGAAGTATAAGCTGGGCTTCGCGCGCCGGCTCTTCAATAAATTCGCAATGGCCGCGCTGAATGCCGGCATAGAATATGGCACCACCTATCTGCTGACCGTCAGGGGGCGCAAAAGTGGCCGCATGCATACCCTGCCCGTCACGCTCGTTGAGGAAGGCGGCCAGCGCTGGCTGGTCGCGCCATACGGCGAGGTCAACTGGGTGCGCAATGCGCGTGCCGCCGGCCAGGTCATACTGACGCGCGGGCATCGCTCCGAAACTGTACGCATCGTCGAGTTGTCGCCCGAAGAGAGCGCGCCGGTGCTCAAGGCTTACCTCAAGCGTATCTCCGTCGTGCGGCCATTTTTCGATGTCAGGCCCGATTCACCGCTTGAGGCGTTCGTGGCCGAGGCGCCGCGTCATCCGGTCTTTCGTATAGTCGCTATGGGTTGAGCAGGCCGGCGCCCTCGTTCCATTCCTCCAGAATCTTGCCGTCTTCGATGTGAAAGATCTGGATCATGGTTCGTGTCACTGGTCTGCCGCTGGCGGGTGTGCCCTCATAAGACCCCAGATGGGTGCCGCGCCAGGTTGTACGGACTGCAACCCTCGCATCCTCGGCGATCAGATCCTCAATCGTTACACGCATGTCGGGAAAGCCGGCACGCACCGATGCGAAGTAATCTTTGACACCCTCCGGCCCCGGCGTCTGATCGGGCGTCGCATGATCGACGAAACGAGCGTCGAACAACTCGTCGATAATCGCCAGGTTCCCCTGGTTCAATCCCTCTTCAAAGATCTGGCGTATGATGGCTTTATTGTGCTCTGCTGCTGTCATCAGTAAACCTTTGTGCTTACTTTGCTGTATCTCAGCATAATCGTGGTGTCAATAACGGTATTGGGTGGGCATCCGTCTTTTTGTACGCGTCGCCACCTTCGG
>DATGLE010000171.1:0-4664 GCA_035294325.1 Ktedonobacteraceae bacterium | reverse complement strand
CTGGAAGAAGCCCTGCCGATCATACTGCACCGCTGGCAGGTCGATGTTCCCAAACCTGTGCAGCAGCCAATCCCTATCCTTATTGGCGGTGGCGGCGAGAAGAAGACGCTGCGCATCGCCGCTCGCTACGCGAATATCTGGCACGGTTTCGGCGATCCAGCCACGATGGCGCATAAGGGGCAGGTGCTGGATCAATGGTGCGCGGAGATCGGACGCAATCCCCGCGAGATCGAGCGCTCAACGGAGCCGTCAAAAGATGATAGCGACAAGACGCTTGATGAATACGTCAGGGCAGGAGTGACGCACTTCATTTACGGTACAAGCACACCCTGGGACTTCGAGACGCTGCAACGCCTTGTTCGCTGGCGCGATAAGAGAAACGGTGGGCATTAGCCTGATTCCTGGAAGGCCCTCACCATCCCGCATATCCTTCGCTGCGCTCAGGATGACAGCCAACGGGTGTGTCATCTTGAGCGCAGCGAAGGATCTCTGTTGCACTTCTGGACAATCATCAGTTGTCGACGTATTTCTTCAGGAGGCAGAGGTGGCACAACACACGCTACTGAAAAACAATCTCCAACTCACGCTGCGGCGGGCAGAGCCGAATGACGCTGAAAATATCCTGGCTTATCTCGATCAGGTGGCAGGCGAGAGCGAGAATATCACCTTCGGTCCTGGCGAGTTCGGGATGAGCGTGGAGGAGGAACGTGCATTTCTTCTGCAAACGGCTGCATTGCCGACCAGTTTATATCTCATCGCCGAAATCGCCGGAGAAATCGCCGGGGTGTTGACCTTCAGCGCGGGCAGGCGTCCTCGTCTTCGGCATGCCGGTGAGTTCGGAATGAGCGTCTTGCGCAAGTACTGGAACCTGGGCATTGGGAGCCATCTGTTGGCGTATCTCATCGATTGGGCCAGACAAACGAACACGATCCGCAAGATCAACCTGCTTGTGCGCGTTGATAATCTCCCGGCCATCCATCTGTATGAAAAGTATGGCTTCGTGCGGGAAGGACGCATCACGCGTGAGCTTTATGTGAACGGGCAGTTCGTAGATACATATCTGATGGGCTTGCAGATTGATCCGTCCTGAGTGGTCGCCGCAATTTATAGATCAGATTTGTTATACCTCGCTCGTCTGAACAGCACGAGTTTGCTCTCCTATAGAGCGGGTAGAACGGGACCGAGCCTGCGGCAAGATTATGCTAAAGCAGCTTCCCTTGCCCAGAGCGCTCTCGACGGAGACGCTGCCGCCCATCGCCTCAACCCATTCTTTAACCAGTGTGAGACCTAATCCGGCGCCGCCACGCGCGCGGGCGCTCTCGGTCTGATAGAACCGCTCCCAGATATGGGGCAGATCCTCGGGAGCGATGCCCTCGCCGGTATCCTTGACGTGCAGCGTAACTGTATCATCCTCGCTCGTGACCACCAGCGCGACGATCCCGCCGGGTGCGGTATGACGTACCGCATTGTGCAGCAGATTTTGCAGCGCTTGCTCCAGGCGTGCCGCATCGGCCAGCACCGGGGGGAGCGCGGGCGCGATCTCGGCAGCGACGGCGATCTTGCTGGCCTGCCACACCAGAGGTGCGTTGATCTCAGCGATATGGCGCGCAATGTCTCCCACGTCGGTTGGCTTGCATTGCAGCGTGAGCCGGCCAACTTCGGCGCGCGCCAGTGTGAAAAGATCTTCGACGAGCCTTTGCAGGCGCATCACCTCGTCCTCCATCACGCGCAGGTCGTGATGCAGCGTCGGCGGTGGATTGCCGTCCCAGTGCATGAGCGCGGTTTCCAGATAACCCCGCAGCGTCGCTACCGGGGTGCGCAGTTCGTGCGAGGCACTGGCAATCAACTCGCGGCGCTGCTGGAGAAGTCTGGCAACGGTATCGCGCTCCCCTTGAAGTTCGTGCATGGCGCGTTCGAGATCGCCAGCCATGGCGTTGAAGTCGGCTTGCAGTTGCGCAACCTCATCCTCGCCGACAACCGGCACACGCACCGTTAAGTCTCCGCCGCGCAGCGCGCTGGTAGCCATCATCAGCGCCTTCAGGCGCTGCACCGTGCCGCGCACGACCAGGTACGAGCACAACGCCGATGGGGGCACGATGATAATCAGTCCTATCACGCTCAGCGCAGCCAGGCCCAGCGTCAGGGGGATCAGTACCAGGCTGGACGTTGAATGGCTCAGCGTCACCCCCAGTACTACCAGATCGATAAAAACGATCAGCAAACCCGCTGCCACGGCGATAACTATGAGGTGCGCGTGCGTCAGCGACCAGAGAAGCTGCTTGCGCCGCAGTCGATCCCAGAAAACCAGAACGCGGACGGCGAGGCGTGCGATGAGAAAGATGACATAATCTACCACGAGCATAACCGACGCCATCTCCGCGGCCCTGTTCATCCCTCCGATGGTCGTTCTCAGCAGCGTTGATGGCAGCACGACAGGCGTTAATGCCCAGATCATGGCGCTCAAAGCCAGTGCCAGCACAAAGGCGACAGCGCCATCAAAGCAGCCCTGCCGCCATACGAAGGATGCCGGCACACGCATACGCAGCACGTACCAGAGCATGCAGAACGGGCCAATCGATAACAGGATCGCTTCCTGCAAGGGGAAAGATTGATTGCGGATGAGCAGCAGGCCACCCAGCAAGATGCCCGCGACCAGCGCGGCCTCGGCCAGAGCGCGTAGCGGGTTGATAGCGAGTAACAGGCGATCCTTACGTATCATCATCACCCCTGTGGCCGCAGCCGATAACCGATACCCCATACCGTTTCAATATCCTCTCCAACCGCGCCCAGCTTTTTGCGCAGTCGCAAGACCGTATTATCCACCGAACGATCTCCGCCGACATATGTCTCGCCCCATACCGTATCGAGCAAGTAGGCACGGCTGAACGCACGCCCGGGGCTGCGCAGCAGCAGATGAAGCAGCGCGAACTCCGTCGGACTGAGGTCGAGCGGCTGACCAGCGAGTGTGGCCTGGTGCGCGTCGGCATCCAGGTGCAAGGGGCCGTGACCGAGGTGCCCATCGGTCTTCTGCTGGTCCGCGCTGAGAATCTGCTGCACCATCTCTGCACGGCGCAGCAGCGCGTGCACGCGCGCGATAAACTCGCGCATGCTGAAAGGCTTGGTAAGATAATCATCGGCTCCCAGTTCGAGGCCAACCACGCGATCTGCCTCCTCATCGCGCGCCGTGAGCATTAACACCGGCGTTGACGACTTCTGACGTAACTGGCGCAACACGGTCAACCCATCGAGCCGGGGCAGCATCCAATCCAGTACGACCAGCGCCGGCTGCTCCCGCTCATGCAAACGCAGCGCGGTCAGCCCGTCGCTCGCGTGCAGGACGCGGTAGCCGTTTACCTCCAGTTCGCGGATGATTACTTGCGCCAGGTCATACTCATCTTCGACCAGCAAAACAGTTATCATATACCGACCTGCCGGGATACAGCGATTACAGCCTATGGCTATAGTGTATCATAGTCTACTTTAAAGTTGCATCTCTGCCAATACATCTGGCAGCAATAGCCCCGGCGATGGGCAACCCGTAGTATTTGCCTCTGGCGGCCTGGAACATGGCAACCAGCCAGCCAACGAAGGCGACGGCGTTCACCAGGAAGAACGCGAGCAGGAAAAAGGGAATGAGCACGCGTCCCGGCGGGAAAAACGCAAAGAATCTGAGCCTGTCCAGGCTGCCCATCATAAAGACCATCCCGATATCCAGCACGCTGATTCCGCCGAAGAACAGCAGCGATTGCACAGCGTGGAAGCGTACATAGCGATCCTGCCACGCGAAGAGCGCAAAGAGCAGCCCTGAAAACCAGCCCAGCACATATGAGAGCACGGCGCTGGCAACCTCTTTCTCACCGGGATAGGGCCTGTAGACAAACGCTGGCTGCTCATACGCCGGCTGCTGTTCTCCTGCGGGCCGGTATCCTTCGCGCCAGAAAGCCGGTGACTCCTCATACTGTTGCTGCTCGCTCTGCCGCTCATAGTTCGTCATTGTACTTCTCCATGCTAAAGTTTGCGGCACAGCACGGCTCCCGCCTTGCTGCACCTGACTCTAACTATAGCGGGGAGATGTCACAGCCCTATCCCGAATTTGTCGCAGATTTGTCGCAGGCTCTTTAAATATTTAGAGCGCCAGGTTGAATCGTTATTCCTACCCAGATTTCCTGGTTTGAATGGCATGCGCAACCTCATCTACGCTATACCTGTGGAAAAGGTACTGGATAAGGCGCATGCGGGAGGTAGGATGCCAGAGTTTCTTACTAAAAAGCGCATCCACTACTGTTGGAAGATCGGTAGAGAGTGCTGCAAACTTTGATGCCTCGTCTTTATCGGTAGCTTTTAAAAGCCAGCTCGTTTTTACTGCCTCAGCGGTGAGGCTGACTTTGATCACGGCTACCACAGCTACAGCAAGGATAAAGCCCCAGGAACAGTACAGGGATAGAGCCAGGCGTAGCCAGCAGGCCCATCTGCGCTGTCGTCGCCTGCAAGGTCAGAACTGCGGCGAGCGGCAGGCCCTCGCGTGTAATGCGCGAACCGAACTCCGAGACGGTCTGCCCAAGCCAGAGCAGGGCAAAGTGACGATGGATAAAGAAACGATGCCTCTTTGCAGGCGCAGTTGATGGCAGAGGTTGGGTCTCCAGGTTCATCTAATATCTCCATAT